>CAZKDJ010000005.1:0-58862 GCA_964551295.1 uncultured Anaerolineales bacterium | reverse complement strand
TCGATGGTGCGCTCGATCAGATCCTCGGTCAGTTGCTCCAGCTTGGCCCGCGTCAGCTTCATCTGCAGGTGCTTGGGGCCGCTGGCGTCGGCGGTGACGAAGGGCAGGTTGATCTCGGTCTCCATCACCGTGCTCAGCTCGACCTTGGCCTTTTCGCACGCCTCCTTCAGCCGCTGGAGTGCCTGGCGGTCGCCGCGCAGGTCGATACCCTGGTCCTTTTTGAA
Organism: uncultured Anaerolineales bacterium; assembly: GCA_964551295.1. Classification (GTDB taxonomy): domain Bacteria; phylum Chloroflexota; class Anaerolineae; order B4-G1; family B4-G1; genus JAFGED01. Next base: position 58,638 of record CAZKDJ010000005.1, on the reverse strand, counting down.
CTCGTCGGCAATGTGGTCGATGACGCACTGATCCCAGTCGTCGCCGCCCAGGAAGGTGTCGCCGTTGGTCGAGCGCACCTCGAACACGCCATCGCCGACGTCAAGGATGGAGATATCGAATGTGCCGCCGCCCAGGTCAAAGACGGCGATGGTCTCGTCCTTCTTCTTGTCCAGCCCGTAGGCCAGCGAGGAAGCGGTCGGCTCGTTGATGATGCGCAGTACGTCCAGGCCGGCGATGCGACCGGCGTCCTTGGTGGCCTGGCGTTGGCTGTCGTTAAAGTAGGCCGGCACGGTGATCACGGCCTGGGTGACCTCCTCTCCCAGATAAGCCTCGGCGTCGGCCTTGATCTTTTGCAGAATCATGGCCGAGATTTCCGGCGGGCTGTATTCCTTATCCCCCATCCACACCCGCACGTCCCCGTTGGTGGCCGCTGTGACCTTGTAGGGGACCAGCTTGGTCGCCCGTTGCACATCGGGGTCATCGAACTTGCGGCCCATAAAGCGCTTGATGGAAAAGATGGTGTTTTCGGGGTTGACGACGGCCTGGCGCTTGGCCACTTGCCCGACCATTCGCTCGTCCCCCTTTATGGCCACGACCGACGGAAACAGGCGTCCCCCCTCGGCGCTGGGGATGACGGTGGGTTCGCCACCTTGCATCACCGAGCAGACAGAGTTGGTCGTACCCAGATCGATACCGATGATTTTGCCCATTGTATTTATTCCTCCTTGTCCTCGACTATGTTGTCGTCTTCCTCGACCGAAGTTGGCGCCTTGGCCACCCGTACCAACGCGGGGCGCAACACGCGCTCGTCGAGTATGTACCCTCGCTGCACCTCGCCGATGATTTGACCCTCTTCGTAGCCTTCGGCCTCCTCGTACGTCACCGCCTCGTGATAGACGGGATCGAACGTCTGCCCACCGGTATCGATGGGTTTGACCCCCTCAGAGTCGAGGATGGCGTCTAGTTTGGCCTTGATCAGAAAAACGCCCTCGCACCAGGTCAATTGTTTCAGGTCGTCGGGCATGGTCGCCAGCGCCCGCTCAAAGTCGTCCACCACGGGGAGGATCTTGCGCAATACGTCCGCGGTCGCGCGCGCCCACATCTGCCTCCGCTCTGCCTCCTGGCGCTTCTTGTAGTTGGAGAACTCGGCCTGGGCTCGCTGCCAGCCGTCGAGATACTCGGCCGCTTGAGCCTGGGTTTCTTCTAGCTCCGATTTCAGTTCTTCCAGTTCGTCTCGTTCCTCTCGTTCCTCTTGGGGTTGTTCTTGCTCCTCAACCTCAGGTGATTCCATTTCCTTTTCGTCGTCCTTTGGTTTTGCCTCGGTTTTCTTCTTTGGCACCCTGACCTCCTTGTTGCTATTAAGGCTTATGATTCCACGTATGTATCGTATACCAAATCGGATAGCAGCCCTGCGACGTAACGCACGGTCGAGATGGCGCGGCCGTAGGACATGCGGGTGGGGCCCAAGACCCCCAGCGCTCCGGTGATGAGCCCGGTCACGCCGTAGCGTGCCAGCACCAGGCTGCAGGCCTGGAGCTCGTTCCAGCGTCCCTCGCCGCCGATGAGCACGCGCACGCTGCCGACCTCGGGGCTTAGCGCGTCGGCCAGCACCGCTTCGAGGAAGCTGTGTTCCTCCATCACCCTGACCAACCCCTGGGCCTGGTCGCCTTCCGCGAACTCGGGTTGCTGCAATACCTTGCTCAGCCCATCGCGATAGACCGTTCCGGCGGTCTGTGCATTGGCGCGACGCAGGGTGTCCACGACGATGCCGGCGACGTCGGCTTCGAAGGCGGGCAATTCGCCGACGCGCGTCGCGATCTCGCCGGCAGTCAATCCATTCAACAATTGATTGAGTCTATCGCTGGCCTCGTTGAGCGCCTCCTGGCTGAACGGCTCGGTCAGAGCCAACATCTGCTGCTTGACCATGCCGCCGCGCAGCACCATCACCAGCAATACGGTCTGTCCTTGGGTGGAGATCAGTTGCAGGTGCTTGTAGCGCGACTTGGTGGCCTGGGGGGCGGTTACCAGGGCGGCTCCGCGAGCCGTGCGGGCCAGCACGGAGGCTGCCAGCGGCATCCACTGTTCCAGGTCTTGGCGTGCCTGGTAAAACTGATGGGCGATGGTGCGCCGCTCCTGCAGGGGCAGTTCCACCCCTCCCAGCAGCCGTGTGACAAAGCGGCGGTAGCCCTTGTCCGTCGGGACGCGCCCGGCGGACGTGTGGGGGTGGGTGAGGTAGCCCAACTCCTCCAACTGGGCCAACTCGTTGCGCACGGTGGCCGTGCTCACGTCGAGGCCATAGTTTTCGACCAGCATGCGGGAACTGACCGGGGATGCGGTCTCTACGTATTCCCGCACGACCAGGCCTAGAATTGTCCGTTGGCGCGGTGTCAGCTCGTCCATTTTCCACCCTTTACAGCCGTTTAGCACTCTCTATATCAGAGTGCTAAAACTCGACTGCCAATGATACCACAGGCCCAGCAATCTGTCAAACGAAATGCAGAATTGTGACTGTTCAACGAATGGTGAAAGAGGTTGTTGGTGGGGCGCCAGCCCTAAATAATGTCCTGTATAGCGTCAAAGTGGGGCGAGATGCACCAAAAAGTGAGTTTTCAAGCCCCAGTGGGAAATTCTTGACACGTTCCCAAATTTTGAACAGACACGCAGAATTGGCCGCGTGGAACTTTTGACTCCTGCGCAAGTTACGCTATACTTAATATGGAGGGCACGATGGTCATATCCTCGGCAATTGAAATCCAGCACATCCTGGTGGTGGACGACGATCCCAAGATCCGGCGCTTGGTCGAACTCAAGCTCGACCACGCTGGCTTTGAGGTGCGTACTGCTGCCTCTGGCCAAGAGGCCCTGGACATCATCGCCCGGCACGGGCTGCCTCACCTGGCCATCGTGGATATCATGATGCCCGGCATGAACGGCTTCGAGTTCTGTGAGGCTGTGCAAGAGTTCAGCGACCTGCCGGTGGTCATGCTGACGGCCGTGGACGACGAGGACATGGTCATCCAGGGCATCGAGCGCTTTGCCGAGGACTATATCATCAAGCCCTTCAGCCCGCGTGAGCTGCTGGCCCGCGTGCAGCGGGTGCTGCGCCGCATCGGTGATTTTGCTTACACGCTCGAGCCGGTCACGCAGGTGGATGACCGCTTTGGAGTGGATTTTGCCCATCAACAGGCCGTCAGCGACGGGCAGTCGATAGACCTCACGCCGACCGAGACCAAGATTCTCTATATCCTCATGCGTAACGCCGGTCGCACGGTCACCACCGATTTTCTTCTGCGCCGCCTGTGGCCGCTGGAGGCGGTGTTCGAGGACACACTGCGCGTCCACGTACACCGCCTGCGCCAAAAGATAGAGGCAAACCCCAGCAAGCCGCGTTACGTGGTCACCGAGCGTGGCCTGGGCTACCGGTTCGAGCCCAAGCGCTGATCCTCCCCGTAATTTCTATCGTAATGTTCCCCTGTTAGAATACAATTGGGCCGTTGGGCAGGTTCACGGAATTCTGCCCGGCTTGTCAAGAACCCATCCGAAAGGACCTGTCGCATAGGGCCTTGTGCCCGCCCAGGAGGGGCTAACGTGCATTTTTCGCATAGATTTTAGCTTGTCTGGTGGAGAGACTACACAATGGAAATGATAGACCGGCAGTTGCTTCTGACTCGGCAGGATCTCAGAACTACCGTCGCCAATGCTGAACCGCAATTGACCGAGATAAAGGCGCGGTTCTTCTCGGCAGCGGCCCACGAGTTGCGCACGCCGTTGACCACGATCGTCGGGTACCTGGAGATGTTGTTGAACGAGGAATTCGGGCCTATCTCTGAGGACCAGCGCAAGCCCTTGGAGGTGGTCAACGAGAGCGCGCGGCGTCTCCGGGTCGTCACCAACAACTTGCTCGCCGTGGCGCAAATCGAGGCCGGGCGGGTCAGCCTGGATGTGCAGCCGACCGACCTGTCGTCGTTGGTGCGGGCTGTGGCCGACAGCATTGAGCCTCATTTGAAGGTCAAAGCTCAGCGTCTAGAATTGGATGCCCCTTCTGGTCTGCCGCTTGCATTGTGTGATGTGGGGAGAACTATGCGGGTCGTGGATACCCTGTTGGGCAGTGCTTGCGAGCGCACACCTGACGGGGGTGTGATCAGTGCCAGTGTAGCGCGTGCTGTGGAAAAGGACTTTTTGCAACTTGCGGTCACGGACGCTGGCCCAGCCAGGGGGGCCCAAGAGATGGCAGAGATGGCCAAGTATCTCTCCCAGGGTGGGCTTGGGCTGATCGAAGCCGACGTCGCGAACCTAAAGTTGTGTGTGGCCTGCTCGCTGGTCGAGCTGCACGGCGGGCGTGTCTGGTGTGAGAGCGGAGCCGAGAAAGGCAGTTCTTTCTATGCCACCTTTCCTATCGCTGCAGGGCCAGAGATCGTTACTTGATGTTTTGTAATTGCAATTAGGGCACAGGAACCTCCGAGAGCGCGGAGTTACTTTTATTCCCCCGTGTTCTCTGTGGTGTTGCATTTATGAGCGTTTGATCATTCCATTGGCCTATCGGAGGGGCTGAAATGGAGTTGTGAAGCGGAGGCTGCGCTCGGGGTGGGCCGTGGTAAGCTCGTCGGTCTGTGGTGGTCACGGCCACGCGGGAAAGCGAAACGCAAGGTGAGCCGATTGGTGCAAAGTGGCGCAGGCAGCTACGCCTCGTCTTCTACCGCGTCTACTATTTCCGCCTCCTCGGCTTCCCCCGCTCCTACTATTTCCCCCTCTTTCCCCTCCTCTATCTCCATGACCTCGTACTCCCCCTCGACCATCGGGGGTAGCTCTTTTTCTCCTTCCTGCACGCGCCACTCTTGGATGCGTGCTCCCAATGCGGCCAAGTGCTCGCGCACGATGTCGGTTGGGGCCAACTCGATGAAAAGCTTCGTGCCGATCAGCAGTATTGCCAGGTCGTCCAATTGGCCCAGGCCCAGGGCCACATCGGGGATGAAATCTGCGGGCGAGAAGATGTATAGCAACATCGCCGGTGGGATCAGCTTGGTCCAGAAAGGCACGCGGCTGTCCCAAAACAGCCGCCAGGCGAGGCGGCCTTGACGCACCAGGTCGGTGATCCAACTGAGAATCGACCCCGTGTCCTTATCGGAGATAGGTGACTGGAGTTGCTTAGGCTGTCGATCCGAATTTCGGCCTTCGCTCATTCCTTTCCTCCTCAATAAGCTGCGGCCTCAGTCCCATCCGCAAGGGACCAGGCTACCGGTTTAACCTTGTTGATTATAGCCCCTAACCATAAATACGCAACCTCGCGGGGTTGCGTTGCACGGCAGAGTTGCCGTCTCATTTCTGTGGGGCTATAATAGCCTCATCATGCGCACGCTGCAACAGTGTTTGCTGGATACCGACCTGATCCGGCTGCGCGTCGTCGCGCGTTTCTGGGACGTGGAACTGACGGCCCGCCGCCAGCGCGATGTCGCTGCCCAATTGGCCGAGGCGATGGTCGCGCCGGAGGCCGTCGCCGCTGCCTGGGAAGCACTCCCTGATGACGAGCGCCGGGCGCTGGAGGCGTTGCTCGCTGCCGGCGGGCAGATGCCGCTAAAGGTCTTTGCCCGCGAGTGGGGCGAGATACGCGCCATGGGACCGGCCCGCATGGATCGGGAGCAGCCCTGGCGGGAGCCAGTCTCTCCCGTCGAGGGATTGTGGTATCGGGGCTTAATCTCGCGCGCCTTCGAGCAGGGTCCCGAGGGAACCTATGAGGCTATCTTTGTTCCCCCGGAGCTGCGCGCGTACCTGATGGCCGCTCCTGCCCCGTCCGCTGCCGTCGTCCTGGAACCTGCTCCCGAGCCTACTGCCGTGCGCGCGGCCGGCGACGCATTGCTCGACGATGTCTGCACGCTGCTGGCGTATCTGCAGAACGAGCGCGTGCGCCCGCAGGCCGGTGGTGGCTGGCCCGCTCACCACGAGTCCCTGCTGATGCGTCGCCTGCGCGATCCAGACCCGGCCCGACTGGCCCTGGTGCATCACCTGGTGCGGGGCCGTGAGTGGCTACGCGTGGTCGATTCGGGCCATCTGCGCCCCGACCCCGGCCCCGTGACGACCTGGCTGCAATCCTCATCTGACCAACAGCGGCGCGCGCTGGCCGAGGCCTGGCGGGACGATCCAAGCTGGAACGACCTGTTTCACGTGCCGAGGCTGGTCCCAGAGGATACCGGCGGGTGGCGGAACGATCCGCTCCTGGCGCGGAAGGCGATCTTGCGTCACCTGAGGGCGTGCACGCCGGGCACGTGGTACAAACTCGACGATTTTGTCGGCGCGGTTAAGCAGGCCACGCCTGACTTTCAGCGGCCCGATGGCGACTATATGACCTGGTACATACGAGACGCGACTACCGATTTGTACCTTTCCGGCTTTGAAAGCTGGGACGCGGTCGAGGGCGCGCTGATCCGCTATCTGGTCACTGGACCGCTGGCTTGGTTGGGGTTGTTCAATCTCGGGTCACACAGACCCGGCGAGCCCTGCACAGCTTTCCGCCTGACGTTGATCGGCGCGGTGTTCCTTGGCCTGGTCGCTTCTCCGCCCGAGCCGGCGCTGGCGCCTCTGACCCTGCGCCGCGATTTTCGCGTGCTCGTCCCCCCGGCTCGACGCTACGACCGTTTCCAGTTGGCCCGCGTCGCCAATTGGGTGGCCTCTCCGCTATTGAAAGAGGGAGGCGCCTTTGAATTCATCTACCGCCTTACTCCCGCTTCGTTGGATCGCGCGCGGCAGCAGGGCATTTCCGTGGCCCGCGTGCTCGAGTTCTTGGGGCAGGCGATCGATGCGCCCGTTCCCCGTTCGATTGAGGCGGCGCTGACGCGCTGGGACGCGCGTGGGGCCGAGGCGCGATTGGAGCGGGTGATCGTGCTGCGGCTCGCCAGCGAGGAGTTGATGGCGTGGGTCTTGGCTTCTCCGTCCGCACGCCGCCTGATTCGCGAGCAGATCGGGCCGGCGGCAGCTTTGGTGCAGGAGAAGGATTGGCCACGGCTCGTGGCGGCGCTGGGCGACATGGGGCTCGTGCCTGACGTCGTCGCCTTGGAAGACTCACCGGCGGACGGCTAACGATTGGGATTCGTGTATCCGGGCCTTTTGTGATAAAATGGGCGCTTGAGGTTCAGATATCTGGGTGGATGACGACCGATGCAGAGTAAAGTCATAGCCGCTTTTCAGGATCGTTTCGGGCGCCGGCCCAAAGTCGTGGTTCGCGCTCCCGGGCGCGCCAATCTGCTGGGCGGGCATACGGATTACAACGATGGGTACGTCCTGCCGGTGGCGCTTGATCGCGCGGCTTGGATTACGGCTTCTCCGGTCGCCGGGAGCGAGGTTCGCCTTTGCGCGCTCGATCTGGACAAGGACGCCGCGTTCTCCCTCGACAGCATTCCTCCCTCCAGTGGCGAATGGGCCGACTATCCGTGTGGCGTCGCCTGGGCGCTGCAGGATGACGGCCTGGAATTAACGGGGCTGGAGGCCGTACTGTCCTCCAGCGTGCCGGTTGGGTCGGGGTTGTCCTCTTCTGCGGCGATAGAGGTGGCCTTTGCCTACACCTGGCAGGTGCTATCCGGTTTCGAGCGCGACCGGCGCGAGTTGGCCCTGCTCTGCCAGCGGGCGGAGAACGTCTACGTGGGGGTCAACTGCGGCATCCTGGATCAGATGGCGAGTGCCTTGGGCGCAGAGGGATACGCGCGGTTGCTGGACTGCCGCACGCTGGAATCGGAGTTGGTGCCCTTGCCCAGGGACGTGGTCATCGTGGTGGCGGATACCAAGGTGCGGCGGAGTTTGGCCTCTTCAGAGTACAACGTGCGCCGCGCCCAGTGTGAAGAGGCGGTCAGCGTCTTGAGCGAGTACCTGTCCGGTATCCACGCCCTGCGTGACGTCAGCTCGAGCAACCTGGAGCGATTCAAGGAGCATCTATCTGAGACCGTCTCCCGGCGTGCCCGCCACATCGTCGCCGATAACGAGCGGGTGTTGCAGGCCGCGGAGGCGCTCCGTGAAGGGGATGTGGCCACGGTGGGCGCGTTGATGAAGGCCTGTCACATCAGCCTGCGCGACGATTATGAGGTGAGCTCTCCAGAGTTGGACGTGCTGGCCGAGGCGGCCTGGGATGTGGCGGGCTGCTACGGTGCGCGGCTAACCGGCGCTGGATTCGGGGGATGCACCGTCGCCCTGGTCGCCGAAGGTGCCGTGTCCGATTTCGAGGCTCACGTCGCGGCGGCCTACGAATCGGCCTTCGACCGCCTGCCCGATATCTATGTCTGCCACTCAGCGAACGGCGTAGAGCGCATGCTCTGAACACGGATACGGGGGGGGATTGCCAATCCGCCTCTACGCGAGCACCTTCACTAAACCTCGATCGCTGTCACCACGACGACGGGATGGCGCTGGGTCTCTCGATACAAGAACCGGGACAGCGCCAGCTCTACTTTCTCCTCAAGCTCGCCGGGTTTTGCCCCCGATGCCTCTGACACTGCCGAGCGGACGACGTCCTGCGCTCTCGTCAGCAGTTCATCTGCCTCGGGGGTAAAGACGAACCCCCGGGTGACGATTCGTGGCTGGCCCAGTAGTTGGCCGTTGTGGCGCGAGTAGGGCAGGACGGCGGTCACGAAACCACTCTGCCCCAGCGCCTCTCGCTCGCGCATCACCACCGGCCCGATCTCGCCCACTTGTGTGCCATCCACAAAGACGTAGCCGCCGGGCACGCGCTCCCCAATCTCTAGCTGCTCTTTGCTGAAGGTGAGCACGTAGCCGTTCTCGACCACGGCGATGTTTTCGGGTGGGATACCTACCTGGCGCGCCGTTTTGCTGTGTTGCTTGAGGTGGCGCAGTTCGCCGTGGATGGGAACGAAGAAGTGCGGCTTGAGGATGTTGATCAGCAGCTTTTGCTCCTCTTGGCTGGCGTGGCCGGAGACGTGCACCGGCGCTACGGGATCGTAGTACACGTCGGCGTCTGCCTGGAAGAGGCGGTTGATGACGCCGTGAATCACCTCCTCGTTGCCGGGGATGGTGTGTGACGAGAGCACCACGGTATCTCCTTCTTGAATGGACAGAGAAGAATGCCGCCCAGACGCCAGACGGCCCAGAACGGCCATCGGTTCGCCCTGCGCACCGGTTGCCATGATGACGACCTTGCGCGGAGACAGCTTCTTGACCTCCTCCAAGTTTATCAGCATACCAGCGGGAATTTTGAGGTAGCCCAGCTTGCTGGCCATCTTGGCATTTTCGACCATGCTTCTGCCGGCTATGGCGATTTTGCGATCGTGCCGCGCCGCTACCTCCACCACTTGCTGGACACGCGAGATGAGCGAGGCGAAGGTGGCCACGATCACTCGCCCCGGAGCCTCGCGCATAATCTGGTGGAACGCGTCGTTCAGCACGGCCTCCGAGGGCGTGTTGCCGGGCTGGTCGGCGTTGGTGCTATCGGATAGGAGTGCCAACACCCCGCGGCCGCTGAATTCGGCCAGCTTGGCATAGTCGGTGGGCCAGCCGTCTACGGGCGTGTGGTCGAACTTGAAATCGCCGCTGTGCACGATCAGGCCCGCAGGCGTCGTAATACCCAACCCCACGGTGTCGGGAATCGAATGGCATACGTGATAGGGTTCTATGGTGAAGGGACCGATCTTGATCACCTCGCCGGGGGCAAATGTGTGCAGCGTCGTTTGGTCAATCAGGTGATTGCGCTTCAACTTGACCTCGACCAGGCCTCGCGTCAGGCGGGTGGCATAGACGGGTACGTTGAATTCCTCCAAGAAATGGGATAGGCCTCCGATGTGGTCCTCGTGTCCATGGGTGATGACGATGGCCCGTACGCGATCCTTTTTGTCGTGCAAATAGCTCCAGTCGGGAATGATATAATCGATCCCCAGCATATCGGACTCTGGAAACATGATGCCTACGTCCACGACAAGTATGTTGCGGCCATACTCGATACACATCATATTTTTTCCAACTTCCCCCAGGCCGCCGAGGGGAACGATACGTAACTTTTCGGACATATAGATTCACTCCAGTTGTAAGGATTAGCAGTCTTACTCAGACTGTTCTTCGCCTGTGGATTCTCCTTCTTCCTGCGCTGATTTTTCTAATTCAGCTTCTTGCGCCGCGCGCTCCCGGTGTGGTATCAGCAGGTGTTTTACAGCCTTGTTGCACACGACTGCGATGAACGACAGTGTGAGTAGGAACCAGGGTACTACCAGGGGATACGTACTGATGGCAATCACGATACCGAGCGCCAGCGCTAGCAAAATGCTGAAACCAGGCCGTGTGAGTAAAAGCCCCCCCGCATTGCGGAGCGCTATTCGCAGTCGCTGATCCTCTTGTTCCAAAATCAGCGCCATAGGGTACATCTGGTAAACGAGCCAAAAGGCTGTCAGAAGCAGAAAAAACATCTGTATGATCAGGCTTATACCCGAGTCGAGATTGAAAGGATTATTGCTGGGTGCATAGAACCAGACGTTCACGAGTAGAATGGTGAGTACAAGGATGTTGAGCAGTGCTAGTCCCAGCGATTTCCAAAAGTAGCGCCGGAAACCTTCAAAGTAGTCGCTCCAGTGGATCGCCAGATCATCGGCAACTCGGTTGGCGGCACTCCACAGCCCGGCCATCGCCGGTGGAAGTGGGATCAGTGAGATCGGTGTTAGCGCTGCGAAAATGCCGGCCAGTGTGAGATTGCCGGCATCCAATGATGCGGCTATCTCGTAGATGAAAAACAGTGTTAGGATCACGGGCGCTATGGTGACAAGGTTCATCAGCATCAGGATGAGCAGGTCTTCCCAGAGGGCTTTGATGGATTGCCAGGCGATGCGCAGGACCTCACTTATCGTTTGCATATCCTCTCCCTGTTGCGAGTCGCTTGGGACTGCGATTCCTAATTGTAACTGCATTGTCACGCGAGGGCAAGTTTCGTTTGGCGTCGTTGCAGGTGTCTGATTTCCTGCTGGGGAAGGAAAGACGTGCCGGGCTTTGAATCTGCCTCGAAAATAACTGGTAGCGCTGCCATCTTGGCGGCATGCCTGCAAGATGCAGGCGTTCCCAATCCACGTCATCCGGCGCAAGTGGTTTCGTCATTGAGGGTGTCCCGGCGGAACATGGCGACTGCCTCGAAAATAAACCCTTTCGTAGGTCATGCTAGCAGCGTGACACTTGCGGGCATCGTCACGTTCATAACGTGACTGGTAGCGCCGCCATCTTGGCGGCATGCCTGCAAGATGCAGGCGTTCCCAATCCACGTCATCCGGCGCAAGTGTTTTCGTCATTGAGGGCGCCCAATCAAGCATGGCAACTGCTCTGTAAACCCCATTTCCGACGTGGGGAAGTGTAACTAATCTGTAACCCACTAGGATTGTCATGGGAATTAGAATCTGATATAATAGGGACACGCGCAGTTCACCTTGGACTGGGGTGCGTATCTACATCTTGATATCCGGATATGGAGCGCTTGATTGATGAGTGATAACCACATTCTTTACATCGAGGACAATCCTGGTAACCGAATGCTGGTCCGACGCATTTTGGAGGCAGAGGGATACACGGTCACCGAAGCGCCGGATGGTCCTTCTGGGCTGGAAATAGCTGCCCAGGAGCAATTCGATTTGATTCTACTGGACATAAACCTTCCCGAGATCGATGGTTATGACTTGGCCAAGCGTATGCGCAGCATGCCTAACTTGGATGATGTGCCCATTTTGGCCGTCACAGCTAACGTGATGCATGGCGATAAAGAGCGTACCTTGGCAGCAGGATGTGATGGGTTCATTCCAAAACCCATCGATGTGGATAAGCTGCCTGAGTTGGTCAAAACGGCATTGGATAAAGGGCGTATATCACGGGGATGATGATGGGTGTACAGCCAAGGGATGCTACAATTCTCGTCGTAGAGGACAATTTCCAGAATTTCGTGCTCATCACACGTTTGCTGGCCTATCTGGGTGTCAAGAAATGTGAGTGGAAAGCTTCCGGTTGGCAGGTGTTAGAGTTCGCCGAGTCGCTCCCCAACATCGATCTGGTTTTGATGGACATCTTTCTGCCGGAGGAGGATGGGTATCAGATTCTGGAGAGGCTGCGGGATCATCCGCGCTTCAAGGATACGCTCATCGTGGCCGTCACTGCCGATGCCTCTATGGATAACATGGAACGCGCCCGCGAAGCTGGCTTCGACGGGTTCATCGGCAAGCCACTTAATCCAGACCGCTTCCCTAATCAAGTGCGTGGTATTCTGCGAGGAGAGGCCATCTGGGAACTAGGGTAACCGAATAGACTAGGCAGGGGATAGGTGAATAGCCATGTTGGCGTCAGGTTCGATGGAACAGTCCCCGCTCCCGACCACCGGTATGCGTGGCGGGCTTGGTAGGACGCTGCTGACCGCTTTCCTGATCCTGGCGATTGTGCCGCTAAGTGCCATCAGTTGGTATGCGACGGTGCGCGAGCGGCAGGATGTTCAACGTGAAGTCACCGCCAAGTTAGCTGCTGTGGAGGTGCAGGGCCACCAATGGGTCGAGCGTCGCGTTGCGAGTTTGGCGTTTTTGGCGGTTCTGCCTGTTACCCGAGAGAATGTGAATACCCTGGTTGCCCCCCCCGGTACATCTGAGTCCATCGCCTCGGCGCATAACACGGCGGCTGCCCGTGACGCGCTTTATCTCCAATTGCAGTCCCTGCTGGCGCAAGATCTGGCCTTTGGTTCTCTGGCCGTTCTTGACAGTGAAGGTGACGTGTTGATCTCTGTCGGTTCGACGGGTGTGGAATCCCTGCCAGAGCAGATGCCCGTGCTTGAACCTAGCCAGGATGTTGCTTTTCAGCCTACGTCGTTCTACGGGGATGCCGACGTGGGATTGGTAGCCGTTCAGCGCATCGTCGACCGGGATAGCCAGACGATCGGTTGGCTGGCCGGCCGGCTCTCTTTGAGCGACTTGGTCGCTGCGTTGCAGGCGACCAGCAACCTTGGGGAAACGGGAGAGATCTATCTTGTAGATACCAGCGGGATGGCAGTGCCTCAGGGGCAGGAAGTGTCCAGCCCGGGTATCGATATTGCTCTGGCCGGCGGGCGGGCGGAAGGGCTGTACGATAGCTATGCCGGCACTCCCGTGATAGGCGTTTATCGCTGGATGCCGGATTTGGGGCTGGCGTTGGCGATGGAGCAGAGCCAGGATGAGGCCTTTGCCACAGCGGACAGCGTCACGGCCACCGTCGTCGGTGCCTCGCTTGTGGTGGCGTTGGTCACGGCCGTCATTGCCGCGGTCGTGACGCGGCAGATCACGCAGCCCATTGTGCGGCTGACCAAATCGGCGCTCGACGTCGCAGAGGGCGATCTGGATCAGAACGTGCCGGTCAAGTCGCGGGACGAAATTGGCATCCTGGCCTACGTGTTCAACCGCATGACGGCGGATTTGAAGGCCCTGTACGAGGATTTGGAGGGCAAAGTCGCCCAGCGCACGGCGCTTCTGCAGAGCGCCAACTATCAGATTCAGCGGCGGGCCATCCAGATGCAGGCCAGCGTAGAGGTAGGGCAGGTGGTCACGTCCATTCTCGACTCTGACCAATTGCTGGAACAGGTCGTCCAAGTCATCAGAAGCCGATTTGTCTACTCTCACGTTGCCGTGTACACGGCCAGCGACGGTGGGGAGCATCTACACCTGCGCGCCTATGCCGGCGACGCGCGCCCTTTTCACGACGGAATGATCTCCGTGGACGTACCGGGACCGGTAGGACAGGCCTTTCGGGAGGGGGAGACGGTGGTGGAGACTCACCCGATCCCGATCACGGTCGGCCCTCCGACATCGTATGTCAGTTCGGAGGTAGCGTTGCCGTTGCGCTTGGGAGATCGCGTCCTGGGGGTGCTCGATGTCCAGAGCACCGATGAGGAGGGCGTAGACCAGGACGACGTTTCGGTCCTGCAAAGCGTCGCCCACCAGATCACGATTGCCCTGGAGAATGCCCGGGCCTATGATGTGGAGCGAAAGGCAGTCGAACAGTTGAAGGAGTTGGATCGATCCAAGCGCCGTTTCTTGGCTAACATGTCACACGAGCTGCGCACGCCTCTGACCAACATTCTCGGATTTTCCCGATTGATGATGAAGGGGATCAGTGGCCCTCTGACGGAGCAGCAGCAAGGCGATTTGCAGATCGTTTATCAGGATAGTCAGCATTTGTTGGGTTTGATCAACGATCTGCTGGACATCTCTCACATCGAGGCCGGCCTGATGGAGCTAGAGTTCCAGGAGATGGATTTGGCCCAACTGATTCAAAGTGTGATGGCGACGACCAGTGCGCTGGTGCGCGATAAAGAGGTCGATCTGTACCAGGAGATCGATCCTGATATACCCAAGGTGCAAGGTGATGTGACGCGTATTCGCCAGGTGCTTTTGAGGCTTTTGGCCAACGCGGCCAAGTTCACCGAGCAGGGATCCATCACCGTGCGCGCCTGGCCCACCGAGGGGCAGGTGATGGTCAGCATCAGCGATACGGGTATGGGTATACCGGAGGAGGATCAAGGGCGGATTTTTGAGCAGTTTGAGCAGGGTACTTTGGAGAATGGGCGTCGCCCCAATGGTGCTGGGCTGGGTTTGGCTCTGAGCAAGCAGTTTGTCGAGATGCATGGGGGCCGAATCTGGGTGGAGAGCGAGGTAGGCAAGGGATCGACGTTCACCTTCTCGTTGCCTCTGGATCAGGGTTGAGCCGGTACTGTGTTCTCGCAAGTGGGTCGAGCGATGGGGAGGAAGGTGTAGATTGGATAGCAGTGGGAAAATGAACGATATTTCACGTATAGATTTGCAGGATGGGCGCCGCACTATCGGGCTGGTGGTCGATGATATCACCCAGATAGGCGGGCAAAACGCGCTGCTCGGCGTCACCGACGTGGCCCGAGAACGCGACGTTAACCTGATTTGCTTTCGCCAGTATCTGTACCAGAGAAATGGCATACCTGTAGAGGAAGGACCGGCCTCCTTGGGTCTGCTGGATCAAATCATAGATGGCCTGGTCATCTATCAGCCGTGGCCTAATGAGGAGGCGTTCGCCGATTTCCGTAACCGCTTTCCTTCTCTGCCGATGGTGAATGTCCTGCGGTTGTATGAAGGATGCCCTGCCCTAGCCCCCGATTCTTATTGGAGCACCAAGGAGTTGACAAGCCACCTCATCAAGGTGCATGGCTGTCGCCGGATCGCCTTTGTCGCCGGGCCGGAGACCTGGTCCGTGGAGCAGCGGTATCGTGGCTACGTCGATGCCTTGGCCGAGCACGACCTTCCGCTCGACCCCGACCTCGTCACACCACATCTGACTTGGGCAGGGGGCAGTGAGGCCATTCTCTTGTTGATAGATGAGCGGGGGTTGCTGCCGGGCACTGATTTTGAGGCTGTGGTAGCATCAAACGATTCGATGGCGCAAGGTGCGATTTACATGCTTCAGGATCGGGGCGTGCAGGTGCCCAAAGACGTGGCCGTAGTGGGTTTTGACGATATACCCGAGTCGTCCTGTTACACGCCGCCGATGACTACGGCGAGGATCCCTGCGTATGAGATGGGGAGGCGGGCTACCGAGATCCTGTTGATGCAGTTGGCGGGCGAGCAAGTGCCCGAGCAAACCCTCGTGCCTCCCAGGATAATGATACGCCACTCGTGCGGCTGCCTGGACCCAGCGGTGGTACAGGCGGCGGTTGGGCCGGTGGAGAAAGCGAGCGAGACCTGGGAGACTGCCCTGGCTGCGCACCGGGAACATATCCTGGCCGAGATGGCCCAGGCGGTAGATGCACTGAGTGCTCGCATGGACCCTGATTGGTCAGAACATCTGCTGGACGCTTTCCTGGCTGTGTTGAAGGACGGGGCGTTGAGCGCGACGGGCCTTTTCTTGCACGAGTTGGAGGACACGCTGCGCCAAATGGCGGCGACCGAGAAGGACGCCATGGTCGTGTTGCAGGGGACACTCTCTGCGTTACGTCGTTGCACATTGCCCTACCTCGACGGCGAGGCTTTGTCCCTGGCTCAAGATCTGTGGCAGCAAGCGCGGGTGGCAATTGGGCAGGCAGCGATGCGCCTGCAAGAGTACCAGGCGTTGCAAACTAGAGCGCGGTTGGAGACACTGCGCGGGATCGAGAGCGTGTTGATCACGACGATCGACATAGATCAACTGGTGAATGTGCTGGCTGACCAACTGCCGTCTCTGGACATCCCCGGTTGCTATCTAGCTCTGTACGAAGACGCGCAGTCGTCTCTTGAGTGGGCACGGCTGGTACTGGCCTACGATGAGGCGAACAAGACACGTCCGAGAGGGCGTATCGAGCTGAAGTCTGATGGGCAGCGTTTCCGAGTGCCAGAGCTAATGCCACAGGACGTATGGCCCCAGGGTCGGCGATACAGCTTCCTGGTCGAGCCCCTTGCCTTCCGGAAGCGCCCTCTGGGGTTTGTGTTGTTCGAGCTGGGGCCGCGAGAGGGTATAGTCTACCATGTGCTGCAAGGGCAGCTCTCAAGCGCACTGCAGGGCACGCTCCTCGTCCGGCAAGTGCAGGAAGCCAATTATGCCACGCAGCGCCGGGCCATCCAACTTGAGGCTAGCGCTGAGGTCGGTCGGGCGATCACGTCTATCTTTGACATCGACGAGTTGCTTCAGCAGACGATTGCGTTGATCAGCGATCGGTTTGGCTTCTATCACGTCGGCATCTTTCTCATAGATAAGACAGGGCAATGGGCGATCCTACGAGAGGCCACCGGAGAGGCTGGTGCGCAGATGAAGTCAGAGGGGCACCGCTTGGCCGTGGGCGATACTAGCATGGTTGGCTGGACGGCTGCTCACCGCCAACCTCGCATCGCGTTGGATGTAGGTGAGGACGCCGTTCGCTTTGCACATCCCCTTCTGCCCTACACGCGTTCCGAGATGACCTTGCCGCTCATGGTTGGCGATCGGTTGCTGGGCGTGCTGAACGTTCAGTCTACGGAGGAGGCCGCCTTTGATCAAGATGACGTGCGCACGCTGCAGGGCATGGCTGACCAGGTTGCTATCGCCATTCAGAATGCTCAGCGGATGGCCGACGAGGGGGCGTTGCTGGAGGTGACAAGCCCCGTTTACCGCACCAGCCGTCTCCTGACCACGGCGACGACGAGGACGGAGGTGGCCGACGCCATCATCGCCTCGGTGAGGGAAACGGGGGTCGATGGGTGCCTCGTGGTCAAGTTTGAGTTCTCACCCACTGGCGAGCCAGAGGCTCTGCTGTATCTGGGTGTGTGGCGGCGAGATCGAGAGCCCCAGTTCCAGGCTGGCCTGCGACTCCCGATTGCGGAAAGCCCCTTTCCCCTTGAAATGGTGAGCACCTTGTGGACGGTAGCTGATGTGAATGAGGATGATCGTCTGCCCCGCAGCGCTCGGGTGGTCTTTCAAGCGACGGGAGCGCGGGCATTGGTCAATATTCCATTGCGCTCTGGGGAACGAGTGATCGGCCAGGTCGTCGTCATACGTGCCACCCCCGGTCCTTTCAATGAAGCTGCTCTGCGCCTTTACGAGGTCTTGAGCGATCAGGCGGCAGTGGCCTTGGAACGCGCCGAATTGCTGGGGAAAGCACAACAGCGGGCCGAGCGCGAGTTACAGGCCCGGCGGATGATCGATCACATTCGCCGTGCTGTGGATTTGGAGCAGGCTCTGGAGATAGCCGCACAGGAACTCTCGCAGGCTATGCAGGTGCCTCACGTTTCCATCGACTTGGGCATTGACGCAATCAAGCAGGAATAGTATCTTTTCAAAAAGTAGGGGAAGATGGGGGGTATGAGGGCGGCGCAGCCGCCCTCATACCCCCCGCCCCCGGATTATTGAGATGATACCAGGAATAGTCCATCGTTGCAGGTGGTTCAGGGGAATGCAAATGCAAAAACAAGCCGTATTTGACTGGAGAAGTGAATTTCAACGTCGCCGCGCCCTGCTGCTGGGTCACATGTTGCTGGCTGGAACGGGACTTGGCTTTTTGGCTATTTTGATCATCTATTTTCTTGGGTTGGAAGAGAGTGGTGCTAACCTGCTAGAGCGCCGTGACATGTTCCCATTTCTCGCTGGTTGGGCGGTCCTCTTGATCGCCTGGCTCTGGCGCGGCCTGGGTTATCGCATTCGCGCTGGGGTTCTGCTGTTGCTCGTCTATCTTGTGGGCGCTTACCTTTTCTGGAAGGGAGGATTGGTTGGAGGTGGACGTATCTGGTTGGTGCTGCTGCCAGCATTGGCGTTTGTCCTGGTGGGGCAATGGCCAGGTTTCGTGGCTGGCGGGGTTAGTCTATTGACCTATGCCTTCTTCGCTTTTACCTCCGACTCGGCGAGTCCCTGGCTCTTTGGCGCTCCTGATTTCTTGATCGGCGTGGTGGGCCTGGCGATGGTTATGTGGGCGTTCAACCAGGGCTGGGTGGATGCTCTGACCAAGGCAAGCGCGGCCAACTTGCAGTTGCAGGCGCAGACGGAGGCGTTGGAGGAAACGAGCAAGCAGTTGCGGGCGAACGCCGCAGTTGCCCATGCCTGTTCCTCTATCCTGGACCCGGAGGCGCTGTCGGCCGAGGTGGTCAACCAAATTCAGAAAGAGTTCAGTGGTATGGGCGTTCATTACGCGGGGTTGTTTCTCCTCGAAGAGATCGGTGAAAGGGCCGGCGGTCGATTTGTGAGACTCAGGGCAGCGACCGGCTCTATCGGGCGCCAGTTGTCGGCGCAGCGCTACGAACTAGCCCTCGACGAGGCATCTACCATCAGCCGGTGCATCACCGAGCGGCGGTCTGTCGTCGTATCGGGTGCAGAGGCGGCGGCTCTGGTCACTGACTCACCTCTGCAGGACACGCGTTCGGGTGCAGCGCTGCCGCTGCGCTCTCGCGGGCGTGTTTTGGGTGCATTGAGCGTACAGAGCACTCAGGAGGGCATCTTTGGCGAGGAAGTCATCGCCGTTCTGGAGGCGATGGCCGACCAATTGGCCGTCGCGCTCGACAATGCACGTCTTTTTGCTCAGACCGAGGCCGCACTGAAGGAGGTACAAGCAGCCCAGCACCGTTATCTGAGGCAGGCCTGGAAAGAGTTCTTGAGCATAAGGCCGGTGACTGGTGTTGAATACGTTCAACCGGGGACAAAACCTGGAGATGATGAGCTTCTGCGGGATGCTCGACTTGCCGCAATGGTGCACGAGCGTGCCGTCGCTACGGATAGCGTCCCATCGGCGGATTCCATTGGTGAGGCGGTGTCTCCTCAGACAGTGTTGGCGGTCCCTCTGAAGCTGCGCGAGCAGGTCATCGGTACACTCTCTCTGCACGAAACGAACCGCCGTCGGCCTTGGACGACCGAGGATATCGCTCTAGCGGAGTCGGTCGCTGAGCAGGTCGCGCTGACTGTTGAGAACTTGCGCTTGATGGATGAGGCGCAGCGCCGCGTTGCCCGCGAGCAGGTCAGACGGGAGGTCACAGACACGATGCGGAGCTCTGTCGACATTGACGCATTGATGAAGGCTACCGTAGAGACCGTGACCGCTGCTCTCGGCACGGCCGGCACTTTTGTGCATTTGAGCGCGCCTCCAGAGCCTGGGGATGATGGTGGAGGGGATGGCGGATAATGTCTTTTGAGGGTATATTGACCGCCTGTGACGTTGCGGTGATTGGCAAGGAGACGACTCAAAGATGCCCGGTAATCGTTTGAGAAAAGAGGCTGGCGAAAAGCGTGTGCGCCCCACCATCGGCCTGCTGATCAGTGAGGATACCGATCCGGTCAGTTGGACCGTGTGGCAAGGGGTCAACGATGTGGCCCAGGAACAGGGCGTCAACCTGATCTGCTTCGTGGGTGGCACCCTGCATTCTCCCATGCCTTTTGAAGCCAACGCTAATGCGCTCTACGACATGCTAGGCCCGGAGAGCGTGGATGGCTTGGTGATTTGGAGCGGGGGGATAGGCCAGTATGCCAGGCTCGAAGAGATGGAGGCTTTTTGCAGGCAATATCAGCCTTTGCCCCTCGTCAGTGTTGCCCTGTCGTTTGAGGGGGTTCATAGCGTCGTGGCCAGCAACTATGATGGTATGCGGGAGGTGATTCTCCATCTCATCGAGGTTCATGGCTATAGGCGCATTGTGTTCATCCGTGGGCCGGAGGGCCATCCAGAGGCCGAGGATCGATATCGCGCTTATGTCGATGCCCTGGCCGAGCATGATATTCCTCTCGATCCGGAGCTGGTCTTTTTTGGCAATTTCGAGTCGGCGGTCAGCGCAGAGGCGATTGCCAAGCTGCTTGATGCGCGCGGTGTTGATTTCGATGCCGTGGCGACGGCCGACGACTCTATGGCTTGGGCGGCGATGGAGGTGCTAAAGGCGCGGGACGTGCGGGTTCCCGAGGACGTAGCTGTGGTTGGCTTTGATGACGAGGAGGCGAGCAGATATAAGGTGCCTCCCTTGACAACCGTATCTTCGGGGGTGTATCAGCAGGGACGAAAGGCAGCCGAGATACTGCTGGCCTTGCTGGCGGGTGAGGGTGGGGTACCTGATAAAGTGTCTCTCCCCGCAAGGCTCGTCGTGCGTCAGTCGTGTGGGTGCGTATCGTCGGAGGTGGCACAGGCCGCGTTGACCCCGCAGGTTTCCCAGGTGCTCAAGAAGCGCGCCAAAGGTGAGACGGTTGAGGCTGTTCTCGCTGCGCGAAGAGAGGAAATTATCTCTCGGGTGACGCAAGTGATAGAGCCTGTCGAGGGGCTGGGACCTGAATGGTCGGCGCAGTTGGTTGACGCCTTTGTTGCCGGCGTTAAAGGCCGGACCGCAGATGGGTTTATGAACTTGTTCAGCGACGCCTTGGGCCACGTCATAGTAGCAGGTGCGGATACCTTGCCGTGGCAGAATGCGCTCTCCACATTGCGTCAACACACGTTGCCCCATCTCCGTGGGGACGAGGTGCTGTGGGCTGAGGATCTTTTTCAGCAGGGGCGTGTTGCGATCTGGGAAGCGGAGCAGCAGGTGCAGGTGCGAAGGCGTGTGGAGACAGAAGAGACCTGGACGACGTTGTTGCAAATTGTGGGTCTATCACTGGCGGCGATGACGCGTATGACAGACTTTATACACGAGATCGAGGCGCAATTACCGGCGCTCGTCCCTAGTTTTTATCTGTCTCTTTACAGGGATCCCACCACGCCTGCCGGTTGGTCCGATTTGTTGGTGGCGTACGATGAAAATGGCCGCATCGAGCTGCCGGCGGACAAGGGGCGCTTTCTATCTCAGCGGCTGTTGCCGCCCGGCTTGCCGCGCTACGACCGGCGTTATACCTGGATTGCCAAGGACATCTACTTCCAGGACAGGCAGTTGGGGTTTGCCCTGCTGGAGGTGGGGCCGCGAGATGGCATGTTCTATCAAGCGCTGGGGATACAACTGGGGAGCACCTTGCACAAGGTGATGCTCATCGAGCAGATGGAAAAGCGCACGCTTTGGCTCCAGACTGCCACCGAGGTTTCGCGGGCGGTCAGCGGTGTGCTCGACCCAGATCAAGTGCTCCAGCAAGTTGTGGATATGGTCCGCGAGCGATTTGGATTATACTACACGGGTCTGTTCTTGCTAGACGAAACTGGAAAGTGGGCCGTGTTGCGTGCGGGGACCGGCGAAGCGGGCAAAAAGATGCTGGAGGAGGGCCACCGGTTGGAGGTCGGCGGCCAGTCCATGGTGGGTCAGTGCGTGGCCAATAAGGAGGCCAGCATCGCCATGGACGTGAATGAAGAGGCCGTGCATTTTAAGAATCCGCATCTGCCTGATACGCGTTCCGAGATGGCGCTGCCTCTCCTTAGCCGGGGGAAGGTCATCGGCGCTCTGACTATCCAGAGCACCGAGGAAGACGCTTTTAGCGTGGAGGATATCGTGGTGCTGCAGGTGATGGCCGATCAGATGGCCAACGCTATCATGAACGCCCGGCTTTACGAGCGGACCCAGGAGATGTTGGGGGAGATGGAAGCCGTGCAGCGGCGCTATTTGCAGCAGGCCTGGACGGCCCAGTTGGAGGCCCGGACCGTCAGGGGGTACGAGCACGACGGCACCGCACTGATCCCCCTGGGCGACGAGATGCCCCCTGGAGCCCGACAGGCTCTGGAGGAACAGCGCCCCGTTATCTGGCGCGACGAGGATGATGGCGGTTCGTCCATCCTGGTCGTTCCCGTTGTGGTCCGTGGTTATCCCTTGGGCGTGTTGGGACTCCGGGCCGAAGAGGGGCAGGAGTGGGGAGATGAGGATATCGTGTTGGCCCAGGCGCTTGGAGAGCAGTTTGGTCAGGCGGCAGAGACGGTGCGGTTGCTCGACGAAACCCAGCACCGCGTTGCTCAAGAGCGCGTCATACGTGAGGTATCGGACCGGGTGCAGCAGGCGGCGGAGATAAAGTCCCTGATGCGCATAACGGCCGAGGAGCTGAATAGAGTACTGCGTGGTTCGCGCGTTTACGTGCACCTGGGCACACAGGTGGACGTTGACAGGGATGTGTCGGACGAACAAAAATCAGGTCAATAGAGTATATATCATAAATCTACGTCGGAGGTAAGGAGTATGTTTCAGAGAAGGATCGGAAATCTGTGGACGGTGCTTGTCGGAGTAATCGTATTTGCTTTGCTCTTGAGTGGCTGCTGCATGAAAAAACCCAAGGTGTATCGGGTGGGTATTCTATGCGGCTTGAGTTTTGCTGTCGATGCAGTGGACGGCTTCAAGGCCGGGATGGAGGAACTGGGCTACGTCGAGGGGGAGAACATCGTTTATGATGTGCAAAGCACAGAGTTCGATATGGCGGCGTACCGGGGCATCCTCGATGGATTCGTGGCCGACGAGGTGGATTTGATCTTTGTGTTTCCCACCGAGGCGTCCCAGGAGGCCAAGGCCGCCACGCAAGGGACTGACGTTCCTGTGGTTTTCTCCGTTGCCAACATAGAAGGCACCGGCCTGGTCGATAGTGTGCGCGAGCCTGGCGGGAACATCACCGGTGTGCGCTACCCCGGCCCGGATATCGCCCTCAAACGCTTCGAGGTTATGTGCGAGTTGGCGCCAGAGGCCACGCGCATGGTGGTACCCTATCAGCGCGGGTACCCCATTGTAGAAAGCCAGTTAGAGATGCTGCGCCCGGTGGCCGAGGCTGCAGGTGTAACCCTGATCGAGGCCCCCGTGGACGATGCAGCAGAACTCGATGATTTTCTGCACGCACAGGCTGAAGGGGATGACATTGGCGTAGATGCAATCCTGATCATACCTGAGCCCCTTGGCGTGACACCTGAACCTTTTATGGTAATGGCCCGTTTTGCGGCTGAACACAAGATCCCGGTTGGTGGGGCTCTGATGGAGGTTGAGGGCTATGGGTCTATTTTTGATGTGGGCATTAATCACTTCAATACAGGTAAACAAGCCACCCTCCTGGCCGACAAGGTCCTCAGAGGCACTCCGGCCGGCACGATCCCGGTCGTCTCATCCGAGAGTTACTTGAAGATCGACTACAATGTCGCTCAATATCTGGAGGTGGCAGTACCGGAGAGTTTGTTGAGAGAGGCAGACGAGGTGATTAGTGATTAGCTAGGGGCGTTATGTGAGGTAGGATGATGTTCAAACGAGAAGGAAAGTCCGGGGCACCACGCAGCTTGGTGACTACGTTGGTCATTGTTTTCCTGGTTTTGAGCGTGGGAACCCAGGTGGTCGCCTACATCCCTCAACTGCTCATCTTTATCCAAGCGCGCCAGGAGAGTGTCGGCAGCCAGCAAGAGCTCATTGCCAAAGAGGCCGCCCTTACGGTCGCCAACTCCATCCAGGTAGAGTTCGAGGGACTGGAGGTGGTGGTCGGAGTCATCGACCCGGTCTCTGTTTCCCCGGAGGAACAGCGGGCCATCCTGCGTGGCCTGCTGGGGCTCGCCCCTCACTTTCGCCAGCTGCTGTTGCTAGATTCGCAAGGACGGGAACTGGCCTGGGCTTCCCGCTTGTCGCGGGCGGTGTCGGGACAGCTGATGGATCGAGTGGAGAGCGATTTGTTCGACAAGATCAGGCAGGGAGATAAGTATATCAGCCCGGTGTACGTCGATGAAGCGTCCAGTGAGCCGATGGTGGTCATGGCGGTGCCGGTCACAGACGCCTTGGGGGATTTCCAAGGGGTGTTGATGGCCGAGGTGACCTTAAAGTTCATGTGGGATCTGGTGGGTAGTCTGGAGATCGGCGAGGCCGGTCTGGCTTACGTGGTGGACAGACAGGGCAATCTGATCGCTTTTGGCGACATATCACGCGTGCTGCGCGGTGAGAGAGCGAGCCATTTGGACCTGGTCGGCCAGTTCATGCGAAACCCTGTACCTGCTGGCGAAGTCGTGTCAGCGGAGATGGTAGGTATCAATGGTGAAGAAGTCACTGCGAACTATGTTCCCCTGGGGGTGCCCGACTGGGCCGTCGTGACCGAGTTGCCGATGGCGGAAGCCAGGCGACTGGGTATCCGAAACACGGTGATCTTGGGGTCGATCACGTTGTTGACGGCGGGGGTGAATGGAGTATTGCTCGTCCTCGTCGTGCGCCGCTTGACCGCCCCCCTGCTCGCATTGACCGAGACGGCCACCCGGATTGCCGGTGGCGAGATTGATTTGCAGGCGACTATGGCCGGTTCGAGGGAGGTAGCCAGACTGGCAGGGGCGTTCAACAACATGACGGCGCAGCTACGGGACCTCATCGGCAACCTGGAGCAGCGCGTGGCCAACCGCACGCGTAACCTACAGGCGGCGGCCGATGTCGCTCGTGCCACTACTTCGGTCCTTGACCCGGACGAGCTGCTGCGACAGACGGTTGATCTCATCCGCGAGCGGTTTGATCTCTACTACGTGGGTTTGTTTCTCGTCGATGAGGAACGGCGGTTCGCAGTCCTGCGCGCGGGTGCAGGTGACGCGGGACGCAAGATGCTGGAGCGTGGGCACCAGTTGGAGGTTGGTGGTGAGTCGATGATCGGCCAGTGTACGGCTCGGGCAGAGGCGCGGATTGCCTTCGACGTAGGAGAGGAGGCTGTGCGTTTCGATAACCCATTATTGCCGGAGACGCACTCGGAGATGGCGCTGCCACTGCGGTCGCGGGGATGCGTCATCGGGGCGGTGACGGTGCAGAGTGTGGAAGCGGCCGCCTTCGATGAAGCGGACATTGCCGTGATGCAGACCATGGCTGATCAAGTGGCGGTTGCCATCGATAATGCCCGGCTCTTTGCCGACGCTCAATCTGCCCTGGAGGATATGGAGGCTACCCAGCGACGTTACTTGGGCCATGTGTGGGCCGAGTATGCCAAGACTGCCGAGGTGACCAGTTACGACACACAGCGCCCTGACGCCTCCTCGCTGGATAAAGAGGTGCTGCCGGAGATCCAGCAGGCCCTGCAGGTGCAAGATACGGCGCAGGGAGCGAAAGTGTTGACGGAAGAGGATGGGCACTCTGCTTTGGTCTTGCCTCTCACCTTGCGTGGGCAGGTCATTGGCGCCCTGGGTATTCACGATCAGGATGAAACGCGGCAGTGGACGGATGAAGAGATTGCCCTGACCGAGGCCATTGTCGCGCGCATGACGTTGGCTGCAGAGAACCTCAGACTGCTGGACGAGACTCAAAGCCACGCTGCCCGTGAGCGGTTGACCGCCGAGATCGCGGGGCGCGTACGTGAGACATTGGACATAGATATGGTGTTGCAGACAGCAGTCCGAGAGATCAGTGAGGCTATGGACGTCGCCGAAGTCGAGCTACGTATGAGTGGTGGCGTCAACACGAAGAGGTAGATATGCTTTCGAAAAACTTTATATTTGGGAGGGCAAGTTTATGAGAAGGAGGGGGTTTTTCCAGAACAGAGTGAGGTGCCGGATGTTGCTAGCGTTTGTAACCGTGTTGCCCTTGCTTTTGAGCGGCTGTTGCGCAGAGGAGCCCGAGGTGTATCGGGTGGGTATTCTGTCTGGTCTGAGTTTTGCTGTCGATGCAGTGGACGGGTTCAAGGCCGGGATAGAGGAACTGGGCTACGTCGAGGGCCAAAACATCTTTTACGATGTCCAAAGCACAGAATTTGACATGGCGGCGTACCGGGGCATCGTCGATGGATTCGTGGCCGATGAGGTGGATTTGATCTTTGTGTTTCCCACCGAGGCGTCCCAGGAGGCGAAGGCCGCCACGCAAGGGACGGACATTCCTGTGGTTTTCTCCGTTGCCAACATAGAAGGCACCGGCCTGGTCGATAGTGTGCGCGAACCTGGTGGGAATATGACTGGCGTGCGCTACCCCGGCCCGGATATTGCGCTCAAGCGGTTCGAGATCATGTGCCAGCTGGCGCCGGAGGCCACGCGCATGGTGGTGCCCTATCAGCGCGGGTACCCCATTGTAGACAGCCAGTTAGAGATACTGCATCCGACGGCCGAGGCCGCAGGTGTAACCCTGATCGAGGCCCCCGTGGACGATGCAGCAGAGCTCGAGGATTTTCTACAGGCGCAGGCTGAAGGGGATGACATTGGCGTAGATGCGATCCTGATCATACCTGAGCCCCTTGGCGTGACGCCCGACCCTTTTCTGGTCATGGCTCGCTTTGCGACCGAGCACCAGATTCCGATTGGCGGGGCCATAATGGAGGTGGAGGGCTATGGGGCTGTTTTTGATGTGGGCATTGACCACTTCAAAACGGGCGAACAAGCAGCGCCTCTGGCCGACAAGATTCTCCAGGGCACCCCAGCCGGCACCATCCCACTTGTCTCGTCCGAGAGTTACCTGATAATCAACACCAAGGTGGCTCAAGATCTAGGAGTGACGGTGCCTGAAATCCTGCTGGCGCAGGCAGTCAAAGTCATTCGTTAGTCGGTTGAGGCGAGCGATTGCCTAGCGGGTATGGTGAGGTGGGCTGTAGTCTCGAGATAAATAGTCATGAGGTTAGATGATGTCTGTTAGAACAAAAGGGCCCAGGGCTTTGCCAAGTTTGGCAGCTACGTTGACCATTGCCTTTTTGGTCTTGGGTGTGGTCATCTTGTTGGCTGCGGGCGGCGTGCAGTTGTTTTTCAGCATCCGAGCCCAACGAGAGAGCGTTGCCCGTGAGCAACAGTTCATCGCTCAGGACGCAGCCAATACAGTCGTCAGTTTTGTGAATGAAAAGTTCAGTGTATTGGAGGCTGCGGCTAAACTCAGCGATCCCCGTTTGACCTCGCAGGAAGAGCAGATTCGGGTCCTGGCGAACCTACTGGGCCTTGAGCAGGCCTTTCGCCACTTGTCCTTGCTGGATATACAGGGGCGGGAAGTTGCCCAGAGCTCTCGCCTGGCACAGGCAAAGTCGAGACGGCTCATAGAACTGGCCGGGGCGGACGTATTTACTCGGGTCAAGCGGGGAGAACGATACGTTGGCCCGGTATATGTCGATGACATAACCAGCGAACCGATGGTGATCGTGGCTGTCCCGGCTATAGACGTCTTTGGAGATTTTCAAGGAACGTTGATGGCCGAAGTGAATCTAAAGTTCATGTGGGATTTGATGGATCAGCTGGAGGTTGGCGAAGATGGGCTAGCCTACGTGGTGGACAGATACGGCAATTTGATCGCTTTTGAGGATGTCGCTCGCGTTTTGCGCGGCGAGAACGTGGACCGGCTAAGCGAGGTCGATGAGTTTGTCAGAAACCCCGCACTCGTCGATGAGACCGGGGCCAATATATCCACGGGTATCAATGGGACCCGTGTTGTGGCCACCTATGTTCCCTTGGGAACGCCTGACTGGGCCGTCGTGATCGAGCTGCCGGTAGCAGAGGCCTACCGGGAAGTGATCCAGAGCGCGATGATATCGGTGGGTGTTGTATTGGTTATGGCGACGCTGACCGGGCTGCTCGGTGTTTACCTGGCACGGCGCCTGTCTGTGCCGCTGCGCAATTTGACCGAGACGGCCAGCCGAGTCGCCGAAGGTGAAATGGAACTGCAAGTGGCCATGGCAGGGCCGGCCGAAGTGGTAGACTTGGCCAAGGCTTTTAACAGCATGACGGCCCAGTTGCGGGAGCTCATCGGCGGCTTGGAGGAGCGAGTGGCGGCGCGCACGCTCGAGTTGGAGCAGCGTTCGACCTACCTGGAGGCCTCGGCGGAGGTAGCGCGTGCGGCTTCCTCGATCCTAGATGTGGAGCAGTTGATCCAACAGGTGGTCGAGTCGATCCGGCAGCGATTCAGCCTGTATTACGTGGGCTTGTTCCTGGTCGATGAGATTGGCGAGTGGGCTGTGTTGCAGGCCGGTACCGGCGGAGCTGGACGGGTGATGTTGGCTCGCGGTCACCGGATCAGGATTGGCGAAGGTATGATTGGATGGTGTATTGCCAATGCGCAGTCGCGTATCGCGCTGGACATCGGTGAGGATGCCGTACGCCTGGCTACGGAGGAACTGCCGGAAACGCGCTCTGAGGTGGCTTTGCCCTTGCGAGTCCGGGGACGCGTTATCGGTGCCCTGACGATACAGAGCAGCCTGCCCGCTGCTTTTGACGAGGAGGCCGTCTCTGTGTTTCAGACCATGGCTGACCAGGTTGCTATTGCGTTGGAGAACGCGCGTCTGCTCGCCGAGAGTCGCGCGGCTCTCGAGGCCGCCGGGCGTGCCTACGGCGAGTTGAGCCGTGAGGCTTGGGCCAGCTTGTTGCAGACACGAGGTGACATGGGCTACCGCAGTGGCGAGCGTGGAATTGTCCGGGCCGGGGGAGCTTGGCGACCCGAGATGGAGCAGGCTTTGCAGAAGGAGACGGTAGTGCAGAGCAGTAACGACGACGGAAAGACCGCCATAGCTGTGCCCATCAAGGTGCGCGGTCAAGTGATCGGCGTACTGAGCACCAGCAGACCCACCGAGACCGGCGAATGGACGGATGAGGAGTTGGCCCTGTTGGAGGCACTGACCGACCAACTGGGCGAGGCGTTGGAGAGTGCTCGGCTCTACCGTGATACGCAGCGTCGCGCCGCCCACGAGCAGTTGCTGAGCCATATTGTGGATAGGATGCGGCGCACGGTCGATATGGATGCCCTGATGCAGACCACCATTCGAGAGATGGCCTCTGCTCTGAGAGTATCGTCTGCTTTCGTACAGCTGGGCATTGGGACTGGAGCAGTGAGGGATGAAGGTGAAGATGGAGGAACGAACACCCGAGAGGAATAGACCGGCTGGGTGTGCTGCTGCTAGGTCGGTGTTTTAGTTGATGGAGATGTTGTATGAGTAAAAGTAAGCGCAAGACAACGGGCAAACGGGACACACGTCCGACCATTGCCTTGATCACTGACCAACTCGTGTACGAATACCAGGCTGACATTGCGACCAGCGTGATCGAAGCGGCCCGTGAGCGAGATGTCAACCTGCTCTGCTTTGTTGGTGGACGGTTGGGCGTGCCTGCCGGGTTTGAGAGTCAGGGCAACGTGATCTATGATCTGGTGAGCGCAGAGAGTGTGGGCGGCGTGATGGTCATGGCCAGTGCAGTGGGTTCTCAGGCAGATCTCAAAGAGATCGGATCATTCTGTGCCGGTTTTCGTCCCTTGCCCGTAGTCAGCATCGGTCTGGCGCTGGAAGGCATTACCAGCTTGGTGGTCGATAACGAGAAGGGCTTGCGCGATGTGCTGATTCACCTTGTCGAGGCCCACGGTTATCGCCGCATCGCTTTCATCCGGGGACCTGAAACCAGCGCAGAGGCAGAGCTGAGATACCATACCTATAGCGATGTGCTGGAGGAGTTTGGTATTCCCTTCGATCCCGATCTCGTTGCGCCCGGCGATTTTTTGCGCCCCTCCGGGGTGGCGGCAATCAATCTACTGCTCGACGAGCGGGGAGCAGACTTTGAGGCCGTGGTGGCGGCGAATGACGATATGGCCCTTGGCGCTCTGGAGACGTTGCAGGCGCGGGGAATACGGGTGCCCGATGACGTGGCCGTGGTGGGTTTTGACGATGTGGAGGAGACCGAGTTTGTCACACCCCCTTTGACCACCGTGCGGCAGTCGCTTTACAAACAGGGAAAGCGGGCGACCGAGATGCTGTTGGCGCTCTTGGCCGGCGACAAGGTGCCACAGCGGGTGACGCTCCCGGCAGAGACAGTGATACGCCAATCGTGTGGCTGTCCATCCCCGGCAGTGTTGCAGGCCGAGCCGGAGCAGGCAGCAAAAAAGAAAGGCCAGACGGTCAAGGCCGCCGTGCGAGCACAGCGAAAAAGCATTCTTTCTGAGATGGTACAGGCGACGGGGGTACTCTCTGTTGGATTCACCGCTGAGCAGGCGGAACAGCTACTGGACGCTTTTGCCGATGCATTGAGCGGGGAAACATCGGGCCCGTTTTTGTCGAACCTGGACTCAATTGTGTGTCAAGCGGTGGCAGCGGGAGGCAACGTGGCCATCTGGCGGGCGGCGCTATCCACAATGTGCCAACACCTGTTGCCTCACCTTGATGAGGATTCGGCGTCGCGAGCCGAGAGACTGTGGCTGCAGGCGCGGGTGCTGATTGGCGAGACGGCGTGGCGGGTGCAGGGCCACCAGGTGCTGCAGACAGAGGTACACGCTCGGACGCTGTGGCAGGTGGGGGAGGCACTTATCACGACGCTCGACTTGGAGAATTCGCTGGATATGCTGGCGGAGGGGTTGCCCCGCGTGGGCATTCCCAGCGCCTACCTCTCGTTATACGAGGACCCCCAGCCATACGCGTATCCACAACCGGCGCCCGAATGGTCTCGTTTGGTGCTGGCCTACGACGAGGCGAACCCTTCGGGTTCGGAGGGCGATTCCGGGAGGCCGAAACGGATTGAGCTGGATGTCGAGGGACACCGGTTCCCCTCGCACCGCTTGGTCCCGGAAGGCTTGTTGCCTCAGGATAGGTGGTACTGCCTAGTGGTCCGACCGTTATTCTTTCAGCAGAATCAAATTGGCTTCGTTCTGTTCGAGGCAGGGCCACGGGAGTTGACAACCTGTGAAACGTTGAGCACGCAGATCAGCAGCACATTGCAAGGGGTGCGTCTCCTGGAGAATCAAAGGCGGGTAGAGGAGACGTTGATGGAAGAGCGCAATCTGCTGCGCACTCTGATAGACAACGTGCCCGATCGCATCTATGCCAAGGATACCGAGAGCCGGTTTATCATGTGCAACAAGGCGTTGGTGCAACGTATGAGGGTGGACAGCCTGGACGACATCCTGGGCAAGACGGATTTTGACTTTGTGCCGCCGGAATTGGCTGCCAAATTTCGCGCCGACGAGGAGATGATCATTCAGTCCGGTCAACCAGTGATCAACCGCGAAGAACCGATAGATAGCTCCGACGGCCGAATGAGATGGAACTTGGCGACCAAAGTGCCTCTACGCGACAGCCAAGGCAAGATCATCGGGATCGTGGGCATAGGCCGGGAAATCACCCAGCGTAGGCGGGCGGAGCTTGCTCTGGAGAGGCGCGCCCTTCAGCTTCAGACCGCCGCCGAGGTCTCGCGCGTCGCCAGCAGCGTTCTCGATCTGGACGCGTTGACCCAGCAGGTCGTAGACCTGGTGCGGGAACGGTTCGATCTGTACTATGCCGGTCTGTTCCTGGTGGACAAGGAAGGTTCGGCGGGCGAACCCGGCGAGTGGGTCCTGCTGCGGGCGGGCACCGGCGAGGCAGGCCAGCAGATGATCGCACAGGGGCACAAGCTCGAGATTGGGGGCGCCTCCATGATTGGTGCTTCCGTGGCAAACAAGCAGGCACGCATCGCGCTGGACGTGGGCGAGGAGGCAGTGCGCTTCGAGAACCCATTGCTGCCAGAGACGCGGTCCGAGTTTGCGCTGCCGCTCGTCAGCCGCGGCGAGGCCATCGGCGCGCTGACGATCCAGTCCGCGCGGGAGGCCGCCTTCAGCGATGAGGACGTCACGGTCTTGCAGACAATGGCCGATCAATTGGCCAACGCCATCGCCAACGCCCGGCTGTTCGAGCAGACGCAGGCTGCTCTCGCAGAGGTAGAGGCCACTCAGCAACGTTACCTGGAGCGGGTGTGGAGTGATTACGCACAAACCCAGGGTGTCAGTGGCTACAAGCAGGTCGGTGCCGACTTGGTACCCCTCGACGACGCATTGCTGCCTGAGGTGCGACAGGCCATGAAAGAACAGCACTCGATCGTTATGGAGGAGGACGACGGGTCATCGGTCCTGGTGGTTCCGGTTACGTTACGCGGACAGTCCCTTGGCGCAGTGGGATTCAAGGTCGAAGAAGAAGGGAGCCGCTGGAGCGCTGACGACATCGCTCTGGTCGAGGGCGTCAGTGAGCAGTTCGCACTGGCTGCCGAAAACATACGCCTGCTTGACGAAACGCAGCGCCGCGCTGCCCGTGAGCGCTTGACCCGCGACATCACGGAAAAGATGCGCCGCGCTGCCAGTATCGACGGCGTCGTGCAGACGGCGGTGGACGAGTTGTTCGGCGCGCTGAGGACGTCGCGTGCCTTTGTGCGTTTGGGCGTCACTCCGTCGCCGCAAGACGATGGAGGCGACGAGGAAGAGTCACAAGTAAAGGAAGTTGCTAGCCATGACTAGGACGATCGTGATCAGTAATCAGAAAGGTGGCGTGGCCAAGACCACCTCATGCCTGTCATTGGGAGGCTGTTTGGCAGAGATGGGAAAGACCATCCTGCTCATTGACCTCGATCCCCAGGCGAATCTCACCCAGTCGTTGGGCCTGAGGCCAGATACCTTGCGTCGCACGATCGGGGATGCGCTCCTCGGCAACGACTCGATGGTCAGCGTCAGCCGTGAAAGCACTGTGCCCGGGCTGGATATCATTCCGGCCAACGAGGGACTGCTCCTGCTTGACAAGGTGCTCTACGGGAGGCCCAATTACCAGTTTCGCCTGAGAAATGGCCTGCAGACGATGGAGCAGGGGTTTTACGATTTCGTGCTCATGGATTGCCCGTCGTCACTGGGGACGTTGACCGTCAATGCGCTGACGGCGGCTGAGCTGCTCATCATTCCCATCCAGTGTGAGTATTATGCCTCTCGCACGCTCAAGCATTTTTTGGCCATGGTTCAGCGGGTGCAGGAAAAGTCCAACCCGCAGTTAACCTACCGTGTGCTGGTGACGATGTACGACATGCGTAACAAGATCAGTCGGGTCGTACTTGATCAAATGCAACAGGGATTGCAGGACACCCTCTTTGAGACGATCATCGGGGTGGACACCAAATTGAGAGAGAGCCCGGCGTTTGGGCAGCCGATCAACTTGTATGCACCAAACACCCGGGCGACTGAGCAGTATCGTGCCCTGGCTGAGGAGTTGTTGGACCATAGCGGTGAGGAGTTGGCGGACTATGGCAAAGAAGCATAAAGATCTCTCAGGCCAACTTGACGGGTTGTTCGCTGATCTCGACTCGGAGGAGGAGATCGAGGCGAAAGAGGAGCTCAAAGAGCCCCAGGGCATCGATGAGCTCGCCGGGGGCGAGCCGGCCGAGGCGGCTGGAGGAGCACAGCCGGCGGCTGAACAGGAAGAGCCGGCGACTGAAGAGGTCGAGCTACCCCAAGCACCTGCCATAGACGCGTTACTCGCGGCAGAGCCCGTCACCGCCGAGGCGGCTGAGGAGGAGGGGCAGGCTTTGCCTGCCTTGGTGGGGCCTGAATTGGCAGAGCCTGCCTTGGCAGAGGAGCCGGCTATCGATGCGTTGCTTGCCCCGGAGCCCATCGTCGAGGAGGCGGGGCCAGCCGAGGCGCTTGAACCGGCGGCCGTTGAGGAAATTGAGGTCGAGCCTGAGTTGCCCGAAGCTGTCGAGCCTCCTGTTGCCGAGATAGTCAAGCCTGAGCCCATCGTCGTTGAGCCGGTGACAGTAGAGGAGGAGCCTGCTTTGGCAGAGCTTGCTGAACCGGCGTTGGTCGAAGAAACCGAGCCGGAGGTTGAGCTGCCTACGATGGCTGAACTGTCGGCGGCCGAGGAGGCTACGCCTGCGGTCAGCGCAGAGGTCGAGCTTGAGATACCCGAACCGGTTGCCGCCGAGGCG
Source organism: uncultured Anaerolineales bacterium (assembly GCA_964551295.1). GTDB lineage: Bacteria > Chloroflexota > Anaerolineae > B4-G1 > B4-G1 > JAFGED01. The sequence continues at coordinate 24,757 of CAZKDJ010000005.1, read as the reverse complement.
GTCGCTGAACCAGAGCCGGCGGCTGAACTGCCTACAATGGCTGAACTGTTGGCGGCCGAGGAGGCTGCGCCTGCGGTCAGCGCAGAGGTTGAGCCCGAGATACCCGAACCGATTGCTGCCGAGGTGGCTGTTGAACCAGAGCCGGTCGAGGCCGAGATCGAGGAAGAGGCTTTGGAGGCTGTTCCGCCCAGCATGCCCCCTGATTGGACAGCGATGATCAAGGAACAGCGCACCAAGATTCTGAATCGCTTGTTGCTCCTGGTTTTTGGTGCGGCCACTCTGGTTGTGGCTGGTCTGGTGATTATCAGTCGCGACGACCCGGGGAAATGGTGGGGATATTTGCCTTACTTTGTCGCCTGGGCAGTGTTGGCGGGCATCACCTTTGCTCGGCGGCTCGATCCGATGTGGCGGACGGCGGGCCTGGTGATATTGGCTTATGTGGTTGGTGCGGTCAACTTGTACTTGGATGGCCCGCTGGGGGCTGGTTGGTTGTACCTGCTGCTTGCTCCTCTGTTGCTCTCTACCCTCGTGGGGCGGCATGCGGGTATTTATGCCGCGCTGGGGAGTTTTGGCGTTTACTTTGCTTTTGCTGCCGTCCACTACCTGGGCTGGCTTGAGCCGATCGATGTGCTCAAGCCCGAGAAGTGGACGTGGACCACTGTGCTGTTGAATATGAGCGGTACGTTTGGGTTGATATTGGCTGCTGCTACGATGATCCAATGGATGTTCAATTCTTCATTGACCACGTTTCTGCGGGAGGCGGAGGAAAAACATGGCGAGGTGGTTCGTTCACGAGAGACGCTTCGCGAGCGGGCGGAGGAGTTGACAGCGGCAAACGCGGCGTTGAGGAGACGCACCTTGCAGCTTGAGACGGCCAGCCAGGTCTCGCAGGCGTCGTCGTCGGAGCTCGATCTCGATGAGCTTGTACAGCAGGTGGTGGATTTGATCCGCGAGCGGTTTGAGCTGTACTATGTCGGCTTGTTCCTGATCAATGAAACCAGCGCGGGTAACGGCGCAGACGCCAGCCAACATGAATTGGTGCTCAAGGCGGGTACGGGTGTGGCCGGGCGCTGGATGTTGTCGCAGGGCTACAAGGTCGAAATCGGCGATAACTCGGCTGTCGGCCAATGCGCGGCCAGGGGCCAGGCTCAAACCAGCCTCAGCCTGGACGAAGAGGGTGTGGCTCCCGCTAGTGACCTGTTGACGCAGACGCGTTCTGAGATTGCTTTGCCGCTCCGTTCCCGTGGGCGTGTGCTGGGTGCTCTGGACGTACATAGCGTTGAGAGCGATGCGTTTTCCCGGGAGGATGTCGCCGTACTGCAAACGATGGCTGATCAGATAGCGGTGACGATCGATAATGCGTATCTGTTCACCGAGTTGCGAGAGAGATTGCACGAGATGGAGGAGAGCCAGAGGCTTTACGTGCGCGAACAGTGGGCCGGCTTGGCACCCAGACGGATTTCTCCTTTCTATGAACGCGCGCGGCCAGATGCGGCACCTCTCGATGATGCTGCACTATCCGAGGCTGAAGAGGTGGCGTTGCGACGGGAAATGGTCCTCAAACTCGATAGTGATGAGGGAGCGGGCGAGGTTGCTCTGATGACGCCTATCACACTGCGGGGTCAGATCATCGGCGCGCTGGGTCTGCAGGAGACGGAGGATAGATGGCAGTGGACCGAAGACGAGATCGCCCTCATCGAGACCGTGGCCGACCAGATGGCTTTGGCTATCGAGAACGTGCGCCTGTTGGAGGAGACGCGGCAACTGGCCGGGTGGGAGCAGACGCTCAATGACATGACGGCGCACTTTTCCCGCTCCCTAGACACGGAGACTTTGTTGCAGACTGCGATACAGGAGCTGGGGGATTTGCTGCAAGTGGATGAGGTGTCGGTTCACATCGGGCCTTCTGCCGAGATCGACTCGGCAGGGGACGAGGAAGCGGCCTAGAACTGTGACGAGAGGGCGTGTCGATGTCTTGGATTAGAAAGCTTTTATCTCCGCCGGTCTTTCCAGAGGACGAGGACAAGGCGCGCGTTGCGGGATTTCTCAATATCATTGTGTGGGCCGGGGGCTTGCTCATTGTGTTGGCTTCCCCTGGTCTGATCTATTTCAACAACACTGTGACTGATATGTGGATATCCGCTGGCCTCATCCTGGCGTTTCTCGCGCTTCTTGGCCTGGTGGTCTTGTTACTGCACAGCAGGCTTGTGCGGGCAGCTAGTTTTATGCTCGTCATCTCTACTTGGATGTCGGTAACTGCCCTGATCTTTCTCTTTGGCGGTGTGCGTTCCATCGGGTCTGCCGGTTACCTGCTGGTCATTTTCATCACCGGGTTGCTCTTGGGTGGGCGCTGGGCGGGTGTCTTTGGTATTATGAGCATGCTGTCGGCGTTGGGGGTGTTCTTGGTGTATTATCCCCACACAAGGTCTATAATCCCCGAGCGTGTAACGGCGCTCACTCAAATTAGACCTGACACGGCGCCTAATGACTTGTTCTTATTGGCCGTCTTTGTTGCCCTGATGGCGGTGCTGCTGGGCCTGGTGCGGCGTAATATCGTCGACGTACTCAGCCGCGCCCGGAGCCACGAGCGCGCGTTGGCTGAGATGAACCGCGAGCTGCAAGTCGGCCGCGACGAGTCGCGGGTGCGTACGCGCAAGTTGGAGCAGCGAGCCGTCAAACTCCGGGCGGCGGCTGAAGTGACCCGGGATACTACTGCCGCCCGAGAGCTGGACGAGTTGCTGGACCGCGCGGTCGACATGATTCGGCGCCGCTTTGGCTTTTATCACGCGGGTGTCTTTTTTGTGGACGAGGCCGGCGAGTGGGCGGTGTTGCGGGCGGCCACTGGCGATGCCGGCCAAAAGCTGCTGGAGCAAGGGCACAAGCTGAGGGTAGGTAAGAGCGGCATCGTTGGACACGTTGCGTCCACGGGAGAACCCCGCATTGCCCTGGACGTGGGCATCGATGCTGCGCACTTTAGGAATCCCTTGCTCCCCGAGACCCGTTCGGAGATGGCGTTGCCGCTTCGGATAGGCCGACAGGTCATCGGCGCCTTGGATGTGCAGAGCCGGGAGGCAGAGGCCTTTGACGAGGAGGATATCTCGATCCTGCAGACGATCGCCGATCAACTGGCGGTGGCGATCGAGAATGCCCGCTTGCTTCAGGAAACGCGTCAGGCGATGCACGAGTTGGAGATCGCCTCCAGGCGCTATACTCAGGAGTCGTGGCAGACCGGCGCCGGCCGGACCCTGGGGTATCGATACCGCCGGACGGATGTCGAGCCGACTGCCGAACAACCGCCGGAGGCTCGTCAGGCGTGGCTGGCGGGTGAATCTGTAGTCACCACAGTTGAATCCCCGGGGGATGGCGGTGAGGATACAGTCAGTGTTGCTTCCATTCCCATCAAGCTGCGTGGGCAGGTCATTGGCGTGTTGAATCTCCGTTCTTCGCAGGAGAATATCTCTGCGAGGACCGTCGCGCAGATCGAGGAGGTGGCCGACCGGCTGGCGATGGCGCTGGAGAATGCCCGCCTGCTGGAGGAAACGGAGCGGCGCGCGCGGCGCGAGCAGCTACTGGGCGAGATGACGACCCGCTTCACCCAATCGCTGGACATGGATACCCTGCTGCGGGCCGCCGTGCGAGAGTTGGGGCAGCTACCCAACGTGGCCGAGGCGTCCGTCCACGTTGGTGCTGTTGGAAAATCTGTACCGGGCGATGATGGAGGGACTGGGCGCGCGTAAGGCTGTGATGAGAGGAAACGCCAATGGATGTATGGACTGGAATTAAGCGGTCGTTCGCCCCGCCGGTATTTGAGGGCGACGAGGAAAAGACGCGCAATGCAGCGCTCCTCAATGTCCTGCTATGGGTCATGCTCTGCGCGATCGTCGTGGCCTCTCTATTCCTGATCGTGGACAGCGAAACGGCAGGGGCCGCGATCACGGCGGCAGTGATTATTTATGTGGCCTTTGTCCCGGCGCTTGGAGGGTTGATTTGGATGTCTCGCCGAGGGCGTGTGCGGCAGGTAGGCGTATTGTTGGCAATCCTTTGTTGGGCGACGACAACCGTCACCATTATCATTTTCGGCGGCATACGCAGCACGACCACACCTGGTTACTTTGTGGCCATTTTTGTGGCTGGATTGCTTTTGGGGCGGGGGGCAGCTGCGGGTTTCGGGTTTTTGACTGTGGTGTCTCTGTTCATTGTGTACCTGCTTGAACACTTGGGCGTTCAGATTGGCCGGTACACGATTCCCATACATCGCACAATCTCAGTGGGATCTGACGATCTGTTTATGATGCTTGCCATTGTCGTCGTGGCGACAGTAGTGGTGAGCCTCAGCCGACGCAGTATCGTCAATGCGTTGACGCGCGCTCAGGCCAATGAGCGAGCCCTGGCCGAGGCCAATCGTGAGCTGCAGGCCAGGAGCGAGGAATTGCAGGCCCGGACGCGGGACCTGGCGCGTCGCTCCATGCAGTTGCAGGTAGCGGCCGATATATCCCGTGATATCATCGCTATGCGGGAATTGGACGAGTTGCTGGATCGAGCCGTCAATCTGGCTCAGGATCGGTTTGGGTTTTATCACGTCGCGCTCTACTTGGTTGATGAGTATGACGAGTATGCCGTGTTGCGGGCTGCCACAGGCGTAGCCGGTCGTCAGATGCTGGAGCAGGGGCAGCAGGTTGACCTGGAGGAGGAGGGCCTGATCAGCTACGTGGTCAACAGTGGCTACCATCGTCTTCTTTTTGACGTGGGCGAAGACGCGGTGCGCTTTGAGAATCCGCTGCTGCCCCAAACCCGGTCGGAGTTGGTGCTGCCGTTTCGGGTCGGTAGGCGCATCATTGGCGCTTTTGACATTCACAGCCAGAAAGAGGAAGCCTTTGACGGCGACGACGTGGCGGTGTTGCAAGCGATGGCAGACCAGTTTGCGGTGGCGATCGAGAATGCCCGGTTGCTTTCAGAGATGCAGCAAACCGTGCGCCAGTTGGAGGTGGCCTCGGGGGTTTTTACCCAGGACTCTTGGCGTATATCCGCTCAGCGTGGTAGACAAGGGATGGGATATCGTTATCGGCGGTCGGGTATCGAGCGGGCGGTCGAGCCACCCCCCGAAGCCGTTCAGGCGTGGGTGGATGGTCGCCCTGTGGTGCTCACCCCTGAGCCTGATGCAGCTGGCGACGGACAGGAACAGACCAGCACCTTGGCTGTGCCGGTGAAATTGCGCGATCAAGTGGTGGGGGTGCTCAATTTGAGCTTTGAGGATCAGGCTGTTGCGGCCGATACGGTGTCATTGGTCGAGGAGGTTGCCAATCGTCTGGCGCTGGCCCTGGAGAACGCGCGCCTGCTGGACGAGACGCGACAGCGTGCGCAGCGAGACCGGCTGATTGCCGACATCACCGCCCAGGTGCGCGCCTCTATGGACGTGGAGAGAATTCTTCAGACGGCTGTGCGTGGCCTGGGAGCTGCCCTGGGTACCGAGCGGGCGTTTATAAAGTTGGGGGGCACAGAAGATCGGTTATCGGTTGGTGCAGAATCCCCGGACTCTGAAGCCCGCAGCGACTTGCCGCACGATAGTGACTCAGAAGATGGCGGCGAGGAAGGACAAGCCGCCGAAGAGATGGGGGAGCGGACCACCAAAGAGGTGGAAGAGCGGGCCTCTGAGGATGATGAGATGAGCGAGCAAGCACCGTAGACAAGCTACGGGAGTGACAGGGTATGGCCAAAACAAGTGATAAGAGAAAGACCAAGGCGGAACTGATCGAGGAACTGCAAAAGCTGCGCCAACAGGTTACCGGACTGCAGGAGCAGGTGGATGCACCCAAGGAAGCGGAGGCGACACCGACGCAGGAACGGCTTTTGCTGCATGCTTTGATGGACTATATTCCTGACCCTATTTACTTCAAAGATACTGAGAGTCACTTCATCAGGGTCAACCGTTCCCAGTCCGAGCGCTTTGGTTTGGATGATCCTGCCGATGTTGTGGGCAAGACGGACTTTGACTTTTTCACCGATGAGCACGCCCGGCCAGCGTACGAAGATGAGCAAAGAATAATCCGCGCCGGCGAACCGGTGTTGGATCTGGAGGAGAAGGAAACGTGGCCCGATGGTAGCGTGAGCTGGGTCTCGACGAGCAAGCTGCCTCTGCGGGATGAGGCAGGCAAGATCGTCGGCACTTTTGGCATCTCCCGCGACATCACCGCCCGCAAGCAGGCCGAAGGGGCACTGGAACGTCGGGCCATGCAGCTTCAGACGGTAGCTGAGGTGGGCCGTGAGGCAGCCGCGATCTTGGATCTACGCCAGCTTCTTGATCGGACGGCGAATCTCGTTTCGGATGGGTTTGGCTTTTACCACGTGGGCATGTTTCTGTTGGATGAGATAGGACAGTACGCTGTCTTACGTGCTGCCTCCTCCGAAGGCGGGCAACGCATGCTGGAGCGGGGATATAGTCTTCTGGTCGGCCAGGTGGGTATCGTCGGCTCCGCCGTGACGACGAGCGAGCCCCACATCGCTCTGGACGTCGGTGAAGACTCTGTCTTTTTCGATAACCCCGACCTGCCGGAAACCCGTTCTGAGATGGCCCTCCCGCTGTGGGTTCGTGGTGAGGTGATTGGTGTGTTGGATGTCCAGTCTAGGGAGCCATCTGCTTTCACAGAGGAGGATGTGGCCATCTTGCTCATCTTGGCCGACCAATTGGCCATTGCTATCCAGAATGCCCGTCTGGTGGAGCGCACCGAGGAACAACTGCGTGAACTGAACTTGCTCTATGGCCAGTTCAACGCCGAGACCTGGGAAAGATTGCTGGCAGCGGAGCGTCCGCTGGGCTATGTCTATGACCAGATTGACGTCTCACCGGTCGATGAGTTGCCCTCTCCGGCCTACGATTTGGCTGTGGAACGCAACGAGATCGTGGGGCTTGATGCTTCGGGGGCGTCCGAGCCGGTGTTGGCTGTGCCGCTTCGAATTCGCGGTCAAGTCATTGGCTGTCTGGGTGTCGAGGCCGATAATGGGCGGGACTGGACGCCCGAGGAGGTCACCCTCGTCGAGGCGGTGAGCGAGCAGGTGGCGCAGGCCATCGATAGCGCTCGGCTTTTCGCCGAGGCGCAAAAGACGGCTCTGAGCATGGAGTCGCTGTATCAGACCAGTCGAGCCATCTCCTCCTCGCTGGAGGAGGAGGAAATGGTGCGCGCTGTCTTGGAGGCGGTGTACCGCACGCTCAACTGCGAGCACGTCCTTCTCAGTACCGTGGATGAGGAGAGGGGGACGATTGGCCTTCAGCATGGGATATGGGGGGGAGAGTTCGATGTCTATCCCGAATGGAAGGAAATGAGCCAGTATTCCCTCGATGACCAAGATATCGTGCCGGACATATACCGCTCTGGCCGCACCGAGATTATTGAAGAGTGGGATGGTCGTTTCGATCGAGAAGTCTGGGACAAGTTGGGACACGAACGATACCTGCACATCTTTATGCCCATCAATCTGCGTGAGCGTGTCATCGGCGTTGTCGAGGTCGCTTTCGACAAGCACCAGAAAGACCGCATAAGCGATGATGAGGTGCAGATGCTGTCCGCCTTTATGGATCAGGCGGCGGTGGCGTTGGAGAACGTCCGACTTTTCGATCAGGTTCAACGACGTGCTCAGCGAGAGCACCGCGCCTATGAAATCGCCAACAGGCTTCGTCGCTCCCCGGATATCTCGACCATCTTGCAGACGGCCGTGGATGAGTTGGGCCGGACCTTGCGCGTCGATCGGGCGATAGTTCGCCTCAGGGTCAAGCCTCGTGAGAATCGGGCTAGGACTGAGGAATCAGCGAGGGCGGAGGGGCAAGAACAGCCCCAAGAACAGCCCTTGGAGGGTTAAGAGCCACTGTAAGTTGGTTCTATAGGAGAGTTGGGAATGCTAAAACAAGCGCTCGCAACGTTTCAAGTTCCGGAATCCGAGCTGTCTCGAGTTCAGCCAATTTTTACGACTGTTCTCCGAGGAGCGGCCGTGACAGTCTTGGTGCTTGAGATGGTCTCACTCGCGTTCATACTGATAGGCCAGCCGAATTGGTTTTGGTTGATCGGCATTCTCCTGTGGGGCATCATTCTCGGCCTGACAAGGCTGAACCAACGCGGTGAAGTCAGCCTGTCGATCAATCTGTTGTTGGCAGCGATTACCATTTACGCTGCCTCTGCTGAGCCACTGGGTTTCCCAGAACCTAGGCTGCATATGTTGATTTATGCGGTTCCTATTGTGATAGCCGCGCTGCTGCTGCCTACGGCAGCCGTCACGGTATGGGGAGGCATCGTCGCAGTGGTCATTCTGCTTCGAGCATTGATTACGTTGATGATTCCTCAAGTAACTCCTGATTTCATCACGTTCTTTGTGAGCCTTCCCGGTCTGGTCATTATCACCGCCATCATGTGGCTCTTTAGCTGGTCGTTCTACGGCGCTCAGAAAGATCTCCTCCGCCAGGTGCAGCAGGGTCGGGCGGGCATTGAGATTGGCCACACAGTCAGCTCCGCTATTGATCCTCCCTCTGTCATACACCAGGCTGTCCAGTTGATCTATGATGCGTTTGGCTATTATCATGTGGGGCTCTTTACGGTGGATTCCGAACAGGACATTGCCGTGCTGGCGGATGCGGCCGGTGCCGCTGCGTCTGAATTAAAGGCGAGGGGCTTTAGCACGCCACTTTCAGGAACGACGGCGGTGGCTGTCGCTATCAATCACAAACGCCAGTGGACGGTGGTCTCCTGGGAGGAGCGCGTGGACCCAAGCGGCCGCCCCGTCAGGTTTACGTATGACCGCCTTCCCACTCGAGCGGAACTTGTGCTTCCGCTTCAGTGGGGTGACCAGATCTTGGGCGCTCTGGACATCCACAGCACGGATGTAGATCCTTTTACCGAGGCGGATGTCCACACCCTGGAGGGCTTGGTCGGCAACGTCGCCAACGCGCTGGAGGGCGCCCGGCTTCTCGACGATGTCCAACAGCGCCACCAAGAGTTGGAGACGATCTATGCTCAGACAGAGCGCCGGGCACGCTACCTGGAGGCCACCGCCGAGTTGGCGCGGGCCACCAGTTCGCTTCTGGATCAGCAAGAATTGTTGGAAAGGGCTGTTGAGTTAGTTAGCCAAGGCCTTGGCCTGTACCATGCAGGCGTCTTTTTGCTGGACGAAGCGGAAGAGTGGGCCGTCCTCGTGGCGGCCAGCAGTGAGGGCGGACGGAACATGCTGGCACGCGGGCACAGGCTTCGGGTGGGCCAGCAGGGTATCGTGGGTTGGGTCACCAGTGCCGGGCAGTCGCGCATCGCCCTCGACGTGGGTGAGGATGCCGTATACTTTGACAATCCCGATATGCCGGAGACGCGTTCCGAGATCGCTTTGCCCCTGCAGGTCGGTGGTCGGATGCTCGGAGCCCTGGACGTGCAAAGCAAGCGCGAGGCCGCGTTCAGTGAAGAGGATGCGGTTGTCCTGCAGACCTTGGCCGATCAGGTCGCTGTTGCGATTCAAAACGCTCGACTCTTTGAAGAAACCCAGAAGGCGTTGGAGGAGGTGCAAGCGCTACAGCGCTACTACGTCGCTCAGGAGTGGGAGCGTCTCTCTCAACGGCAGTCTGACGTCAGTGCGGAGTATCGGGGCTTGGGTATTCCCACCCTCGAAGAAGCCTGGGCTCCTGAGATGGAGATTGCCTTGACACAGGAGCAGCCTGTTGCCCTGCCTGACCTGGGTGCGATTTTGGAGGACGATGGAGGAGATGGCAGGGGCGACGGGCGAGGTGAGAGTGAGGTTCAGTCCGCTCTACACGCGCTCTCGGCCCTGGCCGTTCCTATCACGCTGCAAGGAGAGGTGATTGGCGTGCTGGATCTGCAGGAAACCGACCAGCACCGGGAGTGGACTCGGGAAGAGGTGGAAATGGTCACGAGTGTGGCCGATCAGTTGGCGCTGGCACTTGAGAACGCTCGCCTGGTGGAAGAGACTCAGCGGCGAGCGCGCCAACTGGCCGCTGCCTCGGCAGTCGCCCGTGATGCTACCGCTATCCTAGAGGGAGAGCAGTTGTTGAACGAGACGGTCGAGCTGATTTCAGAGCGGTTTGGGTTCTATCACGCTGGTGCCTTCCTGGTAGATGAGCAGAACGAGTATGCGGTGATGCGGGCGGCTTCCTCTGAGGGTGGGAAAAAGATGTTGGCGCGAGGCCACAGGCTAAAGATAGGCGAGGTCGGTATCGTCGGTTACGTGGCTGCGACGGGTGAGCCGCGCGTGGCTTCAGACGTCGATCTCGATACTGTGTGGTACAACGCTCCCGAACTTTCCGAGACCCGTTCGGAGATGGCACTGGCTTTGAAGGCGCGCGAGCGGGTGATCGGCGTGCTGGACGTGCAGTCGACCCAGCCGGCCGCCTTCAGCGAGGATGATGTGGCCGTCCTACAGACGCTGGCTGACCAGTTGGCTACCGCCATCGCCAACGCCGACCTGTTCCAGCGGGTACGGGAAGACGCGAGCCGCCGTGCTCTGATCAACGAGGTGAGCCAGGCCGCCGCATCATCCCTGGACGTCAACGAGTTGCTGGGGCGGTCCGGCGAGGCGATTTCCCGTCAGTTGGAGATGCCGTGCGCCATTTTCGATTGGGACGAGGAAGCGGGTGTCCTAACTCCTGTGACTGTCCGCGACTCCACTGGGGTCGATGTGACCCTCGCTGAACCAGAGCCGATCACGCCTGCGATGGCTCCGGCCATGTTCCAGGCTATTCGCACGCGCCAACTGCAAGTACTCTTTGACGTGACGGCCAACGTCAATGGCGCGGCGGCTGAATTGGCCCGACAGCTTGACCTTCAGGACGCGGCCTACACGCCGCTGATCTCCCGCGGTCAGGTCTTTGGTTTGTTGGAGCTGGGGCGACAAAGGGGGCGCCCGGTGTTGGATGAGGGTGCACTTTCGTTCCTGGAGGTTGTCGCCACCAATCTGGGTGTAGCTGTGGAGAACGCCCGCCTGTACCAGGGAGCGGTAGAGACGGCCGAGCGATTGGAGGAGGTCGATCGGCTCAAGACCCAGTTCCTGGCCAACATGTCCCACGAGCTGCGTACACCTCTCAACTCGATCATCGGCTTCTCTCGCGTTATCCTCAAGGAAATCGATGGCCCGCTCACCGATATGCAGCGCACAGACCTACAGACCGTATACGAAAGCGGTCAGCACCTGTTGAGCTTGATCAACAACATCCTGGACATTGTCAAGATTGAGGCCGGCAAGATGGAGGTCTCTATCGAAGAGGTGGATCTGAAGCCGGTCATCACGAGTGTCATGTCTACTGCCGTGGCGTTGGTCAGGGATAAGAGCATCGAATTGCAGACGTCTCTGCCCGACGATTTACTGCTCATACAGGCTGATTCGCGGCGTGTCCGCCAGGTGCTCCTGAACTTGGTGGGTAACTCGGCCAAGTTCACCGAGGAGGGTTTTATCCGCGTTGAGGCCAAGTTTGACGAGAAAGAAGTGACCATCTCGGTCGTCGATAGTGGCGTCGGCATTCCAGAGGACAAGTTGGAGATGATCTTTGAGGCCTTCACGCAGGTGGATGCTTCCTCCACGCGTCGAGCGGGCGGCACTGGCCTGGGACTTTCCATTTGCCAGTCCTTTGTGGAGATGCATGGCGGTCGCATCTGGGTGGAAAGCAAGGCCGGTAAAGGCTCCACTTTTTCCTTCACCTTGCCTGTCGAAGGGCCGCCGCTGCCGGAGGCCGAAGAGGCCGAGGAGCAAGCGACACCATCAGAGGCGGCAGAGCCGGCTGTCCCAGGGGAAGAGCCCAAAGAGGAGATCAGTAAACTGGTGCTCTGCATAGAGGACGATGAAGGGGTGATCACGCTGTTCCGCCGCTACTTGAGTAAGCGTGGCTACCAAGTTGTCGGGCTGACCGATCCCACGCGCGCTATCGAGGAGGCCAAGCGTCTGGAGCCTCACGCCATCACGCTGGATGTGATGATGCCCGATAAGAATGGGTGGCAGGTGATCCAGGAGTTGAAGGCCGACCCCCAAACGCGCAGTATCCCCGTTATTATATGCTCCATTGTCGCTGAAAGAGATCGCGGCATGAGCCTTGGCGCGTCCGACTACCTCATCAAGCCCATCGTCGAGCAGGATCTGCTGGCTGCATTAGACCGCCTGAATCGAGAGGCGGGGCGCCATCTCGTGTTGGTGGTGGATGACCATCCGGCGCATCGCAAACTCCTGCGCCGGATGATTGAGAACCAGGATGGATACGAGGTGGTGGAGGCGGGCGGCGGTAAAGAGGCCATCGATATGCTGAAGCAGATCCATCCCCATCTCATCACGCTGGACCTGATGATGCCGGGGATGGATGGGTTTGACGTTCTGGAGTCAATCAAGTCCAAGGAAGAGACCCGTTCCATCCCCATCATCGTCATCACTGCCAAGGAGTTGACGGATGACGACTATGAGCGTCTCAACCACAGCGTCGAGGCGCTGATCCAGAAGGGCCCGATGAAGCGGGAAGAGCTTTTGGCGGACCTGGCGGCTGCCTTGGAAAAGCTGACGCGCGTACCTGTAGGATAGAAAGAAGATAAAATCTAGGTGCGGTTTTTGTGTTTTCCAGGTCTGCTCGTTCGCTCCGCCGTTGCCGATTGAATCGGAGGTAGGCTTGTGGAAAATGCAAAATTGTTGCATACTAGTCGTAATGGCAAGCAACGTCGAGGAAAGTGAGGAGTCAATATGAGTCCCTACCCCGCATCCCCTCGTTTGAAATGCGCCAGCTGTGGCTACGAGGAGCCGTTCCAACGTCCGCCATTGCAGTGTCCCAGCTGTGGCGGAGAGTGGCTGGATGTCGTCTACGACTATGAGCGTGTGAGCAAGGTCTGGCCGGAGGCGCTTCGCGACCGCCCGTTCAACATGTGGCGCTATCGCGAGCTCTTGCACGTCCAGGATGATGCCAATTTGGTCACCATGGGCGAGGGGGGTACACCCCTTCTGCGCGCCGTCAACCTGGGGCTGATGCTCGGCTGTCCCCACATCTATGTCAAGGACGAGCGACAGGGCCCCACGGGCTCGTTCAAGGATCGCCAGGCCTCTCTTTCCATTTCGTTCATGAAGGAGCTGGGTATCACAGAGGCGGTGGTCGCTTCCACGGGCAACGTTGCCATTTCCTACTCCGCTTACTCTGCCCTGGCGGGGATCAAGCTTTGGGCCTTTCTCACCAGTTTGGTGCCCGCTGAAAAGATGCGCGAGGTGGCCTTGTACGGCAGCGAGGTGATCAAGGTCACCTCTACCTACGATCAGACCAAGCAGGTCGCGGCCGAGTTCGCGTCTCGCAAGGGTGTTTTCCGCGACCGGGGCATCCGCAGCATCTCGGCCCGTGAGAGTATGAAGACCGTGGCCTTTGAGATCGCCGAGCAGCTTCCTCAGTACATTGGCTCTGGGGACACGCCTTGGCGCACGCCCGATTGGTATATCCAGTCGGTCAGCGGGGGCATGGGACCTGTGGGGGTCTGGAAGGGATATCAAGAGCTGATGCAGATGGGCCTGGTAGATCGCATGCCCAAGCTGGCCTGCATCCAGGCCGCCGGCTGCGCCCCCATGGTCAACTCCTATGAAAAGGGGTTGCTGGACAGGGTAGAACCGGTGCTCAACCCACAGACTCTGGTGATCACCATCGCCACGGGCAACCCCGGCCCGGCCTATCCATTCCTGGCCCACGTCATCAAAGAACACGGCGGCGCCTTCGAGGCCGTCACCGACGAGGAAACCTTCCACGCCATGCACGTGATGGCCAAGCTGGATGGCATGTCGATGGAGACTGCCGCTGCGGTGGCCTTTGCCGGGCTCTTCAAGCTGCTCAACAAGGGTATCATCAAGCGGGACGAGGTGGTGGTCGTCAACTGCTCCGGCCATACCTTCCCAGTCGAAAAGCACCTCCTGGGCGACGAGTGGGCGCAGACGATCGAGGTGCCGGAGACGGTGTCCCACATGGCACCGCCTGCTGAGGAAGGACTGTTGGGCTCCCTGGAGCATATCGACGAGCGGGTGCACTCTATTGCCATCCTTGAGGACAATCCCCAGTCTGCTCTGCTGCTGCGCCGTATCCTGCAGACGCGAGGTGACTATCAGATTCTCGAAGCGCACGATGGCGCTGCCGGCCTGGCCATGGTACAGCGCGAGCGACCGGATCTTGTTCTGCTGGATCTGATGATGCCGGGTATGGACGGCTTCGAGGTGCTGGAGGCGCTCAAAGCCGACGAGGATTTGAGCAAGGTGCCTGTGATCGTCATCACGGCCAAGGAACTGACGTCTGCCGAACACAGGCGTCTCAGTGGCCGGATCGAGGCCTTGATGAAAAAGGGTGCCTTTACCGACGAGGACTTGCTGGAAGAGATCCTGAAACGCACGACCTGATCGCAGAGTAGACGGGAGTACGACTAGATGCAAAGTGAACCTACTCCAGCGCGCGTCAAAGTTCTATACGTTGAGGACGACCCAGCTTGTATGCTGCTGGTGCACCGTCTGCTGGAGAGCGAGGATTTCCAGGTCGTCACCGCCGCGGATGGCCTTTCTGCCACCGAGTTTGCTGTGTATGAGAGGCCCGACCTGATCCTGATGGACATCAACATCGGCGGCTTGGACGGATACGAGGTCACGACCAAGCTCCGCAGTATGCCGGAGCTAGATTCTGTGCCTATCGTCGCCGTCACCGCTGCCACGTTGGACGGCGATCGGGAGCGGGCGCTGGCTTCTGGTTGCAATGGATACATCTCCAAGCCTATCGACGTGGATACGTTTCCCGATCAGGTGCGCGAGTTCCTGAAAGGGAGAAGTGAAGAGATCGGTTCGCCGGAGGAAAGGGCCAAGCACCTGCTCGAACATAGTCGCAAGTTGGTGACCCGGCTTGAGGAGAAGGTGCGCGAGTTGGAGGCGGCCAATGCTGAGCTGCAACGCATAGACAAGATGAAGTCCGACTTTATCGTTTTGGCTGGTCACGAGTTGCGCACTCCGCTGACCTCGATCTATGGATACACGCAGATGCTGCTTTACAACTCGGATATCACCGGCGACCCTGAGGAAGAAGGCAGTCCGCGCAACATGCTGACGCGTATCTGCGACGCCGTGCAGCGGCTAAATCAGGTCTTTGACGAAATCCGCAATGTCTCCCTTGTCGATGCCAATCGCCTGGAGTTGGCATGGGAGACGGTGATGATTGAACCGTTGGTGCTCCGTGCGGTGGGCAATCTGCAAGACATCGGTCGGCCTCGTGTCCTGGAGTTTGTCTATGAAGGGTTGAGCGATTTGCCGATGATTGAGGGCGATTCTCAGCGCATCTATCACGCGCTGTGGAGCATCATCAGTAATGGGATAAAATACACTCCCGATGAAGGAACGATTACCATCTCGGGACACTACATCGAGAGTGAAGGGATGGTGCATCTCAGCATCAAAGATACCGGGGTGGGCATTCCGACGGAGGAGTTGGAATATATCTTTGAGCGCTTCTATGTGTTAGAGGATACACAACTCCACCATACCAGCAAGACGGCCCTAAAGGGGGGCGGGCTGGGGCTAGGGCTCACAGTGACGCGGGGGATCATCGAAGCTCACGGGGGACGCATCTGGGCTGAGAGCGAGGGGTACGACGAGGAGCGGCTGCCGGGCAGTACGTTCCACATCCTCCTGCCAGTGCGCCGGCCGGATCCGTTGATCTAGAAATCGACTGCTCGGCCTCCTGCAGGTGCTACCGAAAAATATCAACACCCTGCGAGAGGTTTTTCTATCACTTTTGTTGCCATTCCAGTGGCACGTTTCCCTCTGCCAGGCGCATTCCCGGATCGCGCGATATCAACCACAGGCTGGCCATCAGCAGCAGACCCCCGCCCCACTGCACGGCTGTCAGCCGATCTCCGAGTAGCAGCAGGGCCAACATCAGACTGACCAGCAGTTCGAGCGGGCCGGTGATCGAGGTCTCGACGCCGCCCAGGCGCTCCAACGCGCTGAACATCGTCAACCGTGACAGGGCGGTGGTCAACCCCAGTGCCAGGATAGCGACCCAGCCGGTGGTGTGTATGGTTTCCAAGGGACGTCCTTGCAGGAGGCGGGCTACGCCGACGACACCAGCCATGGTGGTCAAAATGTAGAGTGACGCCGTGCGCGCTGGGACGTCGGCCAGTACCCACTGCCCCAGCACCAGGTGCCAGCCGTAAAACATCGCCGATGCGATCATCAATACCACGCCCATCCAGTCCAGTTCCCCCGGCTCTGTGCGGGTCAGCAGATAGACGCCCAGCATGGAAAGCCCTACCCGCGCCAGCGTGAGCCAGGTCAGCGGCTGACCGGAGGCAAACAGGAACAACACGACCCACAGTGGGTAGAGCGTGTTGAGCAGGGAGGCCAGGGAAGCGTCGAGGCGGGCGAGGCTGGTGTAGTAGAGCAGCGATCCAAAGCCGTTCACCGCACCGACGCCCACACAGCCAAGCAGGCTACGCCATGTGATGGCGATCTCGCGAGGGTGGAAGAGCATAAAGGTGATCCACAAAAGTAGCGCCGCTGCTATGGTGCGAAAGCCGACCAGTGTGTACGGCGTGATGTCGTCCGAGTAGGCTATCTTGCCTAGGATGGGCGCCCAGCCCAGGAAGAAGCTGGCCAGAACCGTGTACAGGATTCCCGAACGCTGCTTTGGGTTCAGGTGTGTCATCTTGTTCCCATCTGCTGCTGCTGCTGCTGCTGCTGCTGTTGCTGCTGTTGTTGTGCTATGGACAGACTTGTGCTACACTCTTGCCGATGAAGCCGAAACAGAAGCGTATCGTCGCTGTGCTCGTGGCCTTTAACCTCCTCGTCATCCTAGGGTTGGTGCTGTGGATATCCCAAACCCTGGATACCGATTCCTCATCTGCGCCCACGTCTACGCATCTAGGGGAGGGCGTGGCTGAGGCTTCTGCCAGTCCAGCCGCGTCACCCGGCCGCGACATCTCAACAGCGGGTACTGAACCTACCGATGCTGCTCCTATGCCGTCAGCAGCTTCATACGAGGCCTGTCAGTGGCGGGCCGCTCAACTCCTGACCAACGCCGGGCTTGATGGCGCTGTGTTGGTCTCTGGTGACACGCTTCGCTTCGACATCGCCCATTCTCTCACCCCGGGTCAGCCGGTCGACGAGGCGGCTCAATCGATATGGTTGGCCTTTGACGTCGCACTGGCTTTGGTGGAGGAGGCATGCGATCCCTTCACCCAGATTGAGGTCGTCGTCCTTGCCCAAGGGAGTCAGACCGCCACACGCATCAGCGCGCGGGTGAGCACAGCAGACTTGGTTGCCTTCGACGCCGGCGAGTTGAGCGAAGACGCGTTCATCCAACGTGTGACTTATCAGGTTGGTGACGGATAGCTTGGTAAACTGCAACTTGCCATCATTTTAGCCTGCTGGAGTATAAAAGTCAACTTTGCTTGACAGGGTTGTCTATCTGTGTTACACTTGAGCAAGTATTCAAATGTTTTGAGTGGAGATGGGTAGAGACGACCGCGACGAGATGTGCGAAGAGGCGCTACACGATTGGGCGCGGGCGGAGAAAGCCCGGCAGGCGTTGGTTGCTCCATCGACGGCGGAGCAGTTGGCGCAGGTTTTCCGCGCCCTGGCTGATCCCACCCGTGTGCGCATCGTTTCGGCGCTGGCGCGGGCGGAGCTGTGTGTGGGGGACCTGGCCTCGGTGCTGGATATGAGCATCTCGGCGGTCTCGCATCAACTGCGGCTGTTGCGCGAGTTGCGTGTGGTGCGCAAGCGCCGCGATGGCAAGCACGTCTACTACGCGCTTGACGACGAACACGTGGGTGATCTGTTTGCACGGGGGTTGGAGCATGTACAACATACGTAAGACGTAAAGCGTAAGGATTGGATTACGTTTTACGCTTTACGCACTATGTTTGGTATGGTTCGAGGTATGTAATGAGCGAGACGCAGAATAGAAGCTTTTCCGTCACGGGCCTCGACTGCGCTGAGTGCGCGCGCACGCTGGAGCAGGGTGTGGGGGTGATGGATGGCGTGCACAAGGCGGAGGTCAACTTTGCGCTGGCGCGGCTGACGCTGGACTTTGACCCGCACGAGACGGACGAGCGGGCGGTGGTCGCGCGGGTGCGCGAGTTGGGCTACGATGTGGATATCCCTAAAGGAGAGCCGCGTGGCCTCTTGGCGGCCGTGCGCCGGCGCCAGAATGAGGTGCTGGCCGGCATCGCGGGCGTGTTGATCCTTTCGGCTTTTGGGCTGCACCTAGCGGGCGTGCCCGACGAGGGCAGTCACATCCTGTACATTCTGGCGACCGTGGTCGCAGGCTACCCGAGTGCGCGGGCTGCTTGGGCCGCCCTGCGCACTGTCCGCACGCTGGATATGAACGTGCTGATGACGCTGGCGGCGACGGGCGCGCTGGTCATCGGCGAGTTCGAAGAGGGCGCGGTGGTGACGTTCCTCTTCGCGCTAGGCAATCTGCTGGAGGGTTACACCCTTGGTCGGGCGCGTAATGCTATCCGTGCGCTGATGGACCTCACGCCCATGCAGGCCACGTGCCTGTTTTCCCTCCCGCCCACGGGGGGGGCCGAGGGGGGGCGGCAAGAAGAAATTGTCCCCGTCGAGGCCCTCGCCATCGGCGACCGCATCGTCGTGCGGCCCGGCGAGCGCATTCCGATGGATGGGCGCGTTGCGGAGGGCGTGTCCGCCGTCAACCAGGCGCCAATCACGGGGGAGAGCCTGCCGGTAGAAAAGCGTCCCGGCGACGAGGTGTTCGCCGGGACGGTCAACGGCAACGGCGCTCTAACCGTCGAGGTGACGTGCCTGGCCTCCGACAACACGCTCGCCCGCATCATCCAGATGGTGGAGGAGGCCCAGGCGCAAAAGGCGCCTTCGCAGCGCTTTGTCGACCGCTTTGCGCGGATCTATACGCCCGTGGTCGTCATCGGCGCGCTGCTGGTCGCCGTCGTGCCGCCGCTGGCGGGATTGGGCACATTCGTCGACTGGCTCTATCGGGCGCTGGTGCTGCTCGTCATCGCCTGCCCGTGCGCGCTCGTTATCTCCACACCGGTGACTATCGTCAGCGGCATCGCCCGCGCCGCACGGGCGGGGGTGCTGATCAAGGGTGGGGCGTACCTGGAGCAAGCGGGCGCGCTGTGCGTCGTCGCCTTCGACAAGACCGGCACGCTGACCCAGGGGCGGCCCGTGGTGGTGGCAGGTCGCTGCGGCGACCACGACGACGGCGCGAGCCCCGAGGCGTGCGCCAACTGCCGCGATTTGCTGGCGATGGCGGCGGCGGTCGAGGCGCGCTCCGAGCATCCCCTGGCCCAGGCAATCGTCGGGCAGGCGCGGGCATTCGGCGTCGATGCTGCCTACGCTCCGGCCGAGTCGGTAGAGGCGCTGGCGGGGATGGGCGTACGCGGGCGCGTGGCAGGCCACGACGTCACCGTCGGCAGTCACGCCCATATCCACGGCGATACGCACACCGCTTCCTTCTGCGATCAGGCCTCATTTTGCAATGAGGTGGCCGAGGCGACGGCCAAGGGGCAGACCATCGTACTGGTCGAGGACTCGTGCTGCGGGCGGCAGGGGTACGTGGCCGTGGCAGATGCTCTACGGGAAACGGCTCCCGCGGTCGTCACCGAGCTGCGCCACGCGGGCGTCCGGCGCACGGTGATGCTCACCGGCGATAACGAGGATGCCGCCCGCGCCATCGCCGCGCAGGTGGGGGTGGACGAGTTCCGCGCCGGGCTGCTGCCGGAGCAAAAGGTGGAGGCGGTGGAGGAATTGCTTGACCGGTACGGTCAGGTGGCGATGGTGGGCGATGGCATCAACGACGCCCCGGCCCTGGCGCGGGCCAGCGTGGGCATCGTGATGGGGGCCGCTGGCAGCGACGCGGCGCTGGAGACCGCCGACATCGCACTGATGGCTGACGACTTGACCAAGCTGCCCTTTACCATGCGGCTGAGCCGCCGGGCGCTGGCCATCATCCGCCAGAACATTGCCCTCTCGCTGGTCATCAAGGCGGTGTTCCTGGCGCTGGCCCTGGCCGGTGCGGCGACGCTGTGGATGGCCGTCTTTGCCGACATGGGGGCCTCGCTGCTGGTCACCCTCAACGGTATGCGGGTGTTGGGGTATCGAGAGAAATAGGACGCGGAAAAACACGGATGAACACGGATCAAAAGGTAAAGTCAGTGTTTTCCCGCGTTCTTCCATGTCCCAAAAATTAAACTCGGCAGGAGTGGCTTGATGCTATATCTGGTGGCGACGCCAATAGGAAACCTGAGCGACGTTGCGCTACGCGCGCTGGAGACGCTGCGCCATGTGGACGTGGTTGCCTGCGAGGACACGCGCAAGACCGGGCGGCTGCTCAAGCATTTCGAGATCGACAAACCCAAGATCGCCTTCCACGAGCACAACGAGCGCCAGGCCACGGCGCGCGTCATGTCGATGGTCGAGCAGGGCCAGTCGGTGGCGCTGGTGACCAACGCCGGCACCCCCGGCATCTCTGATCCCGGGTTCACGCTGGTGCGACGGGCCATCGAGGAGGATGTGCCCATTGTTATGATCCCCGGCCCCAGCGCGCTGGTGATGGCGCTGGTGCTTTCGGGGCTGCCGTCGCACAGCTTTACCTTCCGCGGTTTTCCGCCGCGCAAGCCCGGCCCTCGGAAAAGATTCCTCGAGGTCGACGCGCACTCGCCGCACACGCTGGTCTTTTACGAGAGCCCTTATCGGTTGAAAGCGTTCCTCGAAGCCGCAATCGAGGTGTTCGGCGACCGCCAGGCGGCGCTGGCCAACGAGCTGACCAAACTGTACGAGGAGATCCAGCGCGGGACGCTCTCAGAGCTCCTGGCCTTCTTTGAAGAAGAGGAGCCGCGGGGCGAGTACACCGTCGTTATTGCAGGGGTATCGTGAAAACCTTGCAGCTACCCCACGGCCGGTTGCAGCTTCCCGTCTTTTTGCCTGACGCGACCATGGGCGTCGTCCGCTCGGTCGATAGCGCCGACCTGGCCCGCTGCGGTGTGCAGGGCGTGGTGATGAACATCTTCCACCTGATGCAGCATCCCGGCTCCTCGACCGTGCAGGCACTGGGTGGGTTACACCGGATGAGCGGCTGGCAGCGGCCCATCGTCACCGACTCGGGCGGCTTCCAGGCCTACTCACTGATCCGGCAGAATCCCAAGAACGGCAGCCTGACCAGTAACGGCATCACCTTTCGGCCCGACCAGTCCCGCCGCAAGTTCACCCTGACGCCGGAAAAGAGCGTCCAGTTGCAGGTGAGCTACGGCGCCGACGTCGTCGTCTGTCTCGACGACTGCACGCACGTGGACGCCCCGCTGGAGACGCAGCGCGAGTCGGTCGAGCGGACGGTCGATTGGGCGCGGCGCTGCAAGGACGAGTTCGAGCGTTTGGTCGAGCAGAAGGAGCTATTTCAGGAACAACGTCCGCTGCTGCTCGCCGTCGTTCAAGGCGGCGGATCGCGCGAGCTGCGCCGGCGGTGCGCCGGGGAGCTGTTGGAGATTGGCTTCGACGGCTTTGGCTACGGCGGCTGGCCGCTCGATGGCGACGGGAATCTGCTGGCCGATATGCTGGCCTACGTGCGCGAGCTGGTGCCACCCCGGTTCCCGACCCACGCGCTGGGGGTGGGCCATCCGGCCTACGTCGTGGCGTGCGCGCGGATGGGGTACGATCTATTCGACTGCTCGCTGCCCACGCGGGACGCGCGACGCGGGCGGCTGTATGCGTTTGTGAGCGATATCCCCCCCGCGCTTGTCCTGAGCGAAGTCGAAGGATGCGGGGGGGAAGATAGGGGGGGAGACTGGTTCTCCTACATCTACGTCACCGACGACAAGCACATCAAGGCCGGCGGTCCGCTCTCCTCTCACTGTGACTGCCCGTGTTGCACCGACTACTCGCTGGGCTATCTGCATCACCTGTTCGCCGTCAAGGATAGTCTGGCCCTGCGGCTGGCGACGATGCACAACCTGCGGTTTATGACCCAACTGATGGCATTGTTGAGAGAAGAGGCACTGTGAGCGATATTGACGAGCTGGTCGCCGCCGTCCGCAAGAGCGCCAAATATAGGCGCGTCTGTGAGGACGTCGTGCGCGGTATCGGCGAGCGGGAGCTGGCCAAGGGCCGTCGCCTCAAAGAGGCGGTCAA
Organism: uncultured Anaerolineales bacterium; assembly: GCA_964551295.1. Lineage (GTDB taxonomy): Bacteria > Chloroflexota > Anaerolineae > B4-G1 > B4-G1 > JAFGED01. The sequence continues at coordinate 2,638 of CAZKDJ010000005.1, read as the reverse complement.
GGCGACCAAGAGGAAGCTACACCAGGTGGGTGGTGCCTATCTGGAGGGCGGGATGGATTACGTCGCGTGGCTGGATGACCTGCGGACAGCTTCCGGGAGTGGTGCGGAATTCCGGCAGGCCTGCGCGCAGATCATGGGCTATCACGCTTCTACGCAGGAGCGGCTGGAGTTCCTCGACGAATTCTACGCCGCCGTGCTGGTCGATCTCCAGCCGGTGCATTCCGTGCTCGACCTGGCCTGCGGCCTCAACCCGCTGGCGATCCCGTGGATGGGCTTGCCCGATGGGGCGACTTACTATGCCTATGATATCTATGAGGATATGGTCGAGTTCCTGCGGGCGTTCATGGTGCTCACCCCTGTGCGCGGGCGGGCGACGGCGTGCGACGTGCTCCATGCCTGCTCCACACCCCGCGTCGACCTGGCCCTGGTGCTCAAGTCGATCCCCTGTCTGGAGCAGATCGACAAGTCGGCCGGTGCGCAGCTCCTGGACGCCATCGACGCGCAGTATCTCCTGGTCTCGTTCCCCGTCCACAGCCTGGGCGGCAGAAGTAAGGGGATGCCCACCAACTATGAAGCGCACTTCCGCGAGCTGATCGCGGGTAGGGGGTGGTCGGTCGAGCGGTTCGCGTTCGCCACCGAGCTGGCGTTTTTGGCGAGCAAGTAGGGCGGATTGGCAATCCGCCCCACAAGAGGCACTTGAATCTTGATGAACCCCGAGGGCTTGGATAAATATCGTAGCTTTTTGAGCGCTGTCGAGTTCGAGCAACTCCTCCAGGCTGTGCAGCACCCTCTCCCTACTGCAATTCGAGTCAACACCCTCAAGATTGCCGTCGATGACGCGCGTCGCACCTGGCCCGCGTGGTACGGCTGGCAGGTGCAGCCGGTGGCCTTTTGCGATGCGGGCTGGCAGGTTAGCGGAGAGCCCATCGCCCAGACACTGGAGCACAAGATGGGCTTTTACTACATCCAGGACGCGGCCTCAATGCTGCCGGCGGAGATGTTCGGCTTTGAGCAGGACGCGCCGCTGGTATTGGACATGGCCGCTTCTCCCGGCGGCAAGACGACCCACCTGGCGTGCAAGATGGGCGATCGGGGCCTCGTCGTCGCCAACGACGCCAGCGGCCCGCGCATCCCGCCGTTGCGATTCAAGCTGCAGGACTGGGGCGCGATGAACGCGGTAGTTACCACCTATCCCGGCGAGCGGTTCGGCAGTTGGTTCCCCGAGACCTTTGACAAGGTGTTGCTGGATGCGCCGTGCAGCGGCGAGAGTCTGCGCACGGCCGAGCGGCGCAAGATGCAACCTGTATCAGCCAACGAGCGGCAGGCGCTGCACTGGCAGCAGGTCGGGCTGCTGGTGAGCGCGTTTCAGGCGCTCAAACCCGGCGGCGAGATGGTCTATGCCACGTGCTCCCTGGCCCCCGAGGAGGACGAGGCGGTGCTGGACGCGCTGCTGAAACGATATCCACACCGGGCGACGGTCGAGCCGGTTGATCGCCTGCTGCCGACGCCTGCTCCGGCGCTGGCCTCTGACGGCGAGCGCGTGTTTCATCCCCAGGTTCAGCGGGCGGTGCGCTTGTGGCCACACCTGTACGACACCTCTGGCTTTTTCGCCGCCCTGGTTCGCAAGCACGGCCCCGTCGACGTGCAGCCATCCGACGTGCCTGCGCGCCCGTTGGAGAGCGCCGGGTTCGCGCCGATGAGCCAGCCAGAAACGGCGAGCGTCTGCGATCATCTGCTACAGGTGTACGGATTCGATTTCCAGGCGGTGGTGGAGCAGCAGGCGCTGGTGCTGTGGGAACACAAGGCGTCGGTATACGCCGTCCCGGAGCGATTCCTGGCCCACTTTGCCGGTCTGCCCTGCGTGATGACGGGGATGCGGGTCGGGGAGCAAAGTGGAGGCGGATTCGCGCCGTCGCACGAGTTCGTGGCTCGGTTCGGCACGCAGTTCACCGGGTGTAGGCTGACGCTGGCGGACGATCAGGTCCAGGCATGGCTGGGCGGGCGAGACTTGCGGGGGCTGGAGCCGCAGCATCCCCTGGGGGCGACTATTTTGTTGGAAGACGAGAGCGGGCGATTCCTGGGCCTGGGCAAGGTGCAGGGCAACCGGATCAGGAACCTGCTGCCGCGAAGGCTGGTTTATTGATCCCTCCTCCGTGGTGGGGGAGGCCAGGTGGGGGGGAAGACTAGCCTTCCAGTCGTTCCAAGTTGGCCAGCCCTGCCATCAGCCGCTTCAAGCCCACGTCCTCGAAGGCCACTGCGACGATCTCGTCGGCGCCATCGACGCGGCTCTCGATCACCAACCCATCTCCAAAATCGGCGTGCCGCACTCGCTGACCGGCGCGGAATTGAGGTTTGGAGACTGGAGATTGGAGATTGCCAGCCCGGTAGTCTGACCCTTGATCCCACTGCGTCTGCGTCCTCGTGCGCCTTGGCTTCTTTGCGCCGCCGGTCAGTTGCGGCGGGATGTCGTCCAGGAACCGGCTGGGTGCCGAAGGATCGCTCTCGCCGTAGCGCGTGCGGCGAAAGGCGCGGGTTAGGTAGAGTTGGTCCTTGGCCCGCGTCAGCCCGACGTACATCAGCCGGCGCTCCTCGGCCATCTGGTCGGGGTCGTCGAAGGAACGGCTGTGGGGCAGCAGCC
>CAZKDJ010000004.1:2039-59385 GCA_964551295.1 uncultured Anaerolineales bacterium | reverse complement strand
GTTTCGTTCGAGAATCTGGTCAAGCTTACAAACGGCCACGTGGCCGACATCACGTAGCGGCGATTTCCAATCGCGAGATAAACTGTTCTAAGGAGGAACACATGAGGCTAGCGATCTTAACAGGTGGGGGCGACGTCCCCGGACTAAACCCGGCGATCAAGACGGTCGTCAATCGGGCGCTTGACGCCGGATATGAGGTGCTCGGTATCCGGCGCGGCTGGCGTGGGCTGCTTTTCTACAACCCCGACGATCCCGCCACACACGAAGAATACATCCTGCCGCTCACCAGGACAACGGTGCGCACTATCGACCGCAGCGGCGGCACGTTCTTGCACTCTTCGCGCACCAAGCCCAGCAACACCAAGTGGCAGGACGCGCCAGAGTTTCTGCGCCCCAGTGGGGACTATGACCCCGAGGAGCCGCAGGACCTGACCTTTCACGTACTCGACACGCTCAGGAACCTTGAGGTCGACGTGCTGATGCCCATCGGCGGTGATGACACGCTGGGGTACGGCGCACGCATCCACAGCGAGGGCTTTCCCATCGTCTCTATCCCCAAGACGATGGACAACGACGTGCCCGGCACCAACTACTGCCTGGGTTTTTCGACGGCCATTACCCGCTGCGTGCAGTACATCAACCAGATGCGTTCTTCAGTAGGTTCTCACGAGCGCATCGGCGTTTTCGAGCTGTTCGGTCGCTACAGCGGCGCGACGGCGCTCTTTGCCACCTACCTGTCGGGCGCGGACCGTGCCCTCATCCCCGAGGTGCCCTTCGATATGCAGAAGTTGGCCGACTTGGTGATGCAGGACAAGGTGGACAACCCCAGCAGCTACGCGTTGGTGATCATCTCCGAGGGTGCGATCGAAAAAGGCGGTGAGATCGTCGAAAGCGGCGAGGCTGATTCCTTCGGCCACAAGAAGCTGGGCGGCGTCGGCCAGGTCGTCAATCAGAAGCTAAATGCCCTCACCGGTTCGAACACCATGTACCAGCAGATCGGCTACCTGATGCGCTCCGGTCCACCCGACGCGCTCGACTTGATGGTGGCGTCCAACTTTGGCAACCTGGCGATGGATCTGGTCGAGCAGGGCAAGTTTGGCAACATGGTCGCGCTCAAGGACGGTTGCTACACCTTTGTCTCGGCCAGCGCGCCCTCGGGCGAGGCGCGGAAGGTCGATGTCGAAGCCTTCTACGATTCCGAGACCTATCGGCCCAGGATGAAAAAGATGCTCGGTATGCCGATGTACCTGTACTAGGGCCTGATTCAAGCTTTGCCTAAATCAGGAAGGCAGATTCGGCGGCATTCTGTGCCGCCGAATCTGCCGCAGGGCTTTGCAAATAACCTCCCGGAGGCTTTGATGAAAAGAATTGGCGTGTTGACCAGCGGCGGGGATAACCCCGGCCTCAACCCCTGCATCCGGGCCGTGGTGCGCATGGGGATCCACCTGGGGGTGGAGGTGATGGGCATCCGGCGCGGGTACGCCGGCCTGATCGATGGCGAGATGGAGTTGATGGCCGCCCGCTCGGTGGGCGGCATCATCGCCCAGGGGGGGACGATTCTCGGCACGGCGCGGTGCCCCGAGTTCTACGAGGTCAGTGGACGCAAGGAGGCGCTGCGTACGCTCAATCGCTTCGAGATCGAGGGATTGGTCGTGATCGGTGGGAACGGCTCGCTAACTGGCGCACTGGAGCTTTCCCGCATGGAGTTCCCCACAGTCGGTGTCCCCAGCACCATCGACAACGACGTCAACGGCACCGATATCTCCATCGGCGTCGATACGGCGTTGGATACGATCCTCGATGCCGTGGACAAGATCAAGGACACGGCCACCTCGCACAACCGCGCTTTCCTCGTCGAAACGATGGGGCGCAATTCCGGTTACCTGGCGTTGGTCAGCGGCATCGTCGGCGGAGCCGAGATGGTGCTGATTCCCGAGGTGGAGACACCCTTTGAAGAGATCCACGAGCTGATTGAGAGTGCCTACCTGCGCGGCAAGCCGCACTGCATCATCATCGTCGCCGAGGGGTGGAAGCCGGGCACCGAGGCCCTGGCCGCGCAGTTGCGTGAGCATCAAGATGACCTGGGCTTTTCCGTGCGGCTCACGCGTTTGGGGTACGTCCAGCGCGGTGGGTCCGCCGAGGCTTTCGACCGGCTGTTGGCCACGCGCCTCGGCGCCGCCGCAGTCCGCGCTCTGGTCGATAGGCAGGGGGGCAACATGGTCGGCTGGGTCAAAAACGTCGTCACGCTGACCCCGCTGGAGGGGGCGGTCGCTTTCCAGAAAGCGCTCGATCACGATCTATGCGAGCTGGCCGAGATCATGAGCATCTAGCCCTCCTCCTTCAGCGAAGAACCCTTTAATCCGTTCCATTCGCTAAATCCGTTGACCCCGTTGACTCGCTTGACAATCTCCGCCGTGCGGCTATAATTCTACTTGTTCACAACTCAATACCGCAACAAAGGTGTCCCCAGGGCCCGGATGCCGGGGGCATAATGGGGGAAGACCGGTGCAAGGCCGGCGCTATCCCGTAACTGTGATTGTAGGGCAATTTGCTCCACAAAAGCCAGGATACCCGCCTTTGTTGGCTCTCAAGACTTCGAGGCAAAGGGATAGGAGCGACCCGACCAAACGGTCGGGTGGGCGTTATATCCCCCGTCATCCGGCAGGGGATTTCGATTCCCGGCTTTTGCGAGTCGGGAATTTGTTTTTTTTTGGAATCCTGGATGTAGCCGCGATTTCCGAATCGCGTATCATATCAAGAGAGGAGAAGCCATGATGAAAAGACCCGTGTTTGTGATCGTGGTTGCACTGGCCATCGTTCTGGCCGGGTGCGCCCGACCTACGCCGATGACGCCAACCGCCGAGCCGACCTTGGCACCTACAGAGGAGGCCATTACCGTCGAGGATGACGTGGGGAATGCCGTCACGCTCGACGCAGTGCCAGAGCGCATCATTTCCCTCGCGCCCGCTCACACCGAGACGCTCTATGCGCTGGGCCTGGGCGACAAGGTCGTCGGCGTGACCGAGTACTGCAACTACCCACCCCAGGCAGCGGAAAAGCCCAAGGTGGGTAGCTTTGCGACCATCGACCTGGAGCAGGTCGTCGGGCTGGAGCCGGACCTGGTGCTGGCGACCACGATGCACATGGCCGAGATCGTTCCCGCGCTCCAGGAACGGGGGATCGCGGTGTTCGTCGTCGATCCCCAGACGGTGGCGCAGGTTCTCGATGCCATTGATCGCATTGGACAGCTCACCGGTGCGCAGGAGGCTGCTGAGGCTCTGGTGGCCGATATGCAGGCGCGCATCGATGCCGTGCAGGGAAAAGTGCAGGACGCGCCGCGCCCGCGGGTCTTTTGGGAGTTGGGGGCAGAGCTCTACACCGTCGGGCCGGATACGTTTATCGACGATCTGATCACCCTGGCCAGGGGTGAGAACGTGGCCGCCGACGTCGATAGCCCCTGGCCGCAGTTGAGCGTCGAGGCGATCATCATGAAGGATCCGGACGTGATCGTGTTGGCCGATCACAACTACGGCCAGACAGCCGAGATGGTCAGGGAGCGACCTGGCTGGGAGGACATCCGTGCGGTCAAGGAGGGCAACATCATCGAGATCACCGATGACGACATCGTATCGCGCCCGGGTCCACGCATCGTCGAGGGACTAGAGTTCCTGGCCCGCGCCCTCCATCCAGACCTGTTCGAATAGCCGGCCGCAGCCGGAGCGCCTGTTCCTCTCTCCGTAGTAAGAGGGGTTAGATGGGGGGCAGCCAGTCCCTCCCCCCGTGGTGGGGGAGGTTAGGTGGGGGGAGCGTGCGCACATCCGTTCATCCGTTCAATCCGTTGACTATTTGTGGGCAGTGTCCGACGTGAGACGAAATGAAACACACGCTTGATCGAATGGATGCCGAACGACGTCCTCGCCGTCGTGGCCTCCTGCTGGTGATGGGCCTGGCCGCCGTCGTCCTCGCCGCGCTGCTGGGCGTGGCGTGGGGCTCGTTTTCCATCCCTCCTGGCACCATCGCTGCGATGTTCTGGTGGCGTGTTGGGGGAGCAGGCGTCGCCGCGTCCTGGCCCGATGCCTGGGAGACGGTCGTTTTCGATATCCGCCTGCCGCGCATCGTCCTGGCCGCTCTGGTCGGGGCGGCGCTTTCCCAGGGAGGCGCGGTCTACCAGGGGCTGTTCCGCAATCCCCTGGCTGATCCCTACCTGATCGGCGTCTCGTCGGGGGCGGGGTTGGGCGCGACGGCGGCCATCGCCTTTGGCCTGCCGGTGCGCTGGGGCGGGTTGAGCGCGGTCTCGCTGCTGGCCTTTGTCTGCGCGCTGGTGGCCACGGCCTTGGTCTATTTTCTCTCCCGCATCGGCGGGCGTTCGTCCGTCGTCACGTTGGTGCTGGCCGGCGTGGCGGTGGGTGCCTTTTTCTCGTCGGTGACCACGTTCTTGATGTTCTGTGCCCGGGATGCCTTTCGCACGGTGCACGCGCTGAGCTGGATGATGGGCAGTTTCGCCCTCGCCAGTTGGACCCGGGTGCGGCTGATGGCGCCGGTGTTGGCCGTCGGCGGCGGGTTGCTGTGGGCCTATGCTCACCGGCTCAACGTTCTCCAACTGGACGACGAGCAGGCGCAGCAATTGGGCGTTTCGGTCGAGCGCACCCGCGTGGTGTTGATTGTCATCGCCACCCTGGTCACCTCGACGGCAGTCTCGGTGTGCGGCGTCGTCGGCTTTGTCGGCCTGGTCGTGCCCCACGCCGTGCGGTTGGTCTGGGGACCCGATCATCGTTTCCTGTTGCCGATGAGCGCGCTTTGCGGCGCGGTGTTCATGATCCTGGCCGACGGTCTCGCCCGGGCGCTGCTTTCGCCGACCGAGCTGCCGGTGGGCGTGGTGACCGCTTTCTGTGGCGCGCCCTTTTTCCTATACCTGCTGCGTCAAAAGAGCCACTCGCTCATTCATTGATTTTCTTGGGGACTTGAGAAACCCGGTTTCTTCGCCAGGGAAATCAACCCGGCTTCGTGAAAGACATCTGTGCTAGAGGCTTGAGTCTGTGAAGCGTCAAAAACCGGGTTTCTGACTGGGAGAATAGATATGCTCGGAAAACACGAATCCATTTCGCCGGATGATGGGCGCGCGACGCTCGAGGCCCATCAGGTCTCGTTCTCCTTCAACGGCACGCCGGTGCTGGATCGGGTCGATCTGTGCTTGGAGCCGGGGCGCATGCTGGGCGTGATCGGGCCGAACGGCGCCGGCAAATCGACCCTGGTCAAGCTGTTGAGCCGCTTGTTGCTTCCGGCCGGCGGTGCCATCCACCTCAACGGGCGCGACCTGACCCATTGGCGGGCTGCCGACCTGGCCCGCATGCTGGCCGTGGTGCCGCAGGAACCGGAGCTTCCCCCCGCGTTCAGCGCCTGGGAGATGGTACTCATGGGACGCACCCCTTACTTGGGTTGGATGGGGCGCGAGTCGGAGCGCGACCGCGACGTCGCGCGCCGGGCGATGGAGGACACCGGCGTCTGGCACCTGGCCCAGCGCCTCATCAGCCAGCTCAGCGGCGGCGAGCGGCAGCGCGTGGTCGTCGCCCGGGCGCTGGCCCAGGAGCCGCGCGTGCTGCTCCTGGATGAGCCCACCGCGCACCTGGATATCAACCATCAGGTGGAGGTGCTGTCGCTGGTCGCCGGCCTGGTAAAAGAGCGCGCGTTGGCCGCTCTGGCCATTTTTCACGACCTCAACTTGGCGGCTCAATACTGCGATGAACTGGTGCTGCTGGACCGCGGCCGAGTCGCGGCGCGTGGCGCCGTCGACCGGGTGCTGACGCCGTCCTTGCTGCAACGGGTCTATGGCACCAAGGTCGTCGTCGCACCGCACCCTCAGAACGGCCTGCCGGTGGTGTTTCCCGCATGTGCTTCGCCAGCGCTCAACTGATCGTCCTGGGGTTGGCCCTGGCCCTTGACCTTTTGCTCGGCGATCCGCCCAACCGGTTTCACCCCGTGGCGTGGATGGGCCGCCTCATCGGTTGGGGCGAAAGGCGAGCGCCGGATGTCGGGCCGGGGATCACGTTTGTCTACGGCGCCGCCTGGGCGCTGTTCGGTGTGATCATCTGCACTCTGCCGGTTGTGGGGCTGCTGGCCGGCGCGGGGTGGGTGGGCCAGATGCTCTACATTCCGCTGGCGGCCCTGTTGCTCAAGAGCACGTTCACGTATTCCGGGCTGGCGCGCGCGGCGGGATCGGTGGCGCGCGCGCTTTCGGCTGCCGACCTGCCCGAGGCGCGGCGGTTGGTCTCCTGGCACCTGGTCAGTCGCGATACCTCGGCGCTGAGCGGCGCGCTCGTCGCGGCGGCAGCGGTCGAGAGCGTGGCCGAGAACGTCACCGACGGGATCGTCGCGCCCCTCTTGTTCTTTCTGTTGGCCGGCGTGCCCGGTGCGTGGGCGTATCGCTTTATCAACACGTGTGACTCGATGCTGGGCTATCGCGATCCGCGCCACGAATACCTGGGCAAGTTCGCCGCCCGGCTGGACGACGCGCTCAACTGGCTCCCGGCCCGATTGGCCGCGTTGTTGATGGTAGGTGCCGCTGGGTTGGCTGGCGAGGACGCGGCTAACGCCTGGCGGGTGATGTGGGGCCAGCACGCGCGCACTGCCAGTCCCAATGCCGGTTGGACGATGAGCGCGATGGCGGGGGCGTTGAACGTGACGCTGGAGAAGGTGGGGCATTACAAACTCGCGGGCGGCGCCGAACCGCTTTCCGCCGACACGATCCGGCGGGCGACGCGGGTGGCCGGCCTGACGGTGGCGCTGTTTGGCCTGACGGCTGTGCTGTTCAGCCTCGTTCTCGTTATTTGTTTGATTCTGATCGCAAGGCATAGTACAATCTGAAACGGCAAAATGTCTACTTGCATTGTCTCTCGTCTCGATAGCCTCGCGCTTCCGCCGTCCGTTCACGGCGGGTTTGATTACGCCGAGCTGGGCCGCCTGGGCCTTGGTCCGGACGACGTGCTCGACTTTAGCGTCAACAGCAATCCCTTTGGCCCGCCGCCGGGCGTACGAGAGGTTTGGGCGCATGTGGCCCTGGATCGCTACCCCGATCGCGCCTGTCTGGCCCTGCGTGCCGCGTTGACCGAGCGGAATGCCTGTCCGATGGCGCAGGTCTGGGTGGGCAACGGCACGTCCGAGCTGATCTGGTTGCTGGGACTCGCTTATCTGCGTCCGGGCGATTCGGTGGTGGTCGTGGGGCCGACGTATGGTGAGTACGCCGTCGCCGGGAAGCTGATGCAGGCCCGGGTAGAGACCTTTGCGGCACGCCAGGAGGATGGGTTCCGTCCTACCGTGGGTGCGCTTGAGCCCGTGCTGCGGGACGCGCGCCCGCGGCTGACCTTTCTGTGCAATCCCAACAACCCGACCGGTGTGTACCTGCAGCGCGCGACGGTCGAGACGCTGGTCGCGGCCAATCCCGATGGTTTGCTGGTTCTCGACGAGGCCTACGCGGCCTTTGTCGCCGATCGGTGGGATGCGACGCCGCTGCTGGAGACGGGGCGGGTGGCCGTGTTGCGCTCGATGACCAAGGATTACGCGCTGGCCGGGCTGCGGCTGGGCTATCTGCTGGCCTGTGCCGGGATTGTAGAGGCCGTGCGGCGGGTGCAGCCGCCGTGGAGCGTCAACGCCGTTGCCCAGGCCGCCGGCCTGGCAGCGTTGCGGTCGGGGACGTATCGCCAGGATACGTTGGCCGAGACGCGCCAGGCGGCCTTGGAACTGCGCCAGGCGCTGTTGGTGCTGGGGTTGCGCGTGCGTCCGTCGGACACCCATTTTTCCCTGGTGCAGGTGGGTGATGCGTCCCGGACGCGAGCGGACCTCCTGCGGCGCGGCATCCTGGTGCGCGATTGCACCTCCTTTGGATTGCCCGCCTTTGTGCGCGTCGCCACGCGTCGCCCGGGGGAGAATCGCCGCTTGATCGCCGCCTGGCGCGATCTGTTGGAGGAACGGGATGGTGATGGCGGCTAAGGTGCTGATGGTCCAGGGCACCGCCTCCTCGGCGGGCAAGAGCCTGTTGGTGACGGCGCTGTGTCGCATCTTTGCGCAGGATGGCGTGCGCGTCGCGCCTTTCAAGGCGCAGAACATGGCGCTCAATTCCTTCGTCACGCCCGAGGGGCACGAGATCGGGCGCTCGCAGGCGGTGCAGGCGCAGGCAGCCGGCCTCCCGCCCCACGTGGACATGAACCCCATCCTGCTCAAACCGGAGGGGGATGCCCGCAGCCAGGTGGTTGTCATGGGCCGCCCCTGGCAGACGCTGGCGGCGGCCGACTACTACGAGCGCAAAGCGATTCTGTGGGAGCAGGTGACCGCGGCGATGGCCCGCCTTCGGGAACGGTACGAGTTGGTCGTCATCGAGGGCGCGGGCAGTCCGGCCGAGATCAATCTCCGGGAGGGCGACATCGTCAATATGGCGGTCGCCCTGCACGCCGACGCGCCCGTGCTCCTGGTGGGCGATATCGACCGGGGCGGCGTTTTCGCCAGCCTGCTGGGGACGCTGATGCTGGTAGAGGCGGCGGAACGCCGGCTGGTCAAGGGGTTGGTGATCAACAAGTTTCGCGGCGACGTGCGGCTCTTGGAGCCCGGCTTGGAGATGTTTGAGGTACGCGCGGGGGTGCCCGTGCTGGGCGTCATCCCCTACCTGCACGACCTGCGTATCGCCGAAGAGGACTCGGTGGCTCTGGAGGGAGCGCAGGCCGCGGCCGGCCCGGATGGTGTGATCGACGTGGCCGTGATCCGTTTCCCGCGCATCAGCAACTTTGACGATTTCGACGCGCTGGCGCTGGAGCCGGGCGTGCGCGTGCGCTACGTCGGCGCGGCGCGCGAGCTGGGCCGGCCCGACGCAGTGATCCTGCCGGGCACCAAGCACACGCTGGCCGATCTGGGCTGGCTGCGCAGCCAGGGCCTGGATCGGCGTGTCATCGACCTGGCGTGGCAGGGGGCCGCCGTCGCCGGCATCTGCGGCGGCTACCAGATGCTGGGGCGCGCTATCTCGGACCCGGCGGGCGTCGAGTCGTCCGCCGGGGAGCGGAGCGAGGGGCTGGGCCTGCTGCCGGTGGTGACCGAGTTTGCGCCGGTCAAGGCGACGCACCAAGTGCAGGCGCGGGCGCTTGCGGGGGCCGCCTCCGGCACGCAGGTCGCCGGCTACGAGATCCACATGGGCCGCTCACGTCTCGCGGGCGAAAAAGCTCAACCTCTTCTTCGCCTGGTGCGCCGGAGCGGGCGGCCGGTGGACGCGTTCGATGGTGCGGTGGATGCGGCAGGCCGCGTGTGGGGCACGTATTTGCACGGCATCTTTGACAACACCCGTTTTCGCCGCGCCTGGCTGCGCAGCCTGGGCTGGTCGCCGCCGGAACGAGAGGTGGACCTGGCGGCCACTCGGCAGGTGGCGTACGATCGCCTGGCTGCGGCCGTGCGCGCGAGCCTGGATATGGACCTGCTGCGCCAGATCGTGGGGCTTGGATAGATGTGCGCGACACCGGCCCGAGGTGTCCCGTTCGTCTGCTCCTGGAGCGGGGGCAAGGATTCCTGCCTGGCGCTCTATCGCGCGATACAGGCCGGGGCGAAACCGATTTTTCTGCTGTCGATGTTACGGGAGGATGGCGCGCGCTCTCGGTCGCATGGGTTGGTGCCCGGTGTCCTGGAGGCACAGGAGGCATCTCTGGGGATTTCGCTGCTGACCAGGACCGCGTCTTGGGCCACCTATGAGTCGGTTTTCGTGGCCGCCCTGCGGGAGCTGCGGGCATCGGGCGTCGAAGCGGGCGTGTTCGGCGATATCGATATCGCCGAACACCGGCTGTGGGAAGAGCAGGTGTGCGCCGCTGCCGGGCTGGAGGCCCACCTGCCGCTGTGGCAGGCGGATCGGCTGGCGCTAGTGGACGAGTTTCTCTCGCTTGGCTTTGAGGCGCTCATCGTCGTGGCCAACGCCGAGAAGCTGGGCCAGGCGTATCTGGGCCGGGCGCTCGGCCGCGACCTGGTGCGCGAGTTCGCGCGCATGGGCGTCGATCCATCGGGAGAGGAGGGGGAGTACCACACCGTCGTCACGAACGGGCCGATTTTCTCGGAGCCGGTGCAACTGGAGACGGGTAGGCAAGTGCTTCACAGTGGGTATTGGTTTCTGGATGTAAGAGTAAAACGTAAAGCGTAAGACGTAAGGCAAGCGATCCTTACGTTTCACGTTTTACTTCTCGGAGGTGCCATGTCATTACTTGAACAAACAATCCACTCCATTCAACCGCTTGACGCCGCCGCCATTGACGCGGCCCGCGCGCGGCAGGGCCGGTTGACCAAGCCGCCGGGCAGCCTGGGCCGCCTGGAGGCGATCTCGATCCAGGTGGCGGGCATCACCGGTCAGGCGCGGCCCGTCATCGGGGACAAGGTCGTCATCACCTGCGCGGGCGATCACGGCGTGGTGGCCCAGGGGGTCAGCGCCTATCCCCAGGAGGTGACGCCGCAGATGGTGTTCAATTTCCTCGACGGCGGGGCGGCCATCAACGTGCTGGCGCGCCACGTCGGCGCGCGCGTCCTCGTCGTGGACGCGGGCGTGGCCGCCGATTTTGAGCCCCAGCCGGGGTTGGTCGTCAAGAAGGTGGCCCACGGCACCGCCGACATGACGCAGGGCCCGGCGATGAGCCGGGAGCAGGCGGTGCAGGCGGTCGAGGTGGGCATCGAGGTGGTGCAGGGGGAGGTCGCTCAGGAGGCGCTACTTGCCCAAGGGGCAAGCCTGGTCGCCACCGGCGACATGGGCATCGGCAACACCACCCCCTCCAGCGCCATCGTCGCCGTCATCACCCGCTTGCCCGTAACCGAGGTGACCGGGCGCGGCACCGGCATCGACGACGTGACCTTGGCGCACAAGGTGGCCGTCATCGAAAAAGCGCTGGCCGTCAACCGGCCCGATCCCGCCGACGCGCTGGACGTGTTGAGCAAGGTGGGCGGGTTCGAGATCGGCGCCATCGCCGGCGTCATCCTGGGGGCGGCGGCTCGCCGCGTGCCCGTCGTCGTCGACGGCTTTATCTCCACCGCCGGGGCGCTCATCGCCGGTGGGTTGGCCCCGCTGGCCCGCGACTTTATGATCGCTTCGCACGACTCGGTGGAGATCGGCCATAGGGCCATGCTCGATCACCTGGGCCTGGTGCCGTGCCTCGATTTCGATCTGCGGTTAGGCGAGGGCACCGGCGCGGCGCTGGTGTTGAGCATCGTCGAGGCCGCGTGCAAGGTTTTGGACGAGATGGCGACGTTCGAGAGCGCCGGTGTGTCCGGCGCGGAATAGGTGACGGAGGCGTATCTGTAGAGTTCAACACGTTGGTTCGCCGGGCCTTGGACGTGCGAGGCCAGTATGCGCGGCTCGAGCAAAAGACCTATGGCCGTGTCTGGACGATGGAAGAGGTGGCGTTGGGCTTTGTCGGCGACGTCGGGGATCTGATGAAGCTGGTTTTAGCGCACGGCGGCGTGCGCCACATCCCGGACGCCGATCGGAAGCTGGCGCATGAGTTCGCCGATTGCTTGTGGTCGCTGCTGGTGCTTGCGCAGATGTGCGAAGTTGATCTTGAGGGGGCGTTCTTCCAGACGATGGATGAACTTGAACAACATATCGCGGCGAGGCTCGAAGAATGAAAGCTCCACAGCGACTCGGACGAACCGTCGTCTATGAAAGCCCGTGGGTCAATCTCTACGTTGACGAGGTGCAGTTCCCGAACGGGCGCGTTATCGAACGCCATCACCTGCTGGACTTTGGTCCCTCCGTCGTTGCTTTTGTGGAGAATGGAGCGGGCCAGGTGCTGATGGTGCGCGTCTGCCGCTACACGACGGGCCGCACGGAGTGGGAGCTTCCGGCGGGCGGCGTGGAGCCGGGCGAGTCGGTCGAGGAGGCCGTGCGGCGCGAGGTGCTGGAGGAGACCGGCTACGAGATCGCGGGCTACGAACACGTGTGCGCGTACTATCCGATGAACGGCATCGCGAACAAGGTCGCGCACGTCATCCGCTGCCGGGCGACAGAGCGCGCCGCTGATTTCGACCGGGACGAGGTCAGCGACGTCCGCTGGTTTTCCAAGGACGAGATCCGCCACATGATCGAGGCCCGAGAGATCACGGACGGCGTCGCTCTGGTTCCCTTGCTGTTGCTCGGCTGCTGACGAGGCGGCATCCGTTATCTATTACTTGCACGCTTGCACCTTGTATACTTGCTATGTCTTTTCTACTCGCTCTACAATTCCTCACCGCCATCCCCGTGCGCGTCTCCGGGGAGATCACCCCGCGCTTGACCGCTCGGGCGATGGCCTGGTTCTCCGTCGTCGGGCTGATGCTGGGCGGCGTACTGGCGCTGGCGGATGCGGGCCTCGGCACGCTCTTTCCCCCGTCGGTCGGCGCAGCGCTGCTGCTGGCGACGTGGGTGGCGCTCACCGGTGCGCTGCACCTGGATGGCTTTCTCGATTGCTGCGACGGTCTCCTGGCGGCCAAACCGTCGGAAAAGCGGCTCGAGATCCTGCGCGATACGCACGCGGGCGCGTTTGCGGTGGTGGGCGCGATCTGCCTGCTGCTGCTCAAGTTCGCCGCGCTGTTGGAGCTGGCGGCGGATCACCGGGTGGCCGCGCTGCTGGCGATCCCGGCACTGACGCGGGCGGCGATGGTCTATGCTGCCCGCGCGTATCCCTACGCCCGGTCCGGGCCAGGGTTGGGTCAGCTCTTCCGCGAGGAACTGACCTGGCGGGAGGTGATCGTGGCGGCGGCGGTCGCCGTGGCGGCGGCCGGGCTGGCGCTGGGAGCGCTCGGCCTGGCGCTGGCGCTGTGCGTGTGGCTGATGACGGTCGCCATCGCCTGGTGGGTGCAGCGCCGCATTCCCGGCCTCACCGGCGACGTCTACGGCGCGATCAACGAGCTGGCCGAGGTGGGGGCGCTGCTGTGCCTGCTCGTCGCACAGAGGGTGCTGTGAAGCCACGGCGGAGGTTGATTTTGGCATTGCCAGAGGAGCATCGATGAGCCGAGAATTGATCTTGCTCTTGGGTGGCGCGCGCAGCGGCAAGAGCCGTTTTGCCGAAAAGCTGGCGGCGAGATTTGGTGAGCGCGTGCTGTACGTGGCTACTGCTCAGGCGCGGGATGAAGAGATGGCTACTCGCATCGCCGTCCATCGCCGGTCGCGTCCTGCGGCTTGGCGGACAGTGGAAGCGCCCACAGGGGTTGGCGAGGCGGTTCGTGCTGCGCTGGCGACCCATCCCGCGGACGTTGTCCTGTTGGACTGTCTGACGCTGCTCGTGTCGAACGTGATCCTGGATGGGCTGTGGCTTTCTGAAGAGGAGTTCGAGAGTGTGGACGAGGCAGCGGCCCGGCAGCGGGTGGAGTTCGAGCTTGACAAGCTATTGAGAGCCATTCAGGAAAGCGAGGTTCCCTGGATCGTGGTCAGTAACGAGGTGGGGTGGGGGCTGGTGCCGCCTTACCCGATGGGGCGAGCGTACCGTGATCTCTTGGGATGGGTCAATCAGTGCTTGGCGGCTGCGGCTGACCGAGTCTACCTGATGGTCGCCGGACTACCGGTGGATGTCAAGGCGTTGAGCGAGGCTGTGCAAGGTGAATAACATGGATAGTTCTGATCTTGCTGGTTCATTCGAGATTTTTGCCCGGCGGCTTGACGAGGCTGGGATTCCCTGGGCGGTGTTTGCTGGGGCGGCTGCGGCTGTCTACGGTGCGACCTGGCCGCTGACCGATGTGGACATTCTGGTGCCGATGACTGAGGGGGAGCGGGTGGCCGCGCTGTTCCCCGACGCTTGTGTGAAGATGCGGAAGGATGGCGACGTCACAGGCATCCAACTGCCCGACATCGATATCCTGGCTGGGTTGATGTGGAGCGACGCTCGCGACCGCGGTGTTTTGGACCTGGACGAGCAGATGGTGGGACGGCTGATCTATCACAAAGTGGCTGGTGTCATGGCCCCCGTTATCCCGCTAGAGGATAATATCCTGCTCAAGGCTGTCTGGGGGCGTGGGCCAGAGGTCGGCAAGCATGATTGGGAGGATGTGCAGGCGATGCTAGATCACGTCTCAGCGCTCGGCTGGACGTATCTACGCTGGCGGGCTCAGGCCTATGGTCCTCCGGAACATGTGCAAAGCGTGCTGGAGCGGATAGAGGCGCTGTGGCGTGGGCCCGGCATGCCATGATGTCACACTTACCAGTCTACTGGCTACCGGTTTACCAGTTTACTAACTACTGCCTGTCCCTTTGGCCCCAGCACCCACTGGGCGAACTCCCGTGCTTCCCCCGTTGGCTCTCCCACGGTTGCCAGGTGCAGCGGGCGGGTGAGCGGATAGATGCTGTCCTCGATGTTGGCTTGTGTGGGCAGGACGCCTGCCACCGGCAGCACTTGCACGCCGCTGGCCGTGGGGTCGTCGAGCTGCAACGTGGAGACGTAGCCGATGCTCCCCGGCGTGCGCGCGACGTATTCGATGGCTGCCTCGTTGGAGACCATCACCACGGCGGTGAGGGTGATGTCGCGGCCTTGCAGGATGGCGCCTTCGAACACGGCGCGGGTGCCGGAGCCATCCTCGCGACTGACCACAGCGAGCACCATCCCATCCCATTCCTGCACCCGCCCGCGGTAGATCTCCTGCAAAAAGCTCAGGCTGACCTCCGTGAGCGGCGTGGCGGGGTGAGCGATCACGGCGATGCCGTCCTTGGCAAAGGGGCGTAACCACAGCTCATCCTTCTCTTCAAGCCACGAAAGTAGCGCTGCGTCTGCCTGCCCCTCTTGCAGAGTTTTCTTGGCCAGTGCGCTGTTATAGACCTCTACGGGGATTGTGATCCAGGCGTGGGATTCCTCGTAGGCGGCGGCCAGGGCCTGGGCCAGCGGTTGGCACGAGTCGGCGGCGGCCAGGCGCACGGTGGCGGGCTGCCGGGTGACGGCCAGCGGCTGAGGAGCGCAAGAGACCAGGAGGCAGGATGCAAGAAGCAGAAGAAAAAATCGCCGCATTTTGCTTTACCTCAGTCCGGTCACGGCGACGATCAAGCAGATGACACCGGCAACGGCGCAGTAGACGGCGAAGGGGTACAGACGACGCTGCTGCAGGTAGCGCAGCAGGAAATAGATACAGCCAAATCCGACGACCCCTGCTCCTGCAAAGCCAACGATGAGCGCGGGCATCTGCCCGGCCAGGTTGCCCGCTTGCGCCAGGTCGAGGAGCTTGAACGCGCCCGCACCGAGGATGACGGGGGTGGCCAAGAGAAAGCTAAAGCGGGCGGCTGTCTCTCGCTTTAGCCCGCGGGCCAGCCCGGTGGCGATGGTCGCACCGGAGCGAGAGATGCCGGGAAAGATCGCCAAGGCCTGCCCCAGCCCCACCAATAGTGCATCCAGCCAGGTCATTTGCTCGAGATCGTGTTCGCGGCGGCCCAACCATTCTGCGGTGGAAAGAAACGCGGCTGTGACCAGAAGGAAAGCGGCCGCGGCTGGAGGCCGTGAGAACATCTGCTCGAAAAAATCCTCCAGTGCGTAGCCGATCACGGCGGCGGGCACCGTGCCGACGACAATCAGCAGGGCCAGGCGCGCCTTGGGATCGGCGATGGACCGCTGGCAGATGGCCTGAAACACGGCCTGGATCAGGGCCAGCCACTCGCGCCAAAAGTAGACCACGACGGCCAGGGCCGTCCCCCAGTGGACGACGGCGTCAAAGGTCAGGCCGGGCTCTTCCCACCCCAGCAGCCAGGGTACGAGCACCAGATGGCCCGAACTGCTGACGGGTAGAAACTCGGTCGCGCCTTGGATGATGCCGAGGATGAGCGCTTGGAAAAGATTCATTGATCTCCTTTTTGCATAGGAACATCATATCAGAAGTATCGCTTGCTGTCAAAAAGAAAATTGCAGTCTTTGTACCGCCTGTAAAAATATCTGCGTCAGATTTCTTGACTTCTGCTGGTGGTTGGGTTATACTGTGCGCGTGCCATAGATACGTACCCTTCACGGCTGTTGCGGGGCCCATAGCGGTGGGAGCCTCTTGGCGAGCAAGTTATTACAACAGGATCCCGCCGCTGATGTGTGTTTGGGACCGGCAAGGCAGCCAAGTAGATCTGGATCAAGGGGAGGGCCCATGAAAAGTTCGGGTTATCAGTCTGGACAACAGCGCACGATAATGATAGTCGGTGGGATTATTGTCCTGGCGTTGATTGGCATCGGGATGATTTGGATCGGCTTTAGGCTGGACAGAGCCGGACGGTCCAAAGACCAGCAGTCGTCGCCTACGGCGACATCCGCCATGGCGGGCATACAGCCGCCCACGAGTCAGGTGATCGTTCCTACCGTTACGCCGCTGCCAACGGCCACGGCGCCACTTCCAACGGATACGCCGCAGCCCACGCCGGTCCCGGAGCCGATGATCGTGGCCCAGGAGGGTGGGGTGAACTTGCGCTCTGGACCGGGGGCGACTTTCTCGCAGGTAGGACGCCTCGAGGGAGGGGCATCTGCCAGGGTGACCGGTAAGTATGCCGATTGGTGGCAGATCGATTATGGCGGTACACCGGCCTGGGTGGCTAACTGGGTCGTCGCCGACTCGAACACCGGCGGTGTGCCGGAGGTTGCGCCGCCCGCGTCGCCGATTCCCCCAGTGTCGGCCCCGCCGACCGCGGTGCCAGCGACGGCGGCGCCCACCGCCGTCCCTGCGACCGCCGTGCCCGATACGCGTGGAATCGTGTCTGACCGGTTCGACGTAGGTACTGAGGGGTTGGAGGTGAAGGCTCCCGGCCCCTTTGGTAACGCGGGGGACATCTGGTTCTATATGCAGGTTAGCAACACGACGGCAGGGGATATAACCCTTGCCAAGTGGGGGGCGTTCGTCGAGGAGACGGGGGATTTTCAGATGAGTTACGGCGGGCCTGATGGGGGTAAGCCACTTAAGGTGGATGCCGGCAAGACCTGCCAGCACGACGATCACATTAACCAGTTTACTCTGCCTGAGGGCACATATCATCTGTGGCAACGGGTGTGCTTTCAAGATGGCTATTGCGTCAACATCGATGGCCCCGTCGAAATCAGAATTGGCTAGTGGCCAGTTTTGCAGGTTGGGATTTGTCAAGAGATAACCTTTGCGCTCCGATCCGGATCGCGGGCTGTGTACCGGTTCTTGCCGTTTCAGGCCTGTAAAGGCTTGTCCTAATTGCCGTCTGGCGGGTTCAAACTGTTTTTTCGTCGCGCTGCTGCGGGAGGGTGTTCTTTTACAGGCCCTTGGGCGGCTCGTGATGGGGCACGGGACGCCGGGGCGGTGAGCGGGAACTGCCCCGGTTTTCATTCCTGGTGATTTCCGGCTCAAGACCGACCGTGCGTTGACTTCTTCACGCGGGCAGTGTATACTTTCGGACGAAGAGACTCTGGAGGGAGGAAGATTATGATGAGAGGAGATTCGGGTTCCCCGCCTGGTGGGAAGTGGTTCAGTATGTGGGTGGTTGGCGGGGTGGTCATCCTGGTGCTTTTCGGCGTCGGTATCGTCGTGGGCGGTTTGCTGCTGACCCGAGGCGGGCAGTCAGAGGCTGAAGCGACCCAGTCCGTGCCCACGTCGCCCCCGGTTTCGATTTTGCCGACCGTCTCTGTGCCTACGCCTACGCCATTGCCGACTGCTACACTCTTGCCGGAGGCTACAGTTCCGCCCGCCACCGACGTTCCTCCTACGGCGACGGCGCCCTTGGCGATGATCGAAGTCGGTGAAGGGGGCGTGAACGTCCGCAGCGGCCCCGGCACGAACTTTGAGGCCATCGGGCGCCTCGAACCGGGCGAAAAGGCCGCCGTGACCGGCAAGTATGCCGATTGGTGGCAGATCGACCTGGACGGCTCGCCGGCTTGGGTGGCCGACTGGATCGTCACTGCTTCCGATACCGATGGTGTGGCCGAGGTAGAGCCACCTGCCTCTCCTATACCGCCGACCGCCGCGCCGGCTCCTCCAACCAAGACGCCGGCTCCTGCTCCTGCTAAAGCAGAGTGCCGCGGTGTGGTTGCGGATGATTTCCAGGTCGAGGGGGCGCCAGGCCCCTACTCGGCAGGTGCGCCGATCTGGTTTAACATGTGGATCGGCAACAAGACCGGTGGCAATGTTGAGTACTATTCGCTTGGGGTGCAGGTAGAAGAGACTGGACAGTATCAGCAGAGCTATTCGTATTCCTTTGTCGGGAGTACACAGTTCAACCACAGGGATCACATCCTTATCAAAGAGCCTGGTACGTATCATCTGTGGCTGACCATCGGTTTTAGCGAAACGGAATGGTGCAGGCTTATGGGGCCTGTCCAGGTTGTTGTCCAGTAGCCGGCCTGTAATTGTTCGGTTAGAAACCCGTCCCTCTCCCCTTCACGCGTCCCCGCGCGCTCCTTTCCACCGGGGAGGGGAGGGGGGCATCCAGTCCCTCCCCCCCCCCGTGGTGGGGGGCGCGCCGCTTATTCTCGGAGCAGTAACCATGCCCCGTTGGGGTACCCTCAGTGATGAAAACGTAAGGCGGATTGGCAATCCGCCCTACCACTGGCATCTATTTTCGAGGCAGTTGCCATGTCTCGCTGGGACACCCTGAATGATGAAAATGTAGGTCGGATTGGCAATCCGACTTACTCTTGCCCCTACTTTTTGAGAAGATACGAACCGGGTTTGTTTGCACGGATGAACTGCCTTCCCGAAAGCTTGGGATCGTCTCCGATTTCGGGGTTTTCGGGAATGTGATGGGCGTGAATGGTCCTCCCTGACTATCCCTGATCCGATAGTCAAGAACGACACCTCGGTCGGCAGAGAAATCCAGTTTTTACCAAACGCCAGTTTTAAACAAGACGATTCGCTGATTTGTCCTGTAGGCGTCATCGGTATATACTTGGTTGTGGGTCAGAATCCTTTTCAGGGAGGGCGGAGCTATGGCGGTGTTAGCGCCGGTTGAAATCGACGAATTGCCGCGGTCTGTCGAGGCGTTCATCGCGCTACGCGATCAGGTTGCCCAGGTGCCCCAGGGTGGGGCGGCGATGATGGTCGTCGCTTTGCTGGTGTACGTCGAGGACGAGGATGTGGGGCGGCAGTGCTTGGCCATCGCCGTCGACCGAGAAAAGCTGTCCGAGGGTCCCAAGGGATATGAGGGGCGGCAATTGCGTGCGTCGGATATCTGGCTGTTGCACTCGCAGATCAAGGGCAAGCCGTATGTTGCCAAATCGTATGTCAAGGGCGCTATGCCGGATAATGGCTATCAATTGCCAGAGTCCTCCTACGTCTTTGAGTTCTCGGATAATCCGCACAGCGGCGACCCTGAGAGAGGGACGTACAAGGTCTTTGTCAAATCCTCCGGGGCTTCGAGCCCCAGACCGGTGACGGTCAAACGAAATGACGAGGGGATATGGAAGGCGTACGAGTGGAGCACGCTCATCGTCGGTGTGCAAGAACCGGATGAGAAGGTCGTTGACGATCTGTAGGTTCCTGGTTCTCATTGGAGTGGGTAAGTGGGGTAGAAATGACGGGGCGGCCGGGCCGCCCCGTTTGTTTCTTGGAGTATCCTCCCGTGATAAGACGTAAATAAAGCCGTTTTTAGAGCATAATGGGTCGGGAGATTGCGTAACAAAGTGGCCCCGTTGTTCGTTACAGATTGTGAGCAAATCTTTTGAGGAGGTGCGCTATGTCAACGAAGCGTGGAAATCTATTGCGGGTCGGTTTGGCCGCCCTGTTTCTGTTTGCGGCTGTTCTGGCCTGTGGGCCGGTGACGGGGGGGGAGGCAGTCACTGTCGTTATCAACAGCCCGGCCAGTGGGATCTCCGTGGTGGTGGGCCAGGAGGTGCTGGTCGATTCCACCGCGACCGCCGATGCTGGCGTGGGCCGGGTGGAACTGGCCGTGAACGGCGCAGTGGTGCGTCGCGATTCACCGCCCAGTGGCGACCCGGCGACGTTCCGGGTATCCCAGCCGTGGACGCCGGCGGCGGAGGGCCAAGCGACAGTCTCTGTCGTGGCCTTTGACGTGAATGGGAATGCGTCGCAGGAGGCGGCGATCACGCTGCAGGTGGTTTCGAGCGGCGGGGTGGTGCCGACAGAGCCAGGAGCGACGACGGAGCCGGGAGTAACGGCGGCGCCTGAAGGACCGACGGAGACGCCGCCTCCTCCGGTGACGACGGAGGCCGGGTGTTCGTTGGACTCGCAGTACGCGGATGACGTGACGATCCCTGACGGGACGGTGATGAGTCCCGGAGCGGGGTTCGTCAAGACGTGGAAGGTGAGGAACTCGGGCACGTGTGACTGGGATGCGGGTTACCAGCTCATATTCGCGGGTGGTGACCAGATGAGCGGGCCGGCGAGTGTGACCTTGCCGGCGGTGGCGGCGGGGACGGAGACGGATATCTCTGTGAATCTAGAGGCGCCGAGCGCGTACGGGACGCACAAGGGCACGTGGCGGATTCGGGCAGACGACGGGACGGTGTTCGGGACGAACCTGACGGTGTCGATCGAGGTGCCGGCTCCGGCGACTGATACGCCGCTGCCTACGGATGTGCCAACGGACGTGCCCACCGACGTGCCGACAGATGTTCCTACCCCATTCCCCACAATGCACCTCTTACTAACGGTAACACTGCCTGCTTATACCGAGCTTGTGTACGAGCAGATCTCGATAGCCGCAGGCGCCATTGACAATACCACCGCCAGTTGCCCCGGTGGCAGCGTCGCTGTCAGCGGTGGGTATGCGACAGACCCCGGCGTGCTGGTCTACACTCACTCGATGAATGGCAATGGCTGGCGGGCGTATGCCAAGAATAATGCGGGTTCCAGCAAGCTGCTCAACGTATACGCCACCTGTCTGCATAATGTGTCCGGGGCTTCCACCACGCAGGTGCTCCAGAGTGCCACGGCGGCGGCGGGAGGTATCGGCCATCCCGTGGCCACGTGCCCGGCGGGCAGCGTCGTCACCGGCGGTGGGTGGGCTGGCAAGTCGAATGGCAGTCTGTGGGTCTACAACAGCTCCAAGTCGGGCAATGGCTGGCAGGTGTATGCCAGGAACTCGAGTGGATCGGGCAAGCAGGTCAATGCTTACGCTATCTGCCTTTCCGGTGCCAGCGTCTCGACTGATCAAATCATGGAGTCGACGTCCGTCGCGGCCGGAATGACCGGCAATGCCTCTCCCACCTGCGGGGTTGGTGAGCACGTCACCGGGGGAGGGTTTGCGTCCCAGGATGACCTGGTGATGTACAATACCTCTCCTTACACGACCGGGACGAGGCAATGGCGGACCTATGCCAAGAACACGGGAGGCGCCAGCCGGACCATGTACGGTTACGCGGTGTGTCTGTCGTTCCCATAGTGAAAAACTGATCACCTTGGTGGCCGGTGACGGATTATCGCCAGGCCCGTCTCCCATTGCGGGGTGACGGGTCTGGCCTCATTTAGCGCCTGGTGTATGAAAATGGTATAATAAGGCGGCTGTGTTACGCGTTACAGATGACGAGAAAATCTTTTGAGGAGGTTGGCCATGTCAAGGAGAAGGAATCTGTTTGGAGTTAGTTTAGCTGTTGTGTTCTTGATTGGGGCGGTGCTGGCCTGTGGGCCGGTGACGTGCCAGGGAGCGGTCACCGTGGTCATCGACAGTCCTGCCAATGGCAGCACCGTCGTGGTGGGGCAGGAGGTGCCGATCGATTCCACGGTCACCGCTGGGGCTGGGGTAGATCGCGTGGACCTCTCTATCGATGGGCAGGTGGTGCGCCACGATTCGCCGGCCGACGAGGGGCTGACGGCGTTCCGGGTGGTTCAGCCTTGGACGCCCGCGGCCGAGGGGCAGGTGATCGTCTCTGTGGTGGCCTATGATGTGAATGGCGCGTCGGGGCAGGCCACCATCACGCTGCAGGTGGTGGCCAGCGGTGGGGCCGTGCCGACGGACGGACCGGGAACGGTGGTACCCGGTCCGTCAGAGACGCTGCCACCGGTGACGACGGAGGCGGGCTGCACGCTGGACACGAGCTACGTGGCGGACGTGACGATTCCCGACGGGACGGAGATGAGTCCCGACGCGGAGTTCGTCAAGACGTGGAAGGTCAAGAATTCGGGGACGTGCGACTGGGACACGGGCTTTGAGCTCATATTCGTGGGCGGCGCCCAGATGAGCGGGCCGGCGAGCGTGCCGCTGCCGGCGGTGGCTGCCGGTAGCAACGTGGACGTCGCCGTGGATCTGGTCGCGCCGAGTGCGCCCGGGACCCACAAAGGGACGTGGCGGGTGCGCGCCGACGATGGGACGGTGTTCGGGACGAACCTGATCGTGTTGATCGAGGTGCTGACTCCGGCGACGGACACGCCCGTGCCCACCGACGTGCCCACGGAAATGCCGCTTCCGACTGCGACACCTTTTGGCGGCGGCGGGTATATCGCTTACGTCTCTTTCCGCGACGGCAACGCCGAGATATATGTGATGGAGGAGGACGACACCTCGCCGACGCGTCTGACGAACAACCCCGAGATCGACGATTGGCCCGATTGGTCGCCCGACGGCACCAAAATCGCCTTTACCCGTTATTCGGCCGGAAAACCAGATATCTTGGTGATGAACGCCGACGGTTCGGCGCAGGTCAATCTGACCAACAATGCCGATTCGGACACCGGTCCTGCCTGGTCGCCGGATGGCTCAAAAATCGCCTTCGCCTCCAACCGCGTGGGTGGCGTGTTGCAGATCTGGGTGATGAATGCCGATGGCTCGGAAGCGGAGCAGCTCACGGATACGCCGGAGCTCAACACGTCGCCCTCCTGGTCGTCCGACGGCAGCCGCATCGCCTTTGAATCCACACGCGACGGCCAGCGCGAGATCTATGTGATGAACGCCGATGGCACGGGGCAGACCCGGCTGACGTTCACCGGCAGCAACTATGGGCCGAAATGGTCACCGAGTGGCTCGCGCATCGTGTTCGGTTCCTCGGACGGCATCTGGTCGATGAAGGGGGACGGCACGCAGTTGATGCAGTTGACGACCAACGCCGGGCCGCTGATCTTTGACGTGCATCCAAACTGGTCACCCGATGGTACCCAGATCATCTTTGACTCGAAGCGCGACGGCAACAGCGATCTGTGGGTGGTGGAATCTGACGGTACGGAGCTAAATAAGGTCACGACCAACTCTGCAGAAGATATGAACCCGACCTGGCATTGAGAGCTCGCTGTACGCAAGTAGCTCTGGGCCAATTTGGCGAGGGTTTCGGCAGTGGCCTGGAGGGCAAAGTGACCGCTGCCGACGCGAAAATCTGTCTGCTAGATCATGACGCAGCCTGTCCTCCGACAAGGTGTGACGGGCTGCGTTTTTTGGATGGGGGATTGTGTAACAAAGTGGCTTTGTTGTGCGTTACAGGGGGTGAGCAGACCTTTTGAGGGGGTGTTTTATGTCGGCGAGAGGTAGGAATCGTATCTTCTCAATAAGTAGGGGAAGATGGGGGGTGGGCGGCGCCGGATGGTGGCTTGCACTTTTACAACAGCCGCAAGAGCGGCAATGGCTGGCAGGTGCTTGCGAAGAATACAGCCGGCGCGGCCAGGCCCATTAAGGCCTACGCGTATCTTCTCAAAAAGTAGGGGCAAGAGTAAGTCGGATTGCCAATCCGACCTACATTCCCCCAAGATATTGAGATGATACGCCTACGCCGTCTGTCTCTCGGGTACCTCCGGCACAACCAACGAGGTGGGCAGCGGCGGCTCGGTGCCCGGTAACGAGACGGCTTACGTGATCGCTGCATGTGAAGGGGATAGCCTGGCTGTAGGTGGTGGTTTTGCAGGAAGCACTACCCTGATCGTCTACAACTCGTCACCGAAGCCGTCCACGGACAATCAGTGGATCGTGTATGCCAAGAACACTACTGGTACCGACAAGCCGCTCAACGCCTATGTGGTCTGTTTATCCTTTCCGTAGATTGTGATCGACGGACTGGGTGGTGGCCCAACGGGCTTTTTCTTTAGGGAGCCCTGGCAAAGCGCCAGGGCTTCACTCCTCGCGCAAGGCCAGTGGCAACCACAGGACGTGTGCTTTGGTCACTGTCTCCTGGCGCGTGAATGGCCCCAGCACGCTGCCCTCGATCTCGACGGTGTTGGTCAGCGGTTGGCCGAAGGGGACCGCCGCCGTGGGCGAGAGCACGTAGGTCACGCGTACCTCTGCGCCCGTGGTCACCGTCCCGCTCCAGTGAATCTGGCCGCCGGTGTACGTCGGCGCAGGGCCGGAGGTGGAGGCCAGCGTCGCCGTCAGCACGACCATTTCCGCTGGCGGTGTGTCCGTCATCGTGGCGCTGGCGGACGTGCTGCCGGTGTTGCTGATGACGATCGTGTAGGCGACGGTTTGATCAGGAGGATAGAGGCGCGGAGCGGCGATTTTGTGCGAGGTGACCAGCACCGGAGCAGGCGTGGTCAGCACCGTGGTGAACGCCTGTCCCCATTCCTCATCATCATACACCCCGGTGGTGCCTGACAGGTCGCGGGCGCGCGCGCGGAAGATGTAGGTGTGGCCGTGTTGGCCAGTAAAGGTGGCGGAGGTGACAGTTGTGCCGGCCAGCCAGTCGCTCCACGTTCCCTCATAACCGTCACGCATCTGCACGTCGTAAGAGGCGATACCCGACCAGATGTCCTCCCCCGACCACGAGACGGTAAAGTCGGTCGACCCCACCCACGATGGCAGCGGCTCGACCCAGGCGGTGGGCGGGATGAAATCGTGGGCGTTGATTCCCACCAGCAAGTTGTTCTCACTATCCAGAACCGCAATGGCGATCTCATCCATCGAGCGCTCCCCGGTCGCCATCGAGACCTCAGAGGGAGTGCCGGGTTCGATGGCCGGCAGGTTCCAGTGGCCGATCTCGCTCTGGTCGGCGATATCCCAGATGTGGAGTGAGCTGTCACCGGCGGCGCGAGGGATAGTGGTGTGCACGGCGACGTGGAAATACCCGCCGCTTTCGCGCACACCCAGGGCGGCCTCGGACGTCGCTGCGCTCAGGATGCCGATGTCGCTCACCGGATACCAAAACTCTGTCCATTCCAGAGATTGTCCTGCGGGGAGAGTGGTCGTGTCCAAAAAGGTCGGCGCGACGCCGCCGTGCAGTTCGACATAGGTGGAGCCGCCGTCGGTCCAGATGTTGGGCTCGATCTGGTGGCCCCAGCCCATGCCGAACCCCTTGGTGCCCTGCGCCACGTCCAGTGGAAACACCCGTGCCAGGCCTTCATCTGTGGCGGTGTCGTAGACGCCGATGAAATCTCCCTGCGCCTGGGGGGATTCGAAGAAGCCGATCCATTCATCCCAGTTGCCCAGGCGTGAGAAATCGACGCTGTCGTGCACGGGCCAGTCCATCACGTCACCCGGTGGCGGCACTCGATCGTCGCCGCGGGAGTGCACCGTCATCTGGTCGGCGGCAAAGATGAAGCGCACGTCTGCGCCGACGGTGTTGGTCTCGCCGGGGGTGAGCGCGGCGTTCGACCAGTACTTGTAGTCGATGTCGTCCCCTGTGGGGTTCTCAATGCGTGGAGTGATCGATAGGTAAGCGCGATCGGCGGGCAGATGCACCGTGATGGCGGCGCGGAGGCGGTCGCTGGCACTCGTGTCGCGCAGCGTGACGGTGACACCCGCTGTGGAGGTGATTACGTCGTACGACCAGGGTATTCCCCACTCATATCCATGTTCGTCCACCGGCAGGCACCATTCGATGCCGCCGACGGCCAGCCACCACCCCTGCTCCGTTGGTCCCCAGTGATTTGGTTTGATGACCGGATTCTGGTAGAACTCGTTGTGGCCGGTGGGCTTGTAGATCATCTGGTAGATCCGGCCGCCCAGCTCCGGCAGCAGCGTCACGCGCAGATAGTCGTTCTCCAGCACCAGGAGCTCGTAATCCACCGGCGTGGTGCTGGTGCCGTGGTAGGTGTCCCAGTCGAGCACTGGGTACGTCATATTGTAGGTTGGATTGTCCTCCGTCGTCAGGTGGTCTGCGTAGGGGTAGGTGGGGATCGACAGACTGGCGATCTGGAATGAGGCGCTGCCCGGCGCCGGGGCCTGCACCACCGTGACCGTGTGGCTATCCTCGGCATCATTGAGCGCGCTGTCGTAAGCCACGGCGCGCAGGGCCACCGACTGCCCGCGGTAGGCGCTCAGATCGAGCGTAGCTTCGTAGGGTGGGGCAGTGACGATGGCTTGCAGGTCGTCGTCGACATAGAACTCGATTTTGGCGACGCCGTCGCCGCCAGGCGCGTTGTCAGACGCGCTGGCCTGCACGGTGATGTCTTCCACGACGAGGTGACCCTCGCCGGGAGTGACGATGCTGACGAAAGGGGAGGTTTCATCGGCGCGCTGCGCGGGAGGATCGCCATGTGGCGCCGGAAAGTTGCGCCGCACCTGGCTGACGCGCTTGCCCTTCACAGTGATCTGCGATACATCGTCGGCGCCCAAGCCAACCCCGGCAGCCCAACTCAGGTAGGGGATGGTAGCGGGATCGTATCCCATGATCAGCGAGCCGACGGTGTCGACGGCCACGGCATCTCGCCCGGCCAGGATGAGCTTCATCGGCGGGTCGGCCGGCGTGTCGCCGGTGGGACCGTCGGTCATGCCTCGCAGGCCGTCGACGACGACAAAGTCGAGCGGGCGGGCCAGGTTCAGATCGACGATGTGCCGGCCCAGGTCATTCGGTCCGTGGTGAAGCGCCCCTTTGTACATCTCTGAGCCGGGGCTATGGTAGATATCGGAAGGAGCAATGCCGATCTGGTTCTTGAGCCCCAGGGTCACCCCGGCGTGGGAGTGGTTCTTGAGCGCCGGGACGCCGATGACGACGTCGGCGTCGAGGATCACGTTGGGCAGCCAGTATTCCGACCAGATGAGGCCGTTTTGCAGGGTTACCGAGCGCACTAGATTGGGATCTTTTTGATCGAGCCCGCCCGAGTCGTTGAGGTCGATCAGGGCTACGCCAGTGGCGTCGTCCACCATGTCGCCATCTGTGTCGTGGCCGCACAGGCGGAAGGCCTCGACAGTCGCACCGCGCGCGTTATGCCCATCGCGATAAAGGGCCGAGCCTTCGGCGATGATGACCTCTCCGGCCCCGGCCTCCTGTGCCATTTGGACGATAGTCCAGGTCACCCTCGGGTCGGTGGTATGGGCCTCGTCAGGCGCGGCGCCCCAGACCAGGTTGGGCTTGATCACCACTGTGTCGCCCGGCGCGATGACGTCGCCGAGGCCGCCAGCCAGCTCTACCGCCTTGCGCACCATTGTCTCAACCTCGGCGTCGGGTATGGGCCAGGAGGTGGCCTGTGTGATGGCGACGTCGGCGGGGCCGTTGGTTGGACTAGAGTGGGCGATTTGTTGCTGGAGCAAGCTGGCGCTACCCACGAGTGCCAATAGCCCGCCCAGTACGATCAATCTCCATCTTCGCATCTTGACCTCCGATGTCTAGCCACGGTCAAGCTCTCAGCACCACATTGAGAGCCAAACCTGCCAGCGCTGCTCCCACGACAATATAGGCCACGTAGGCCGCCAACGCTCGCCGGCTCACCAGAGTTCCCATGGCTGCCAGTGACGTCAGCCGCGTGGCAGGACCGGCCAGGAAAAAGGCCAGTGCCGCGCCTGGGCTCATTCCCTGCGCCATCAACCCAGCGATGATGGGCACCGCTCCGCCGCCGCACGCATAGAAGGGCACGCCCAGGACACCTGCCAGCAGCACGCTATACCAGTGCCCCGATCCTAGGAGTGCAGAGACCCATGCGCTAGGGATGAACGTTTGCAGCAGGGCCGCGAGGATCACGCTGACGACGAAATACAGACCGACGGTTTCGATGAGGTGTATGATGGAGCGTGCCAGATTCTTGGGAGGCGAGGGGGAGGATGCGCTGGTCTGGGGGGAGAGCGCGCGTGGATTCAGCAGGATCTCGGGCTTTAAGCGCTGCGCGAAAAAACCGACAGGCATACTGAGCAGTATGGCTCCGGCGGCATGCGCCAACGCCAGTGGTAGCCCCAGCCCACCGGCCATTATGATGAATAACTGAGGATTAAGGAGCGAGGAGGAGGTCAGGAAGGCCAGTGCCGGGCCAGGCGACGCATCGCCTCGTAGTAGCTCCAGGAGCACGGGGACCGTGCCGTAGGTGCACAGGGGGGAGACTCCACCCAGGCAAGCGGCACCTAACACTGCTGCAGGGCTGCTTTGGTCCAGCCGGTGAGGTAAGCGGTGAGGTAGATCGAGCAGGCTCAGCAACGCGGCTAACAGGATGCCGCTGACCACGTAGGGTCCCAGTTGTAACACCTGATCCCAGGCCGTTTTTGCTGCCAGGATCAGGTATGACGTCACGTTAGCAGGCATCGTCCCTCCGCGCGCATATACAAGGCACGCAAAATCCGCGACGGGGTTGTGTCCCGTCGCTGCCTGCTTCTATATTACCATAATTCGGGAGAGGGAATGATTACGGATTCGTTCCAAATTCCGAACGGGAGGATATGGTATAGTCACCTGCCTCGCCTGCCTCTGCCGTTGCCGAACAATCCCTCCGCCTGGCCCTGCTTCATGAACATGGCCGGAGGCAAGCTGAATCCGTGCTTGGTCAGCCGTTCCGAGAATTTAGGACGTATGCCGGTAGGCTCTAGTGTGCCTATGACCTTGCCGGTTTCGTCCTCGCCCTGCTCGTTGAAGGTAAAGACGTCCTGCAGCACGACGGTTTCCCCTTCCAATCCCTGCACTTCGGTGATGTGGGTCACCTTCCGCGAGCCATCGCGCAGACGGGCTTGTTGAACGATCAGGTCTATGGCCGAGACGATCTGGCGCCGGACGACGGTCAGCGGCAGGTCCATGCCGGACATCAGCACCAACGTCTCCAGGCGCGATAGGGTATCGCGCGGCGTGTTGGCGTGGATGGTGGTCAGGCTGCCGTCGTGCCCGGTGTTCAGCGCCTGCAGCATGTCCAGGGCCTCGCCGCCCCGGCACTCGCCGACGATGATTCGCTCCGGGCGCATGCGCAGTGCGTTGATCACCAGGTCGCGGATAGTGACCTTGCCCGTGCCGTCAGGCTCTTCCGGCGCGGTTTCCAATCGCACCACGTGGCTCTGATGGAGTTGCAGTTCCGCCGAATCCTCGATGGTCACGATGCGTTCGTCTTCGGGGATGTAGCCGGAGAGCACGTTGAGCAATGTCGTCTTGCCGGAGCCGGTGCCGCCGGAGATAATGATGCTGAGCCGCGAGATGACGCAGGCCTCCAAAAAGCTGGCCAGATCCTCCGTGATCGAGCCAAAGTCGATCAAATCCTGCATGCTGAGCTTGGTTTTGCTGAACTTGCGGATCGTGATCGAGGGGCCATCTATGGCGCAGGGAGGAATGATGGCGTTGACGCGCGATCCATCGGGCAGACGCGCGTCAACCATCGGCCACTTGCGATCTATGCTGCGTCCCAGCGGCTTGATGATCTTGTCGATGGTTTTTAGGATGTGCTCGTCGTTGAGAAAGCGAGCTTCCGTTGGAATGACCTTTCCGTCGCGCTCGATGTATACGTCGCGGGTGTCGTTGATCATGATCTCGGTGATCGAATCGTCCTGTAGAAAGGTGTCGATGGGGCCAAAGCCCACGAGTTCGCTCACCACGCCTTTGTAAAGCCGCTTGGTCTCTTCCCCTGGCAGGTTAATGTTGGTGTGCTGGCAGAGCATGTTGAACCGGTCCTGGACGAGCTGTAGGGTGTCGGGGGTAGGCTCCAGTTTGATCTTGTCTTCCATCGACGCGCGGAGCTTGTCCGTAACCCACAAAACGAGGTGCTGCATTTCCTCCCAGGTCATGCGCCTGGAGGTCGCTGCTTGATCCGCCATATTGGACTCCTTTTCCTTTTGCGCTAATCCGCCACAGTCACATTATTGCATCCAGGGGGAGAGTTGTAAACCGTAGAAAGCTGGTATTTTTTGAGAGGGTCTCCGTATATTTTACGGAGTTTGTGGAGGTTATTCGAGTGTAGCGATTGGTGCCGCGTCCTCTAGGCAGCGGGCGCCGTGCATAAATGCGCGGAATCTCGCGTTCTCGTGAAAGAGGCCTACCTGTACAGTGTACGGGCCAGCGTCTTTTGGCAAGACGATGTGTCTCACGTCTTGGATACGATCACCATGTTGCCAGATCCAGGGGGGGGATCATGCCGCCCAGCGCTGGGCCGTCGGCCTGGGCGACCATGTTTTGGTCGGCGTCGCGGATGTGCACGAACGTTTTTCCCTGCACCGGCTCCGATGCCAGCCAGGTGATTGTGACGGCCCAGTGACTTTCCTCGATCTCTTGTACGGATGCCGGCTCGATCACCGGCCCGCCCTCAAACCGCACCAGCGGCTCGCCGAGGGAAGGCGACGCGTTTGGCACGATCGTTCCTACATCCTGAAGGACGAATCGCCCGTCAGTGTATCGCGTCAGCCAGACTGTACGATGGTCTATAGCGAATTGGCGCATCTGTTCCCAGTCGAGACCATCCCCCATGAAGCCGTACACCAGTTCCGTGTCTTGAAGGACGGGAGGATACATCACGGCATCTGCCTCTCGCCAGGCCTCGTTTACCTCGATAAACTCGCTGATGTTCGAATACGGGGGCACAAAGACGATGCCTTCGTGCACCAAAGCGTACGTTTGCTCGGGTATGGCCAGCCAGGCAGGTAGATTGACGAATCCCAGTGGCGCGTTTTCCTCGTTCCTCGCCGCTTCTAGGACGGTCTGGTAGGTACTGTTGAGCGAGATGAACAGCTCGCGCTGGCGGTGGATGGATATGATGCTTTGCGTTATGATGGCGCCGGTCAACACGATCTGGATTAGCCTACGTCTCCACGGTGCGTGTATGACTTGGCCCAATTCGGCGATGACGTTGGCCCATACCATCACGATGCCAACGGAAGCCAGGGTGTATAGTCGTGGGGAGATATAGAGACGGCTGTAATCGAGCGTTACAGCCGCCGGAAGCACTGCAAAGGCCCACCACCAAAGGCTGCTCGCAGTAAAGCGCCAATCTCGATGGCGGTGTGATAACCAAGTCACCGCGAGGGCGAAGGCTATTGTGCTGACTTGTACCAGCGAAAAATCGCTCGCGCTGTGGTGATGTACCAGCCAGCCGATGGCGGGCGTGGCAGGATATACCAGGCCGTGTAGGAAGAACATGGCGTTCGAGAACCAGGTGCTCAATCCGTCCAGTTGTGCCTTGCCTGCGCTGGCTGGCAAGAGGCTGCGCAGAAAAAAGACGCCAACGCTGAGCAGTAGAATCAGGATGGCTGCGATAATGCGTCGTCGCCTGGCGCGGAATCCGTGCTGAATCAGAACGATTCCGCCTACGATGACGCCGCACACCTGTCCGCTTTCGTGGGCAAAGGCAGCTAGTGCAGTCGCCAGGAAGCTGATCGCCCACCAAGCCAGCTTGTCATCTCGCTCGGCTTTCAGGGCCGCAAACACGGCCAATGCAGTCAACATCGTGGCCAGATGGTGGGGCATGGCCGTGACCCAAGGGATCGCCAGAGCAGCGAACGGGAACACGATGAATAGGACGGATGTTAGCAGAGCCCGTTCTCTGCTACGACCGCAGAGTGTGGCAATTTGGAAGATCAACACCGCGCTGGCCCAGTGGAGGAGTAGGTTCACTGCATGCAGAATGGCTTGCCGAGCTCCCTGCCGAAACAGCAGTCCTAGCTTGTATATGGTAAAAGTCAGAGGGCGATAGTAGTCGTTTTCGGTGCTGCCAAGCCAAACGTCCACCCACGTGTTATGCTGTAGCCACGTCATGACGGGCAGATCGTCAAAGAAAAAGGGCAGTCGCAGTGCAAAACCGTAGCAGGTCGCCAGCAATATGCCGGTGACGAGGATGCCTATCCACGTTGGGTACTGCTTCCACAGAGCTTTGAATCTACACAGCATACCAGTTTGTCTCAGTAGATCTGAGGTTTGCTACAGCGAGACCTCGGAGGTCTCCAAAAAGACTCTGAGTGAGAACTGAGTTTGGTCAAGATACCCTTGGCGCAAAATCATCGTCCAAGACCTCCGAGGTCTGGAAGATTGGACTACCGGGTCTCTACGCGCTGTTGAGGACCCGTTTGAGAAACTGGCCGGTGTAGCTGGTCTTGACCTTGGCGATCTGCTCCGGCGTGCCCTCGGCCACGACTTTGCCGCCGCCATCGCCGCCCTCCGGCCCCAGGTCGATGATCCAGTCAGCGACCTTGATGATATCGGGGTGATGCTCGATGATGACGACGGTGTTGCCCGCGTCCACCAGTTGGTTGAGCACGGCGATCAGCTTGTCCACGTCGGCGGCGTGCAGGCCCACGCTGGGCTCGTCGAGCACATAGAGCGTGCTGCCGGTGGCCCGCTTGCTCAGCTCGCGCGAAAGCTTGATCCGCTGTGCCTCGCCACCGGAGAGGGTCGGCGCGGGCTGGCCCAGCCGGATGTAGCCCAGTCCCACGTCCTGCAGGGTCTCGAGCTTGCGCACGATGGTGGGGACGGCGGCAAAGAACTCGCTCGCTTCGTGCACCGTCAAATCGAGCATCTCAGCGATATTCTTGCCCTTGTAGCGGATTTGTAGCGTCTCTCGGTTGTAGCGCCGCCCGTGGCACACGTCGCAGGGGACGTAGATATCGGGCAGGAACTGCATCTCGATGCGCAGCGTCCCGTGTCCCTGGCAGGCCTCACAGCGGCCGCCCTTGACGTTGAAGGAGAAGCGGCCTGGTTTGTAGCCCCGAATCTTGGACTCGGGCAGTTTGGCGAACAGATCGCGAATGGGGCCAAAGAGGTTGGTGTAGGTGGCCGGGTTGGAGCGCGGCGTGCGCCCGATGGGCGATTGGTCGATGTTGATCACCTTGTCGATGAGATCAACTCCTTCGACCCCGTCGTGCTCGCCGGCTCGCTCTCGCGATCCGTGCAGGATTTGCGCCAGCCGCTGGTACAGGACGTCGACCAGCAGGGTGGATTTGCCGGAGCCCGAGACGCCCGTGATGCACACGAACCGGCCCAGGGGGATCGCCACGTCGATGTCCTTCAGGTTGTGCTCGCGCGCGCCTCGGATGATCAACTTGTCGCCGTTTCCCTCGCGCCGCTGCAAGGGCACGGGGATCGACCGGCGCCCGGAGATGTAGGCTCCGGTGAGGCTCTCCGGGCAAGCGAGGACGTCCTCCAGCGTCCCAGCGCAGACGACCTCTCCGCCGTGCTCGCCCGCCCCCGGCCCCAGGTCGATGATCCAATCGGCAGCGCTGATGGTCGCTTCGTCGTGCTCGACCACCAGCAGCGTGTTGCCCAGGTCGCGCATCTCTTCCAGCGTGTGGATCAGACGGGCGTTATCGCGCTGGTGCAGGCCGATGCTGGGCTCGTCCAGCACGTAGAGCACGCCCATCAACTGCGACCCGATCTGCGTCGCCAGCCGGATGCGCTGCGCCTCACCGCCGGCCAGCGTGTCGGCGGTGCGGTCGAGCGTCAGGTAATCCAGCCCCACGTTGGCCATAAACTGCAGGCGTTCGCGGACTTCTTTGAGGATGCGCTGTGCGATAGCTTGTTCCTTCTCGCCCAATGTGAGCTCCTCAATCCACGTCAACAGCTGGGTGACTGGCCAACTGGTGATCTCGCTGATGGACTTGTCGGCTACGGTGACGGCCAGCGCTTCGGGCCGCAGCCGCGCGCCGCCGCAGACCGGGCAAGGCCGGCGGGTCATGAACTCTTCGATCTTTCCGCGGATATAGTCCGAATCCGTCTCGTGATAGTGGCGTTGCAGGTTGGGGATGATACCCTCGTAACGCACGAGATCGCTGCGATACCCGGCGCTCTCGCGCCGCTCGTAGCGGATGCGGATGTGCTCGTCGCCGCTGCCGTACAGAACGATGTGCTGTTGGGCGTCGTTCAGCTCGCGCCAGGGCGCGTCGGTGGGGATGTCATAGTGATCGCAGACGCCTTTGACGATGTGCCACTGGTAGCCTTCTCGATCGCGGATGTTCCAGGCGTGGATGGCTCCCTCTTTGATGGTCTGTTCTGGGTTGGGCACCACCAGCTCGGGATCGAGCTCCAACTGCGTCCCCAGCCCTTGGCACTCGGGACAGGCGCCGTGGGGACTGTTAAAAGAGAATGTGCGCGGCTCGATCTCGGGCAGACTGATGCCGCAGACCGGACAGGCAAAGT
The DNA here is from genome assembly GCA_964551295.1 of uncultured Anaerolineales bacterium. GTDB lineage: Bacteria > Chloroflexota > Anaerolineae > B4-G1 > B4-G1 > JAFGED01. Next base: position 25,330 of record CAZKDJ010000004.1, on the reverse strand, counting down.
GCTCCGAGTAGAGCAGATCCTGCGGCGGGTTGGCGGAGACGTCGTTGACGATCATCGTCCCGTCGCCGAGTTGAAGCGCGGTCTCGACCGAATCGGTGAGGCGAGAGCGGAAGGAATCCTGCTCTTCGTCGTCCTGCGGTATGACCAGCCGATCCACCACCGCCTCGATGGTGTGCATCTTGTACCGGTCGAGCTCGATCTCCTCGTCGACGTCGTACACGCGTCCGTCCACCCGCACGCGCACAAAGCCCGTCTTGCGCACGTCCTCAAAGATGGCCTGGTGGTGGCCCTTGCGGTCCTTGACCAGTGGTGCCAGCACCTGAAAGCGGGTGCCGGGCGCCATCGTCAGCACCGCGTCCACGATCTGCTGGGCAGATTGTTTGGTCACCTCGCGGCCGCACTGTGGGCAGTGGGGGATACCGATGCGCGCGTAGAGTAGCCGCAGGTAGTCGTAAATCTCGGTGACGGTGCCCACGGTCGAGCGCGGGTTGTGAGATGCGCCTTTCTGGTCGATGGAGATAGCAGGCGAGAGCCCTTCGATCTGGTCGACGTCGGGCTTTTCCATCTGACCGAGGAACTGGCGCGCGTAGGCGCTCAGGCTCTCGACGTAGCGCCGCTGCCCCTCGGCGTAGATGGTGTCGAACGCCAGGGTCGATTTGCCCGATCCCGAGATACCGGTCACGACGACCATCTTGTCGCGGGGGATCTCGACGGTGATATTCTTTAGGTTGTGTTCCCGTGCGCCGCGCACGACGATCTTTTCTTGGGCCATGAGATTAGAGATTGGTTGATTGGAGATTGGCGATTCGAGCGCCCAATCCGTGCAAAAAAGTATTTTAACACATTTTGGCGGTTGGACAAAGGCGGTGGCTTGTGTATAATCCACAGGGTAAATTATAGAAAGTTTAGTTATGCAGGTTGCCTTGGAGAAAATGACGATGGAAATTCCCCCTGGCGTCAAAGTGAGACCATCGCCCGATGGAGTGAGAATATCCTGGTCGCCAGTGCCGCCTTCTTGGTTGATTGCAGCCGGCCTTTTTCTGTTCTTTGCCATTCTCTATGCTTTTAATCTAGAGGACTTGGGGGCGGTCTCTTTGTTCCTTCTTTGTCTTGTTGGATTTCTCTACGTCACTGGCCTTGTTTTTATTAATAGCTCAGTGCTTCAATTGAGCTGGCATGAGTTGACTATTTCGTGCGGTCCTTTGCCCTACAAGCCGCGAAGGCAATTCGATCCACGCGAAATTAGACAGGTCTACGTCAGGTTGGAAAGGGTGGGCAGGACGACGACGTATAGGGTATATGTTTTGAACAAAAGCGGTGATCATTTGAAACTTTGGGATGTAATGGAAGGGCGGGTTGCGTTATATTTGGAGCAAGAGATCGAGCGCTTCCTGGGAATACAGGACGAGGTTGTCCGCGGCGAGTGGCGGCCCGAACCGTATCTGTGGGAGGCATAGGTCCTAAAGCGTATGCACGTAGCGATTCTCACCATCGGCTCGCACGGGGACGTGCAGCCCTACGTTGCCTTGGGTGTTGCGCTCAAGGACGCCGGTCATACGGTTACCTTGGCGACCTCTGCCGACTTTGAGCCATTTGTCTGCCAGTATGGGCTCGATTTCGCGCCCATCGCCGGCGGCATCCGCCAGCTTTTGGAGACGGATGCGGGGTGCCGGGTTCTGAACACCGCCGGCAGACCGGTGCGCATGCTGCACGACATCGCACGCGTGGTACACCTCGCTGAACTGCTCATTGATCAGATCGTGCGCGATGTAAGTCGGGCCTGCCAGGGCGCGGATCGCGTGATCGCGGCGTCCTTGCTGTATTACTATGGCGACTATGTCGCGCAGGTAGCGAAAACGCCGTTGTATCTGGGCTCCACCGGGCCCAAGGCCCCGACCCGCGCTTTCCAGCAGATTTGGTTTCCCGATCTTTCCAAGCTACCCGTCGGCGCGGGCGGGTACAACATGTTCACGCATCGCCTAGCCCGGTGCCTGTTGCGTCAGTTCCGGGCGCCGCTTTTGGCACAGCCCTGGCGGAAGGCATTTGGTGAGCCGTTGCCGGCTAGAATGCCAAAGCGGCGTTTGCCCACTCTGTATTGCTACAGCACCGCGGTGATCCCCAAGCCCGCTGACTGGAACGACGGCCAGAACGTCACCGGCTACTGGTTTCTAGAAAGCAAGTCTCAGTAGATCCAATTTTCGTCACTCCGAGCGGAGCGAGGAGTCTCCCAATGCAGGGCGGAGATTCTTCGCTACGCTCAGAATGACGGTTTCGCAGGTGATTTTCATCAACACGCACATGTGCACACCAAGAATTTGGATCTACTGAGTCTGATTGGAGTCCTCCTGCCGATTTGGTCGATTTCATTCGGTCTGGTTCGCCGCCTGTCTGTATCGGGTTTGGCAGCATGAACTGCGGTCGACCGGACGAGCTGACGCGAATCGTCGTACAGGCGCTCAAGCGCTCCGGGCAGCGCGGTATCTTGTTGACCGGCTGGGGCGGGGTGCGGGCCGCCGATTTGCCGGACGATGTGTTCATGGCTGGCATCATCCCCTACGCCTGGCTCTTTCCCCAGGCGGCAGCGGTGGTGCATCACGGCGGTGCGGGCACGACAGGGGAGTGTCTGTGGGCAGGGATTCCGTCCATCAACGTGCCCCTTTTTGCCGATCAACCCTTCTGGGCGCCGGACCGCGTTCGATTCCCCGAAACAAGCTGTCGGTGGAGCGATTGGCCGAAGCGATTACCACAGCGGTCGGTGATGGGGACATGCGGCGTCGTGCGGCAGCGCTGGGGCGCCGGATACGGGCGAAGAACGGCGTGCAGCGCGCGGTCGAGCTCATCACCGGCGGTGACGACTGATTAAGGTGGCTATGCAATCACAGGAATCAAACGGAATCGGCACGTTGAACGAACAGCCGCTGCACGCGGCCCTGAAAGCGTGGTACGCGCAGCCGGGCGACCAATTCGAGGTACCAGTCGGCGGCTTTATCATCGACATCGTCCGGGGTGATCTGCTGATCGAGATCCAGACGGGCAACTTTGCGTCCATCAAGCGCAAGATGCGGGCCTTGGTGCGAGATCACCCGGTGAGGGTGGTGTACCCCATCGCGCGGGAAAAGTGGATCGTGCGGCTGGCCAAAGACGGGAGCGGGGAGGTGCTGGGACGCCGCAAGTCGCCCAAGCGCGGCGCGGCCGAGTACGTCTTTGCCGAGTTGGTCCGGCTGCCCAAGCTGCTTGCCAGCCCCAACTTTTCTGTGGAGGTGCTGCTCGTCCAGGCGGAGGAGATCCGCTCCTACGACGGCGAGCGCGGCTGGCGGCGGCACGGCTGGGTGATCGAGGAGCGGCGGCTGTTGGAGGTCGTGGACCGCAGGCTTTTCGAGACGCCGGATGATCTGGTCGCCTTCGTTCCGTCTGACCTGGTCGAGCCGTGGACGACGGCCGATCTGGCCGCCGCCATCGGCCAGCCCCGCTGGCTGGCGCGCAAGATGGCCTACTGCCTGCGCAAGATGGGCGTGGTCGAACCGGTAGGGAAGCAGGGCAATGCCATCTTGTATGTCGGGGCTGCGGCTTGAGTTTGGCGCGTTTACCTGCGCCGCTGCGCGGTCTTCCGGCGGGGGGAGCCGCCTTTGTAAGCACGGGCTGAGATTGGACAGTGAACGCAAAGTGTTTCGTCCCGTATCCGGCTTGCGAGGCGTTCATCTAGTTCTTTGACGTAAGAGGCCGTGGTGATGACGGTGGGTAGACGCCCGTTGTATCGGTAGTTGAAGATCTGATAGAGCTTCTCTCGTACCCAAGGAGTTGCTGATTCGGTGCCTAAGTCGTCCAGTATCAAGAGAGGGGTGCGACGCACTTCCTCGAAGCACTTATCGTAAGAGATGGGGCTGGTTGGGTTGAAGGTCGCCCGCAGATGATCCAATAGGTCAGGGACGACGACGAAGAGAGCAGAGTAGCCTTTTTCCGCGCGGCAGTTGGCGATGGCGGCGGCCAAGTGAGTTTTGCCGCAGCCATAGGGGCCTGTGAAGACTAGCCAACCTATTGGTTGTTCAGCGAAGGCCTGTGCATAGTTGAGGGCGTTCTGGAGACTTTCTTGCTCTTCACGAGGAAGCTCTCCTCTGCGCAGGTTGAATCGTTCAAAAGTCTGGGTGGCATGCTGGCCTAAGCTGCTCAAATCGGATTGATCTCGGCTCGTTTCCGCGCGGCGATAGTCTGGCGCGCGGATTCTGGTTTTGGTGACCAGATCTGCGTCAAGGAGACGAGAGCGCAAACGTAGCGGAATTTCCTCTAGTTCGTGATTAGTGGTGATTACAGTGGGCAGTTGCGTGTTATATCGGTGGTTCAATATCTGGAACAATTTTTCCTGCGCCCAGGGAGTGCTGCTTTCGGTGCCCAAGTCGTCGAGGATGAGCACAGGGGCGGTGCGGACCTCTTCGAAGCGGTCGTCGTATGTAGCGGGACTGGAAGGCGAGAAGGTAGCTCGCAGGTGATCCAGCAGGTCGGGTACAGTGATAAAGAGCACCGGCTGGCCGCGCTCGACGCAGACGTTGGCGATGGCCGCGGCTAGATGAGTCTTGCCACAACCATAACTTCCTAGGAGCAGCAGCCAGCCGTTTGGGGATTGGGCAAACTTTAAAGCATATTGTTGGGCAACGGACAAACTCTCATGCTGATCAGGAGATAGGCCAGATCTTTCTAGGAATGTCTCAAAGGTCATACGATCTAGTGCTTCAAGGTTGCCCAAAGCTCGCAGTGCAGACACTTGCTGTTCAGCTATCTGAGCCAGTTGGCAGGTGCAGGGGATCAGTTTGCCAAAGTCGGGATGGCCAACCGGTACATTGGCTCTTGTATAACCCAAACCTTTGCAGATTTTGCAATTCACGACCTGCTGCTCTATGCTAGGCTCTAGGTTGTTATCCATTCTTTTCCTCAAGGTAACGGCGGCGATCTTCTGGAGTCTCCCCTCGTGATTTTCTGTGTCTTTTTCCTTGTCTAGCCCACCGTTCCAGTATTTTCAAGACGTAAGCCCAGCCTCGGGCATTCTGTCGCACCGCCTCTCGGAATGCCTCCTCGATCCACTCCGCCGGGTAGGTCTGCTCCGCCTCGCGCAGCTCGTCGGCGATGAGGGGTGTGAGCAGGGAAATGTTCTGCTCGTACAGCGCAAAGACGTTGGGTCGCCCGGCCGATTCGAGTTCGTCCGGCCACTCGCCGCGCGCGATGGCCTCGACGGCGGCGCGCCCCTTGGGCGTGTTGGCAAAATAGATCTCCTCGCTCCCCTCTCCCTCGATGGTGTGTGTGCGCAGCAGCGTCCCGCGTTCGACGGCGCGAGCCAGAGCGGCGTCCAGCGCCTCGGTCGGGGAGCCGCCCAAGCCCGCTAACAGTGTCTGGTCGGCGGCCAGGTCGGCGCGGCGTAGGTAGCGCACCTTTCCTTGCTGTTGCTCTAACCGCCACAGCACGTGCAGCGTGAGCTTGAGCTCGGCCAGGTCGTCGATGATGGGCACCAGGTCGCTAAAGACCGGCTCGGGGAGGGTAACGCTGCGCACTTTGCCCGGCGGAAAGCCGCTAAAGGTCTTCATGGTATGTCGTTCACTCGACGAATTCGGTGCTGGCGATGACGTCCTCGATGGTTGCCTGGTAGCGTAGCATCATATCGGAGGTGGAAGCGCTGGCCACGACCGTGTACAGGTCGCGCCCGTCTGCGAACATGACCTGCAGGGCGTAATACTGGCCGGTGGACGAACTAGGATCTTCCTGGATGAGGCTCCTCTCGATTGCTTTTCTATCGTCGATCTCTACCTCGTCCGTCGAGAGCAGGGTGGCCGAATCGCTGAGGCGCTCCCATCTCTCCTGGTCGGCTTCCTCCAGGTCGAGTTCGTCCTCCTGGGTCTCGCGTATCAGCACGATCTGCACGTTATCCTCGGCGTGCGCCAGGACGAGGCAGGTGACGTGCGGCTGATTGCAGAACTCGTCCCCGGTCACGTCGAGACTCAGCCAGTCGCCCGGATACGTCAGCGAGATTTTGTCGTCCCGGTAGGTCTGTGGCGTCGTGGGCAGTGGGCTGGTCGCAGTTGTAGGTGTGGGCGTAGGAGCAGCAGCGGACGAGTCGACAAATCGCGTGCTGGCGATGATGGCCTCTATTTCGGTCTCATAGCTCGCCATCATCTCCTTGGTGGGAGCAAAGGCCAGGAAAAAGTATATATCGTATCCATTCGCGACGGCGGCGAATAGCGCGTGACTCTGTCCCTGGGAGGATTGGAGAACGAACTCCCCTGTCAGCCCCTGCTGCCCGCCGATCTCTATTTCCTCCTCGATAGCCGGGCTTGTCGCCCCAAAGTTGCTGGCCGTAAAGGCTTCGATCTCTGCCTCCAAATCCGGCGTCTCTGAGAGGGTGAGTCTGTAGACCTGGAGCAGAACGTTGCCGTCGGTATGTTGGATGATCAGGTACTCGGACTGGGATTCGCTGCCGGTCTCGTACACCTCCCAGTTGTCGCTGAACGTGATGCTAAAGGTCTCCCCGGTGTGGGTTTGGGACGCCGGGGCCGACGCAGGGGTTGGAGGCTCGGTAGGGAGGGGCAGCGGTGTGGGCGTCATGGTGGGCGTGGGCGTGATCGTCGGCGTGGGCGTGGCTGCTATGTGGGCCAGCACGCCTCCAGGTGTCAGCAACGTGGGGATGAATACCACGAGAACGATGAGCAGGCTGATGGCGGCGGTGACGATGCCCCCGATGGCCAGTCGCTGGCCTTGCCCGGCCCGTTTGCGGGCTTCCAGGATGCCAAACACGCCGGTTGTGGCAGCGGCGATGGCGACGAGCACGCCAAAGCAGCCTACGACGCTGATGGTACCTGGCACCGAGCAAAATTGCGCAAAGGCCACGGACAACGCGCCTAGCACCAGACTGGTGATGGCCAGCACGTTTTTGTTGGGTTTGTCCTGTGGCTCAAAGGGTGTTGACATCGATGGTTTCCTCTGTCACGTGGTGGTTCCTGAGATCGCAGTGTATCACACCGCGGGCAAAAGCGCAAGAAAGCAGTCAGCGATTCCCGTACCGTAGCCGCGATTTCCGAATCGCGCGCGCGGGCTGGACTTTTGGTCCAAAGTGCACTATATTGACTTGGAACCTTTGTTTGGCCTGTAGCGTCCTTAGAGTGAGCGCGCGATTGGCGTGAACATTTTCCTTTGATCAGGCATGTAATCTGGTAGAAGGGCCTCATAACCAAAAGGAGGAACGCTATGGTTACCCAATCCCCGAGTACGACCCGAATCGACAGACGTTGGATCAACACCGCGCTTTTTCTGCTGATTGTCCTGGCCGTCGTGGCCGGGTTCGCCGCGCTGTGGTGGGTAGCGACCCTGCCTCGGCGCGTGGACGAGCAGCAGACAATCGTGGTGGGGCGGACGCGCTTTGCTCCCGACAGCGAGGGATCGGTGCGCGTGGTGGTGCAGGATTTTGGCCGGGGCAAACCCATCGCCGGCGCGTCGGTCAAAGTCAGCCTGAAGCCGGAGGTGGGCCGGGCGATCTCCCTCTACGAGGGGGAGACGGACGCCACCGGCAGCGTGCCCGTCAGCTTTCACGTGCCTGCCGATGCGCCCGCGGAGGCGACCCTTGTCGTAGAGACGCGGTCGTCGGTCGGACGTGACGTGGTGGAACAACCGGTGACGGTCGAGCGGGAGTACCGGCTGCTGCTCACCAGCGACAAGCCGCTTTACCAGCCGGGTCAGGTGATCCACATGCGGGCGCTGGCGCTGAGCACCTTCGACCTGACGCCCGCCCGCGGCGCGACGGTGGGCTTTTTAGTGGAGGACCCCAAGGGCAACAAGGTCTTTCGCCAGAGCGTCGAAGCCTCCGATTTTGGCGTCGCCGCCGCCGATTTTACCCTGGCGGACATGGTGAACCAGGGCAGCTACAAGCTCAGCGTCGCCATCGGCGATACCGTCTCCGAGAAGACGGTCGAGGTGCGGCCCTACGTGCTGCCCAAGTTCGGCGTGAGCGTGTCGACGGATCGCAGCTTCTATCTGCCCGGGCAGCGGGTCGAGGGCGTGGTGCAGGCCGATTATTTCTTCGGCAAGCCGGTGGCGGATTCCGAGGTGCGCATCGTGGGCAGCGTGTGGGACGTGGAGCGCACGGTGGTGGTCGATCTACAGGGGCAGACGGATGAGGGCGGCACCTATGAATTCGGCTTCGATCTGCCCGAGCACTTTGCCGGGTCTGGATTGGATTCGGGGCAGGCGCAGTTCGCGCTGGAGGTGACCGTCATCGACCAGACCGATCACCCCGAGCAGACGAGCACGGTGCTGCCCGTCGCCGCCCAGCCCCTGATCGTCGAGGCGGTGGCCGAAAGCGGCGTCCTCAAGCCGGGGGTGGAGAACATCGTCTACATCCTCACTTCCTACCCTGATGGCCGTCCCGCCGAGACGCAATTGCAGATCAGCATCGACGGTGGTGAGTCGGTCGAGTTGGCCAGCGGTGAGTTCGGCCTGGCCGAGTTCGCCTTCACACCGCAGGCGAATGCCAGCCCCTGGATGCGCATCGTGGCCAGGGACGAGACCGGCCTGGAGGCCAGCCGCGACGTGGGCTTTGAGACCGAGTATGGTGGCGACAGCGTGCTCCTGCGCGCCGACCGGGCGGTCTACGTCGTCGGTGAGACAATGCACCTGACTGCCCTCACGCCGGTCGCGTCCGGCAGCATCTACCTGGATATTGTCAGAACAGGGCAGACGCTCTCGACCCGCTCGGCCGAGGTGGAGAGTGGTAAGGCCGAGTTTGCCGTGGACGTGAGCCCTGATATGTACGGCACGCTGGAACTGCATGCCTACAAGGTGCTTTTGGATGGCACTATCGTGCGCGACACGCGCATCGTGGTGGTGGACGCACCAAACGACGTCGATATCGCCATTGCCGCCGATAAGGACACCTACCTGCCGGGCGAGATGGGCACCATCGACTTTCAGACGACGGACGAGGGTGGGGGCGTGCAGACGGCGCTGGGTGTGGCGATCGTGGACGAATCGGTCTTTGCGCTGCAACGCCAGGACCCCGGCTTTGCCAAGCTGTACTTTATGCTGGAGCAGGAGCTGATGGAGCCCTTCTACCAGGTCAAGGGATTCGAACTGCCGGCTACGATTCCCCCTGATGAGGAAGAGGTGCGGCTGGCGCAGGACGATGCAGCCAAGGCGACCTGGGCCGGTCTGTCGGCGGCTGCCGCGCAACCCATCAACTCGCGCTATGAGAAACTCTCGACCGTCTCCGAGGCGCAGTCCGCTGGATTCACCCGCATCAGTCAGGGGGCCGTGATTGGCATGATCCTCGTCCCGCTGGGGCTGTGGGCGGTGGCCATCGTCGCCCTGGTGCGCTCGGGCGTCGCCAAGCGCGCGCTGGTGCGGCTGGCCATCGCTTTTGGGATCGTGGTGGTCGGAAGCTGCCTGCTTTCTGGCTGGTTCTTTGCCCTGGTGAACGAGTTCTACTACTTTGATCCAGAGATATTGCTGATCCCGCTGCTCTTGATCTTTGGCGCGGGGATGCTAGGGTTCGGCATCTATGCCTGGGTGAAGCGCGACCCGCCGGCCAAGTTCTTCACTCTGCTGACTCTGGCCTGGCCCGCTTTCCTGTTCCTGCTTTTCTTAGCTTCAGATCAGGGTGGCGAGCCGTCAGAAGCATTGACCGTCATCGCGCTGGTGGCGCTGGCGCTCGTTCCTGGTGTGTACCTCCTCTTTGGCCAGATGCGCTGGGCTCAGAAGCGGCGTGTGGTGGGCGGGATCGCTACCGGGCTTGGCGCGCTTTTGGCTTTGCCCGTGATGGTGGTCTTGTTTGCAGGTCTCCTGGTTTTTGCGCCTGTACCGATGATGGCCGGGATGCCGGAGCCTGGAATGGCAGACGGGGAGTGGGCGGGTGAGGAAGGGGGTGTCGTGAGAGAGGTGGAAAAAGAAATGGAGGCTCCGCCAGAAGGAGCACCGACTCCGATTCCCGACACGGCGGGTGGAGGAGAGCCTACGACCGAGGACAAAGAAGCGCCACGGTTGCGGCAGTACTTTCCCGAAACCCTCTACTGGGCGCCGGAGGTGCTCACCAACGCGGACGGCTTTGCCTCGCTAGAGATCCCGATGGCCGACTCGATCACCACCTGGCGGCTGACGGCGCTGGCCTCGTCTCAGGACGGCCGCCTGGGGTTCACCACCCGGGGTGTACGCGTGTTCCAGGATTTCTTTGTCGACATCGACCTGCCGGTCTCGCTGACGCAGGAGGACGAGATCAGCATCCCGGTGGGCGTCTTTAATTACCTACCTGAGGCACAGGAGGTGCGGTTGGAGGTGCAGGAGGAGGATTGGTTCGATCTGCTGGGTGATAAGGAGCAGACGCTGACGATCGCGTCGAACGACATCGAGGTGGTCTACTTTCCCATCCGCGTGCTCGATTTCGGGCGGCAAGGTTTCCAGGTCACGGCCTGGGGCGAGATGATGAGCGACGCCATTCGCCGCGAGGTGACGGTGGTACCCAACGGCAAAGAGTTCCGCCTCACCGAAAGCGACTGGCTGCGCGAAAACAAAGAGGTTGCGCTCGACATCCCGGCAGAGGCGGTGCCCGATACGCCCTACGTCGAGGTCAAGGTCTATCCGGGGGTGATGGCCCAGGCGGTGGAGGGATTGGAAAAGATACTGCGCTTGCCCCACGGCTGATTCGAGCAAAGTACGTCGGCGACGTACCCGAATGTTCTGATTCTCGACTATATGCAAAAGACGGGCAACGCTAACCCCGAGGTGCAGATGCAGGCCGAAAAGTACGTGGCCACCGGCTACCAGCGGCTGCTGACCTTTGAGGTGGACGGTGGGGGTTTCAGCCTCTTTGGCAACCCCCCGGCGGAGGCGTTCCTCACCGCCTACGGGCTGATGGAGTTCACCGACATGGCCGAGATCCACCCGGTGGACGAGGCACTCATCGCGCGCACGGCCCAGTGGCTGTTGAGCCAGCAGCGGGCGGACGGCACCTGGGTCGACCAGGCATATTCCGAGCACTGGCATGTGGAATCGCAGGCGCCCACCACCGCCTACATCGCCTGGGCGCTGATCGAGGCGGGGTACGCGGACACGCCGGAGGTTGGGCGGGCCATCGCGTATATCCGCGAGCACGCCTCGGAGGTGGAGGATGGCTACGGTCTGGCGCTGGTGGCCAACGCGCTGGCCGTCTACGACCCCGACGACTCGGCGACAAGGGTGGTAATCGACCGGCTTTACGAGATGCGCGTTGAGGAGGGCGACGCCATCTACTGGCAGACCGGCGCGGCCTCGTTCATGGGCGCGACGGGTGAAAGCGGCAGCCTGGAGACCACGGCGCTGGCGGCCATCGCCCTGATGCGCGCCAAGGCCTACCCCGACGCGGTTAGCGGCGCAATGGCTTACCTGATCCAGGGCAAGGACTCCTGGGGCACGTGGCAGACGACCCAGGCCACCACCCTCTCGCTCAAAGCGCTGCTGCTGGCCAACGAGCAGACGGGCCAGGCCGAGGGGCCGGCCACCGTCACGGTCAGCCTAAACAACGAGCTGACACAGGAGGTCGTGATCGGCGAGACCAACGCCGACGTGGTGCACCTGGTCACCTTCGACCGCGGCTTTTCGCCCACGGGCGAGAACCGCGTGCAGATTGAGTTGGAAGGTGGGGGGAACCTGATGTTTCAGGTGGCCACGCGCTACTACTTGCCGTGGGACGAGGTGGAGCCCGTGCCGGAGACGGAGGAGTTGATTACCATCGACGTGGCCTACGACCGTACGGCGTTGGCCGTCAACGACGAGGTGACGGTCGACGTGGACGTGCGCCTCAACCAGGAGGGCGTGGTCAAGATGGCGCTGATCGATCTGGGGGTGCCCCCAGGATTCAACGTGGTGACTGAGGATCTAGGTCAGTTGGTGGAGAAGGGCGTCATCGCCCGCTACGAGCTGACGGGAAGGCAGATCATCATCTACCTGGAGGATTTCTCCCCTGGGGCACCGCTGAGCTTTAGCTACCGCTTGCAGGCGCGCTTCCCGATGCGGGCGCAGACACCGCCCTCCAGCGCGTACGACTATTACAACCCCGGCGACGTGACCGTGCGCGCGCCGCTGGAGGTGACGGTGAGCGAGTAGGCACGAGACGCAGACCCCGGCGTGGGGTGCAAGCACACCCGCGCCGGGGTTTTCTCGTGTTATTCCCAATCGGGCAGGCCGTGTATGTTCTTGAAAGCGGCGGTCATAGCCGGTTCGCCCAGCAAGAGAAGCTTGGTTTCGTCACTCAAGCCAGAGCTTTCAACAATGACCTCACCTGAATCTGCGTAGGCATCCGTCCATACGCTCACTGCGTAAGCGATGGTATCCATATCGGTGCTGCCGTGTGTGGGGATGACCATCTTGGGTTTCACCTGGTCCATCAGGTTAAAGCCCTTTTTGTTCTCGATATCCATCTCGCTGTAGGAATTCTTCAGTTGGGTGAGGGCAATGTCTACCTCTCCTAGCTCGTCAAGGAGCTCCTGGGTAAACTGGTCCTGTCCGATACCCCCAAAGTCCACGACTCGCAACTCGCCCATATCGATGATGTAGATATAGTTGCTGCCGTCAGGTTCGCGGGGGCCATCCGCGGACTGGATGCCTTTCACAGCCACATCGCCCGAGCTGATTTCTCCCGCTTTCATATTCAATTGCTGGCCGGGGAAGGACGTGCCAAAGGCTTGATCATAATGGCTCGTCAAATGGTGGTGGCCGATGTGGGAGTGAGTCGTCAGCAGGATATCTTGCTCAGTGGGTGACTCGGCTAGCAGGCCGGGATTGCCCACATCGATCAAGACCTTGATCCCCTCTGGGCTGGTCAGCACGAACTGGCAGTTCTCCTGATAGAGAATTGTAACCTGAGTTTCGAGTGCAGGCGCGGCTGCTGATCCGCAGCACCCGGACATCAGAAGTAACGATGCCAGGACCGACAGCCCCAAACTCTTTTTGCATCTCATTTGACCACCTCCAGTGAGTATTGACGAACGCTTTTCAGGGCGGAGTATACACGATGGTCGTTCTTTTGCAAACAACCACTATCGGCGGCTGTACTCCGGCAAAGCAAAATCCCCTCGTGTTTGGTCGAGGGGATTTTGCCTTTACGCCCCCGTGACTTTCAGCGGGAGCAATTGAAGGGAGGAGGATCTAGTTCTCGTTGCAGGAGGAGACGGGGCGATGTTTCCACAGGTCGATCCAGGCGTCGATTTCGGACCTGAGATGGCCCGCCCACAAGGCCTGGTAGAGGGTGTCCGTGTCGCCGCCCGGCTTAACCGAGTGGTGTGTCTTTTTGTTGCACAGGACAGCCTGTACAGTGACACTGTTCTGTGTTAGATCCAAGTAGGTTTCAGCGATTGAAAGGTTCCTCTGTGTGGCTGCAAACGCTTTGAGCGTGAGAATGACGACTTGTTTTGGCATGTTGGGCGTCACGGTCAGTTCGTCGGCTTTGACGACAACAGTGCCTGAAGGGAGTGCCGCTATGTATTCCTCCACCGTGCTCAGATCGTGCCAATGTTCTGCGTCGCTGAGGCTAAAGTGGTGGGGAATCACCGTGCGTGCATTTGTCTGCACTACAAGCTCGTTGAGTCGGTCGAAGGGCATAGTGTCTGCCTGACCGGCGGGCACGAGCATCACGTCGGCGTTCGTGATGGCTGCGTATACTTCGGGAAGCTCGATCTTGCCCAACTCACCCAGGTGAACGATTTTGATCGGTCCAATCTTGAAAACAAAGATTTTGTTGATCCCTCTGTATATCCCTTCCCGTCCCCCGCGCAGCGAGTTGTAGCTCGTCACTTCGACCGGGCCAATTTTGTCGGCGATGGCTTCGCTGATGATCGTAGGATGGCCTCGGAGGGCGCGCAGATGGAAAAAGTCATCCAGGCCGTGACTCACCGTGATCAGGTCGGCTTCGACGTCGGTGGGGAACGGCAAATATGCTGCGGCAAAGCTGTAGGGATCGGTGACGATGCGCGTACCATCGGGGGCCAAGATCAGGAAACACGAGTGGCCGATATACCGAATCACGGGGTGAGGCGCTACATCTATCGATGTATGGGTTGGGCTATCTTTTGGGTGGTTCATATCGCACTTTCTCCTGGGCGGCAGTAGCAGAGTCGCGTCTGTGCGGTTGATCGGCTGCACTCTTTGCTCAAGAAGGAGACGTGCTACGGGTGTAGTTATTGTCTGTATGGATACTATATATGCAGCGCGACATAATTGCATCTGCCGAAAGATATATTTGTGGTATATCTTGGGGTGTTGTCTCGGTAATTTGGGGACGTGGGGCAAATTTAGGGGGGAAGACAGAATACGAGGCGCTATCCTGGACGCCTATCTTTGGCGGTTATGTATACCGCCATGACTGCGATCAGCGTCAACCCTATACCCGCCACGATCAACTCGGGATGGTCCTGCGCGAACGAGCCCGCTGCCTGGGGTAAGGTTGGGGTCGGCGTCGACGTGGGAGGCGGCGTTGGAGTAGCTGTCGGCGAGGGTGTGAGGGTCGGCAGTGGCGTGGCTGTGGGAATCGGTGTGGGAGTGGATGTCGGTGTTGGCGTAGCGGTAGGCGTCGAGGTGGGAGTGGGCGTGGAAGTAGGGGCGATGGTAGGAGCCGGGGGCTCGGTCGGCGGAGTGGTCGGAGGAGCGATTTCCGGTGCCAGGTATACTGGCCCGGATCGATACCGATCGCCCAGCTCTCGCGTCAGGTTCAGGTAAAAGTCACCATACGTCACGCTGGGCTCGATCTGTGTGCCCTCCAGCCACTCGTTGAAACTGGTAATGATGACCATGTCCGCCCCGCTCTGGATGGCGCCCTCCCAGCAGCGACGGTAATAATCGCCGATGGCACGCTCACGGACAAAGGCGTCGGCGCGACCGGTGACCAGATCGTCGTAACCGGGCATCACCGTGGCGACCCAGTACCTGTCGACGCCATGCTCGGCACTCCAGTCCCGAATCCAGCGCGACCACTTCAAGAGCTGTTGCTCTGGTTGGGCGTCCCAGGCCACGCTGTACAGGTGGTGGCCGTCAAAGTGGGCCATGTGGGATAGCGTCACGCCTTCCTCGATCCAGATGGTGTTGCGATCGGGGTCCACCTGATTGCGAATGCCGGCCCACGATTCCACCGGAAAACGCCCTTGTCGCCAGAAGAAAACGACGGGTTTGCCCCCGATGCGCAGGTAGGCCGGGTGATTGGCGTGGACGGTGAGCAGATGTTGCAGAGCTGCCAGCACGTCCGCTTCGGAGTGGAAAAAGGGACTGGTGACCTCAAAGTACACCGCCGCCTTGAAGCCGTGCTTGGCGGCGACGTCGAGCAGGGTGGCAAAGTTGGGTTCGGTTTGATTGTACTCTACTTGAGGGCCGTACCATCCCTGGATGAACGCGTCAATGCCCGCTTGCTGTGCCCACAGGACGTGCCGCTCCATGGCTGCAGGATCGGTGGACGTATAGGTCTGCACGGGTTGGTCGGAGAGGGATTTCTGCCAAAAGCTCTGGTCGTACCAGGCATAGTAAAAGGCCAGCACCAGCCGTTCGTCTCCAGCGTCGGCAGGGCAGGGGGGCAGATACGCGACGAGAATAAGCAGTGCCAGTAACAGAGCGGTTTTTGAGTTCATTAACGACTGATTGTACCACGTCTGCTCTGTTGAGTGAAGTGAGGTAAATGCAAAGGCCTGTGTCCCAATCCAGCCAGGACAGCCAATGCTCGGTGCGATGCGTTCAGTCGCTCGCTGTCACCGCCCGGGGCCGCCGAGCGCGTGACGACGGTCACCAATATAGATGCTGAACAACGATGGCTGGGAAAAAGCCTGCAAGCCCTCGTTGTGGTTGGGGAGCTTTACTCCGTTTTGCCCTCGTTCGGGAGGCGGTCCTGTGCCGTGCCTTGATCAAGGTTAGGTTTTTGGACGCGGCGCAGCATGCCCAGCCACACGAATGCCGCCAGCGAAGCTGCACCGCCCATGAGCGCCAAGTAGATCATCGGCGAGGCGTCTGCCGGTTGGGCGTCTCCAGTGGGGCGGGGCATCGCCCCGCTGGCACGGGCCGACCCAGCGAGGATCGCAAGCAGGAACATTAGGGCGATGAGGATTCCCGTAATGGTCATAAAGTGGCGCATCTGTGCCTCCTTCTGCAAGCACAATCTATCAAGAGTTTATTTGCTTCGTGTTACATTCGAGTTTAGACAAAAGCCAAGAAACCGGGTTTTTCGCTACTGAATCGCCTTTTCTGGCACGTTTTGCCAGGTTTTCGAGCGTGCTTTTCGCAAGATGAAATCAAAAAACCCGGTTTCTTTCGCGCTTTTTGATTTTGTCTAAACTCCAGGTTACAAGTGTGTGATAAAAGTATTGCCGCTTTGAAAAACCGCGTTACAATTGGGCAATCTCCGCATTCGTCAGCCTAGAAACTGGAAGCGGTTGCGGCGTACCATAGCGTGCATAGACAGCCTGGAATGGCGCTCAAGATCAGCGCGATGAGCGCGCGATGGGATGCCTCTAGGTCTCGTTCGTGGCTGTGGGCCAGGGTGACGATGCCGGCGCCGCTGGCGACCGCACCCAAGCCGAGCGGAATCCAAAAGAGCAGAAGGTTGGCTAGTGCACGGCGGCCCTGGGGTGACTGTTGCCATGCCACCGTCCGTTGGAGTGACGCGGGTTCGTCAGTTGGGACCGCGGAAGCCTGTGGAAGCGAGGAGTGTGTGTGCAAGAGGTTGATGCCGCCCCACAGGACCAGGCAAGCGGACATTGCTGCCAACAAGCTGAGGTTTCCACCCAGTCGGACAACGCGCGTTGTTCGTGTTACGCCTTCCATTCCTCTCCTTTCCCTCTGGTTTGCTTATGCGCTGCGTGTAGATTCCGGTAGCCCGGGCGTTGGATTCAGGGTGGCGTATGGCGCCGTTGCTCCCCCTGGATCGTTTCCCCAAGCGGCTTGCCGAGCCATCCTGCGCCCGGGCTATTTGACCCCGCCTGTGGCAGGATCTGGCGCTGGCTTGTGCCTGGGGGCCGGCTCGTGCCGACGAGTGTAGGATATCACAGGGTGGGGGGCATTGCTGGACGGTGGCACGTCGCTTGGGCGTCGCCGGACAGGCGGGAACCCGTCGCCAGCCTGACGGACGCCCTACGCGCGTCCGTGCCGGGTGAGGAGTTGGAAGGCGCGCCCGGTCAGAACAGGGCGCAGGATCGCGTTTGGGGGAGGTCGATCGTTGAGCGTGGCCGTCAGGCCGGGGAGCGCGCGTGCCTCCTCCAGCGGCCACGTGTCGCGGCCAAAGAACTCGACCAGGATGTCGTTTTCGATGCGCAGCAGGCCAAATAGATCGTGGAGGATAGGCTCGCCGCGCAGGTGCGTACGGAAGGTGAGGATGGCCAGGTGATCGGGAGTATTGGGGCCGCCCAGGCGTGGCGGAGTCAGGATGACCATCAGGGGCGTGGGGCGCTTCCTGCTCGGCTTCAGGCTGAGCGTGCCGGCGATCTGCCACTCGTGGAACAGGGTAGTCTCTCGAACCGGTTCCAGCCTCACCTGCGTGCCGATCTCTTCCTGCACCTCGCGGTGCAGGCAGGCCATGACTGTCTCTCCTTGCTTGATGCCCCCGCCGATGCCCCCCACGCCGACGGCGGTGGTGCCGTCCTCGCACTGCCGCCAGTACTTGGGCTTGCTGATCTCAAAGTAGTGTGCCTCATCGTCGCACACGATGGCCGAGACGCCGACAAGGGCGATTCGTTTGCCTTTCATCAGCGGGTGATGGCGCAGGGCGGGCAGGGCTTGGAATAGGTCCATTGGGTTACCGATCCTCGTAGTAGGAAACTGGGCCGTCGGGGCCGGTTTTGGCATAGTATTCAACCAGCCGCCGGGTGGTATCGGCCAAAGGCAGGCTCAAGGCCTCTTCGAGCGACGTCCACTGCCCATCGTACAGTTCCACGCCGTCCAACTGGAGTGTGCCCTCCCAATTCTGCACCAGAAAGTCCAGATAGACCAGATGATGGTGTCCATCCTTATAGTTTGGCGGGCAGATGCGCTCGTGCACCAGCAGCAGGCGGAACTCGGTCGGCGTCAGCCCGGTCTCCTCCTGCATCTCGCGCACCAGTGCCTGAGCCGCCGTCTCGCCATAGTCGACGTGACCACCGGGGACGACGTAGTGCCCCTGCCGCTTGGTGAAGCGGGCGAGGAATATCTGATCCTGTGAGTTGACCAGCAGCGCACCGACGACAATTTCGGGGGCTCGTGCTTCGCTCATTCGGCTACTCCTA
Organism: uncultured Anaerolineales bacterium; assembly: GCA_964551295.1. GTDB lineage: Bacteria > Chloroflexota > Anaerolineae > B4-G1 > B4-G1 > JAFGED01. The sequence goes on along the minus strand of CAZKDJ010000004.1, from coordinate 7,100 downwards.
TCAGGTACGGCTCACAGCGCAGGAGCGCTAGAGCGCTGTGGCCATCGGTCATCTCGCCACTGCGGGCTATCTCCAGTGCGCGCTCGATGGGCACCAGGTGTACCTCGATGATCTCGGCCGGCTCGCGGCGTGGCTGGCGATCCAGGCGCACGCCGCGGGCCAGCACGATGTGGGCCAGTTCCTCGAAGGTGCTGGCGCCGGTATTGAAGGAGCCGACGTAGAGCCAGTTGTCGCTAGAGCCTCCGACCTCTTCCTCCAGCTCGTGCTTGGCCAGCTCGACCGGGTCGCCGGTGAAATCGTGAAAGCCGCCGGCGGGCACCTCCCACTGCCAATCGTCCAGCATGTAGCGGAACTGGCGGATGAGGACCACCTGTCCATCGGCGGTCGCCGGCACTACCCAGACTGCACCGGCGGTCTCGACGTAGGAAAAGGTGCGCACCCGGCCATCGGGCCAGCGGGCCTGATCCCGCCGCACGCGGAACATGCGAAAGGTGTAGGGATAGTCGGTGGCCAGCCGCTGCCAGCCGTGGGCCTGTGAGTTGGTCTTGTCGTCGATGAGATTCATTTGCGTTTCCCGAGTGTAAGTTTCTGCAACGCCTCGACTTCTTTCCCGGTCAGGTGCCGCCACTGTCCCGGCTCGAGGTCCCCCAGGTGTACCGGCCCGATGCGGGTGCGGATCAGTTCGTGCACGGGATGGCCCAGCATCGCGCCCACGCGGCGGATCTGGCGCTTGCGACCTTCGCGCAGCACCACTCGCAACCAGGCGCGGCCTTTTTCGCGGCGCACGATGGAAACCTCGGCCGGCGCCGTCTTGCTGCAGTCCAAAAAGACGCCGCTGCGCCATTGCTGGAGCGTTTTCTCGTCCGGGTGGCCCTCCACGTAGACCCGGTATTCTTTCTCGTGCTCGTAACGGGGATGGGTGAGCCGATGGGTCAGCTTTCCATCGTCGGTCAGGAGGAGCAACCCCTCGCTGCGCAGGTCCAGCCGCCCAATGGGGTACAAGCGACCCGGTAGGTCCACCAAGTCGCGCGCGGTCTGGACGCGCCCGGTGCCATCCCCCTCGTCGGAGAGCACACCGCGCGGCTTGTGCAGGGCCACGTAGGTGTACGTGTGCTTGTCCTGCACCCGCTTTCCGTCCAGGGTGATGCGGTCGCGTTCGGGGTCGGCCTTCTGGCCGATGCGGGCCACCTGGCCGTTTACGGCCACGTGTCCCTGGCGGATCAGTTCCTCGCAGGCCCGGCGGGAGCCAAAGCCCGCACGGGCCAGGATCTTTTGCAGGCGTTCTTCCATAGTCGGCGGTATTATAATGCAAAAGACCCGCTGCGGCAAAACGATCTTCCCGAAAGCTCGAGTGACGCCACTCCACGACAATCAGTTGTAGATCGGGTTTGCTACCTGGCCTGTAGGCGGCGGGGCGGATAGCAAATCCGCCCTGAACTTTGCCGCAGGCAACCGGCGTGGTATACTACCCTCCGACTGAGAACGGGTGATCAAAACGAAGAATGGGGTGGTCAACGATGGTTGAATTCATGAAGGATGATAGGTTGATGGTACTATTAGAGGGCAATATCGGGGCGGGGAAAACCACGGTGGGCAAGGCCTTGGCGTCGTCCGATGCGTTCGACTTTATCGAGGAGCCGACGGCGGCCTGGCGCGAGGGCTTTGCCGCCAACATGCTGGAGCTTTTCTATAGTGACACCGAGCGCTGGGCGTTCACGTTCCAGATCTGTGCCTTTGTCACTCGCGCCAAGACGTGGAAGGAGGTGCTGGCTTACACCGACCACACCCGAGTCGTGTTGGAGCGGTCCATTTTCTGCGACCGGTACATCTTTGCCGAGAACTGCTTCCGCACGGGCTTGATGTCGCCCCCCGAGTTCCAGCTCTACTGCGGTTTGTGGGAGTTTCTTGTTTCCAACTATTGCGTCGAGCCCGACCTGATCCTGTATCTGCGCACGCCTGCCGAGATCTGTCTGGAGCGCATCAAGGTGCGTGATCGGGCGGAGGAGGTCGGCATCCCGCTCGAGTATCTGCTGCAACTCGAGTACCTGCACGACGAGTGGCTGCTCAACAACCCGCGCACCGTCCTGCTCGATGGCGAGCAGCGCTGGAGTGCCGAGGCGGTCCGCGGAAAAGTGGAAGCTGCGCTGTCGAAGGAGTTGGATTGAACGTGTCTACCATCGCTATCGATGGCCCGGCCGCCTCGGGCAAGAGCACCATCGGTGAGTTGCTTGCCCGGCGGTTGGGCTATCTGTATTTCGATACAGGAGTGATGTATCGCGCCGTGACCTGGGCCGCTTTGGATCGCGGCATCTCCATCGAGGACGAGGCGGCGGTGACGGCGCTGGCCGAGGAGCTGCGCATCGACGTCGTTCCGCCGACGGGCGACGATGGGCGCCAGTACACCGTCCTGGCCGACGGCGTGGATGTCACGTGGGAGATTCGTTCGCCGGCGGTGAACGCCAACGTCTCGCCCGTCTCGGCCTATCCGGGCGTGCGGCGCGAGATGGTGCGCCAGCAGCGGCGCGTGGCCGAGTGTGGACGAGTAGTGATGGTCGGGCGTGACATCGGCACCGTCGTCCTGCCCGACGCCGATCTCAAGGTGTACCTGGACGCCAGCGTGGAAGAGCGGGCGCGCCGCCGCTGGAAGGAGGAGCGTGCGCGCGGCGAGGATAGCGAGTACGAAACCGTGCTGGCCTCGATGCGCCGCCGCGACGAGATCGATGGCAACCGGGAGGCCTCACCGTTGCGCACGGCCGAGGATGCAGTCGTTCTGGATACGACCGACCTGGATATCGAAGGGGTGATGGCTGCCGTGGAGCGATTGATCGAGGAGCGAGGGTGGCCGGGGGAGTGATTGCTGCCGTCGCCCCCGGCAGTCTGGCTGCGCGCGTGGACCTGCGGCCGGGGGATGTACTGCTCGCTGTCAACGGCCACCCGCTGCACGACGTCATCGACGTGCGATTCTACGCGGCCGAGGAGCGGCCGGCGTTCCAAGTGCAGCGGGAGGGGCAGGCGCTCACCGTCGAGACCGAGCGGCGCTACGACGAGCCACTGGGGCTCGACTTTGCTGATCTGACGTTTGACGGGATCCGCCGCTGCAACAACCGCTGCGAGTTCTGCTTTGTCGACCAGATGCCAACGGCTGCAAAGCAGACGCCGCCTGCTTCGCAGTCGTTAGATCTGCGCCCGTCCCTCTACGTCAAGGACGACGACTACCGGCTCTCCTTCCTCACCGGCAGCTATGTCACGCTGACCAACCTGACCGAAACCGACTGGGCGCGTATCGAGGAGCAGCACCTCAGTCCGCTCTACGTCTCGGTGCACGCCATCGATCTCGACCTACGCCGCCGCGTGCTGCGCAACCCCAATGCCCCCGACGTGATGGAACAATTGCGCCGGTTGGCCGGTCTCGATGTCGAGGTGCACGCGCAGATCGTCGTCACGCCCGGCCTCAACGATGGCTCGCACCTGGACCGCTCCATCGGCGACCTGGCCGAGTTGTACCCGGCGGTACTTTCCGTCAGCGTTGTGCCGGTCGGGCTGACCATGTTCCACCGTGGTGGGTGCCGCGTGCATACCGAGGCCGAGATGCGCCTGGCCTTCAAACAGGTCGCGGTCTGGCAGGCACGGCTGCGGGAGCGGCTGGGCGTCAATTTCGCCTACCTCTCCGACGAGTGGTACCTGCGGCTTGGGGAGCCTGTGCCGGAGGCCGCCGCGTACGACGGGCTGGATTTGACGGAGAATGGGGTTGGGCTGGTGCGGCGATTCTTAGAGATTGGGGATTGGAGATTAAAGCAGGCAATCTCTAATCTCCAATCTCCAATTCTAGTGACAGGTGCACTCTTTGCCCCGGTCCTGTGCTCTGTGACGGAAGCCAAAGTCATCCCGATTACGAATCATTTCTTTGGCCAGACGGTGACGGTGGCGGGTCTGCTGACGGGGCAGGACGTGGTGGCGCAGTTGCAGGGACGGAGGAGGCTGGGTGACGTGGTGGTACTGCCCGGGGCGATGTTCGGCGGACCGGAGGGACAGTCGCTGGATGGGATGTGGCCGCAGGAGATCGAAGAGGCGTTAGGGCGAAGAGTCGAGGTAATCGAGGAATAAGGACCATGTTCTCAAGACGGATACCCAATATTTCGATCCGGTACGTGATTCCGATGCTCTTTGTGGTGCTGATCACGGTGACCGTCAGCCTGATCGGCTGGCTGGCGTTCTGCAGCGGGAAGCGGGCCGTCGATGGCCTGGCGAACCAATTGAGTCAGGAAACCGCGGCCCGCATCGGGGAGCACGTTATGGGCCACATCCGCACGCCCCACATGTTCCACCAGATCAACCTTTCGGCCATCCGCACGGGGAACCTGGACGTGGACGATTTCGCGGAGCTGGAGGATTATTTCTGGGAGCAGACCCAACTCACGGAATCGGTGCCCTTTATCTACCTGGACACCGAGGCAGGCGAGTTCCTGGGCATCCAGCGGGAGGGTGACGGCACGATGGTGCTGTGGACCCTGGAGGAGGAGGCCACTCCCATGATGGATATCTACCGTCTGGATGACGAGCGGCAACCGGTCGAACTCCTCGACAGCGTCGAATTTGACCCGCGCGTGCGGCCCTGGTACCGCGCAGCGGCAGAGCGGGGAGAGCCCACGTGGAGCGTCATCTATCCCGATATCGCTCGCCCCATCCTGATCATCACCTCCGTAGCTCCGGTCTATGACGAGGCCGGCGATCTCCTCGGCGTCCTGGGGATCGAGTTCTCCCTGGAGCAGTTGAGCGATTTCCTGCGTGGCCTCGAGATCGGCCAGACCGGGCGCGCCTTTGTCGTCGAGCGTTCCGGCGAGATCGTGACCAGCTCGGCCGCCGAGGCTCCGTTCTTTAGCACCGACGAGGGAGAGCAGCGGCTGTTTGCCAACGACAGCAGCGAGCCCCAGATTAGGTCGGCGACCCAGCAGTCGCTAGTGCAGTTCGGGAGCCTGGCGCGGATCGACGAGAGCCGCCAGTTCATGTACAGTCTTGACGGCGTACGCCACTTTGTCCAGGTAGCCCCACTGCAGGATGGTC
>CAZKDJ010000004.1:0-2029 GCA_964551295.1 uncultured Anaerolineales bacterium | reverse complement strand
CCCATGTCCTCGATGCCGTGCCGGTTTCCTTGGGCCGTGATCTTCGCGTGGCGCTCGGCAACGTCCGGGTCCGTGAACACAGGTATGTCCACGAGCTCGCTTCGACCAAGGATGGTCACGGGCTTGAATGGCTCATCTTTGTCGTCATCCCCGAGACCGACTTCATAGGGCCAGTCTATGGCAACGTGCGAACGACCGTCCTGCTGGGGGTGTTGATCCTGTGCGTGGCGCTCCTCATGGGCGTCGTCATGGCGCAATACATCATGCGGCCCGTGTTGGCCGTCACCGACGCGGCTCGCGCGGTGGAGGCGGAAGAGTTCACGCCGGGGTCGCTGGATGCGATTGCCAGGCGGACGGACGAGTTGGGCTATCTCACACGCGTCTTTCAGCAGATGGCGCGCGAGGTACAGGCCCGCGAGTACAAGCTCAGGGAGCAGTTGCAGTAGTTGCGCATCGAGGTCGACGAGGTCAAGCGGCGGCAGCAGGTGGACAGCGTCGTAGAGACCGAGTTCTTCCAGGACTTGCGGGCCAAGGCCCGCGATATGCGCCGCAAGGATAGGAGCGAGGAAGACGAATCTGAGTGATGGCGGAAGGCGCCGCCATACCGAAGTGTGCGGCAGGAGGGCATGCGGCCGGGTGTCGGCCTACGCCGATGCGTCGATCCGACCGCGCAGGCAGTCGGCCGGCACGCCAGCGCCCCTGGGCCGCGATTTCAATCGACGGCCTTATGCCGGCGCAGGAAAGGAGGCTTTATGCGACGGAACAAGCTGGCATTGTATCTGCATTTGGTTTGGGCGACGTGGGATCGGCTGCCCTTGATCACATCCGGTATTGAGCGTCGCTTGTACCGAAACATCGAAAGCCAAGTGCGGGGAGCGAGTGCTACTGTGTTAGCCCTGAACGGAGTGGCTGACCACGTGCATCTCGTGACATCGTTTCCCACGACGGTCACTGTTGCTTATCTGGTGAAACAGATCAAAGGAGTTTCGTCCCATTTTGTCAACGAGACGCTGAGGCTTGAGACGCAGTTCAAGTGGCAAGGGGGATATGCGGCCTTTACCGTCAGTCGGTGGGATTTACCCAGAGTTGTCGGCTATGTGAAACGTCAGAAGGAACACCATGCTGTGGACGACCTGTGGGCGGCGCTTGAGGAGACGTTCGAGTTGGTGGAGCCGAACACGACGGTGCCGCCACACTGAAGTGTGCGGCAGGAGGGCCTGCGGCCGGGCGTCGGCGTAGGCCGACGCATCGATCGACCGCGTAGGCGGTCGGCTGGCGCGCAGCGCCCCCTAGCCGCGATTTCAATCGGCGGCATCAGTGCGTAGGCGGAGCCACCACACGGAGGTGTGACCATGTTCTGGAGCGCATTGATCCTTTCGGCCTGTTTCATCGCCTGGGCCGGGATACACAGCCTCCTGGCCAGCCCGCGTGTGAAGGGGTGGGCGCGGCGAGTTTTCGGCACCGGTGTCGACCGTTGGTATCGCATTGTCTACGTTCTCTTTGCCCTCGTATCTTTCTCGCCGATTCTGCTATTTTTTGTCATTCTTCCCGATCGCATTCTCTACCTTGTGCCGGTGCCCTGGCGCTGGCTGATGGTGCTGGGTCAGGCGGGTGGGGCGGTCGGGGCGGCGGCTGCGATCCTGCAGACAGACGCTTTGCGCTTCGTCGGGCTGATACAGGCGCTGGATGGGCAGCAGGAAGAGAAAGATAGCTCGCTGCGGGTGCGCGGGCTCTACTGCTACGTGCGGCATCCCGGTTACTTTTTCAGCCTGATCGTCATCTGGCTGACGCCGGTGATGACGCTGAATTTACTGGTGCTGTACATGCTGTTTACGCTTTACTTCTACGTCGGTTCGATACATGAGGAGAGCCGGATGGTGGCCGAGTTTGGCGCGGCGTACGAGGAGTACCAGCGGCACGTGCCTCGACTTGTCCCCCGGCTGCGCTGGCGTTATCCGGATCGTTCGGATATGCACTAGTGGGTCACTTGACATGAGGATCGCCACTCCTCGATCTTGGTACGGCGAGG
>CAZKDJ010000003.1:0-65094 GCA_964551295.1 uncultured Anaerolineales bacterium | reverse complement strand
GATTGACCGCCACGGCGGTATCGCCCAGGATCGTCTCCGGGCGGGTGGTGGCCATCTCGATGAACTCGGTGGCGCCCGCGGCCCACCCACCGCTGCCCCAAGCCCCCCCTTTTGTCCCCCCCGCCTGCGGGGGGGACAGAGGGGGGGTAGCCCCGCTAGCGGGGGGGACAGAGGGGGGGACATCCCAATCGTCGTTGACGACCGGATAGCGGATGTACCACAGGTGGCTGTCGCGCTCCTCCGGCTCCACCTCCAGGTCGGAGATGGCGCTGGTGCAGCGCGGGCACCAGTTAACCAGGTAGGTTCCCTTTGAAATGAGCCCGCGCTTGTATAGCCGCACAAAGGCGGTGCGCACGGCGCGGCTCAGGTCCTCATCCAGGGTAAAGCGCTCCCGCTCCCAATCACACGAGATGCCCAGCCGCTTGTGCTGCTCGGTGATGACGCGCAGTGACTCCTGCGCCCACTCCCAGCAGCGCTCGACGAACGCCTCGCGGCCCAGGTCGTGACGGGTCAGACCTTCCTTGCGTAGTTCCCGCTCCACCACGTTCTGCGTGGCGATGCCGGCGTGGTCCGCACCGGGCAGGTAGAGCGCCTGATACCCCTTCATGCGGTAGTAGCGCGTCATCAGATCCTCGACCGCGGCGGTCATGGCATGCCCCAGGTGCAGCACGCCGGTCACGTTAGGCGGCGGCATAGTGATACAAAAACACGGGTCGTCCTCGGTTGCCAGACCCAGTTCGAGCTGCTTCTCCGGGCGGAAGAAACCCTGCTCCTCCCACCACGTGTAGAGGCGTTCCTCGTGTTCCTGGGGGTTGTATACTTTGGCTAGCTTATCCGTCATCTTTTCCTTCCTTCGGTTGTTCTATTCTTTCAGGGCTACAGCGATAATACCCGTATCCTGGATAATTTTCAAGTCGCCGTCGAACTGCTCGACGATCTCCACCCGCTCTGCACGAGTGACGCTCCTGATATCGACAACGGCCTCACCCAATGTCTGACGTAGACTCGCATCTTCCACCGCCACCTGCAGCCGCGCCAGCTCCGCGCCCATGCGGAGTTGGTTTTCCGTCTTGTAGCGGCGCACCGCGGTGGCTATCTCCACCACCACGTCCCCGGCGGCCTCTGCTTGCTCATCGATCAGGGACTCGTCCGCGACGGGCCAACTGGCCCGGTGGATCGAACCGCTGCCCGCCGCAAACAATCCCTGGTAGATCTCTTCGGTCACGTAGGGCATAAACGGCGCAAAGAGCTTGAGCACGGTCAGGAGCGCCGCGCGCAGCGCGTAGCGCGCCCCGGGACTGTTCTCCTCATAGAGCGGCAGCTTGCACATCTCCAGATAGTTATCGGCCAGCACCTGCCAGAAAAAGGCCTCCGTCTCGCTCTTGGCCGCGGCAAAATCGTAATCGCGAAAGAGCGCCGTCACCCACTCGACCAGCCGCTGGGTCCTGGAAAGAATCCAGCGGTCGGCCAGGGAAAGCGGCGGAGCCTCAGATGGTACTTGATAATCGACGGAGCCTGCGGCTCCGGCCACAAACCGCTCGCTGAAACGGGCCACGTTCCACAGCTTGGTGACCAGCTTGGCCCCGGCCTGTATCTTTTCCTCGCTGATGATCGAGTCCTTGCCAAAGCCCGTGCTGGCGGCCCAGTAGCGCGCAGCGTCGGCGGAGTACAGCTCGATCATCTCCTGCGGCGCCATCGGGCCGCCGCCGCGGCTCTTGCTGATCTTGCCCGCACCCTCCGGCGCCAGTCCCCAGCCGGAGATGGCAGCCTCTTTCCAGGGCAGCGCGCCAAAGTGATAGTGAGACTTGACGATGGTGTAGAACGCCCACGTGCGGATGATCTCGTGCGCCTGGGGGCGCAGGGACATCGGAAACACCTTTTCATACAACCCCGCGTCAGCCAGCCAGCGGCCCACGATCTGCGGCGAGAGGGATGATGTGGCCCAGGTGTCCATCACGTCCCGATCAGGCATGAAAGACGTGGAACCGCAGGCGCAGGGCCGTGCCGGCTGCTGCTCCAGCGGATCGACCGGCAACTGCGCCTCGTCGGCCAGCATCACCTCGCCGCAACCGTCGCAGGTCCACACGGGGAACGGCACGCCAAAGGTGCGCTGGCGCGAGATGCACCAGTCCCAGTGCAGATTCTCCACCCAGGCACGGTAGCGCGCCTGCATGTGCGCCGGGTGCCAGACGATCTTTTCTCCCGCCTCAAGGAACGCGTCCCTGGCATCCAACAGGCGGATGAACCACTGCTTGGTCACGATGTACTCCACCGGCGTATCGCACCGCTCGTGGACGCGCACCGATTGGGCGATGGGCCGGCGCTCGAGGACGAGGCCGCTGCCCTCCAGCGCCAGGACGATCTGCCGCCGCGCCTCGGTTGTGGTCAGTCCGGCAAAATCGCCCGCGCCCTCGGTCAGCCGGCCATCCCGCCCGATGACGACCTTGAGAGGCAGATCGTGCGTGTGCCACCACTCGACGTCGGCGGTATCGCCAAAGGTGCAGCACATCACCACGCCGGTGCCCTTCTCGGGGTCGGCGCCGGAGTCTGCCAGCACCTCCACCTGCTGCCCAAAGAGGGGCACAGTCACCCGCTGGCCCACCAGCGCTTTGAAACGCGCATCGTCAGGATGGACGAACACGGCCACGCACGCAGGGAGAAGCTCCGGTCTGGTGGTGGCAATTCGCAGCGTCTCGCCGTCCTCCAGTTGAAAGGCCAGCGTGTAGAACACGCTCTCCCTCTCCAAATCGGCCAGCTCGGCCTGGGCGATGGCCGTGCCACATTCAGGACACCAGATGGAGGGCGCTTCTTTGTGATAGACGAGCCCCTTTTGGTAAAGATCGATAAAGGAAAGCTGGCACGTACGTCGTGAGAGGTCGTCGATGGTGCGATAGGTGTAACGCCAGTCGATGGAAAGCCCCAGCCGCTGCCACAGCGCCTCGTAGGCGCGTTCCTCCTCCTCACTCACCTGGAGGCACTTTTCGATGAACGCCCCACGCCCCACCTCAGTTGCCCGGATGCCCAATCGCCGCTCTACCAGCCGCTCGGTGGGCAGGCCGTTGTCATCGTATCCCATAGGATAAAAGACGTTGTAGCCGTTCATACGCCAGAAGCGGGCCATGAAATCGGCGTGGCTGTAGGAATAGACGTGGCCCAGGTGCAGGTGGCCCGAGACGGTCGGCGGGGGCGTGTCAATCGAATAGACCGGCCCATGCGCCTGCGGGTCAAAGTGGTAGACACCGGCCTCCTGCCAGCCTGCCTGGAGCCGCGGTTCCACCTCGTTCGGCTTATATCGTTTTGCTAACCCCATACATCGGTTTTACCTCCGTTCGTGATATGTAAAAAGCCCCTCTCGTCCAAGGACGAAAGGGGCAAACTTCCGCGATACCACCTTGGTTCGGATACGGCACCGTAGGTGCCGCCCGCGCTCTGCGGTCCTCCAACAAGGACCCCCGCTATAACGGGCGAACCCGAAGAAGGCTCTCGGACACTCTGCTAAATCCGTTCCATCCGTTGAGTATCCGTTGACCCTCTCGACTCCCAGGCGACGTTCGGCGGTCGGTGCTGCCGGGGCTTGCAGCCGGCGGCCCCTTTCTCTTCTCGCATCCGTTAAATCCGTTCCATCCGTTGACGCGATTCGCCAGGACCGATCCCGCCTACTCCTCCTGCTCGCCGTCTTTGCATATTCGGTCGGTGTTTAGATTATACCATGTGCCCCCAGAGGCGTCAATCATCGTCGCCGATTTTTCGATTTCTCGAACCTGTGCTATCATATCCCAGTCCTCAAAAGTCCAATCATACCTCATAGGTCACATCACTGTTCGTAGAGACATGTTGAGAACATCTCTCAAAGGCAATTTTGACTCGTGAACTCTGCCATGTGACAGTGTAAAGGGAGGTGATGCCTCTGAAGCGCTGCAACAAAGCTCGCGCCTACTCAGTCCAGTGAGCTACACATCCCATAGCCGTTTGAACGGTACCGGGAACCACAACCAAGCAAATGAAAGGAGTACACGAAATGACTAAAGAATGCAAGTTGATTACCACCCTGCTTGCCAGCACCCTGGCCGCAATCGCACTAATTGTGGGTCTAGAGGGCTTGCCAGTTTATGCCGACCCAGACCCAGCAGCCCCGGAGTTGCTCTTGACCGAGATCGTTGTCACGCCTACAGAGGGGGAGTTTATCGAGATTTACAACCCTGGAGACACGGCGGTCGATTTGAGCGACGTCTACCTCACCGACGCCACTGCTAGCGGTGCCTTCTACTATAACATCGTCAATGGGGGAGACGCTGGAGGAAGCACCTTCAGCGACTTTCACGCCCGCTTTCCCGACGGCGCGACTATTGCTCCAAAAGAACATCAAACCATCGCCTTGAACGGATCGAATAACTTTTTCGCCACCTATGGTATCACGCCCACCTATGAACTGTACGAGGAGGTTGCTCCTGACACGATTCCCGATATGCGCGAGGTCTTTACAAGCTCGATCCACACTGGAAGTGGATTGTCTAACAGTGGAGAAGTAGTCATCCTGTACTATTGGGACGGCACGACCGACCTGGTGACCGATCTCGATTACGTCGTGTGGGGAGACAAGGCCGAAGCGGTAGATAAAACCGGCATCTCGATCGACGGCCCGGACGCCGACGTGGTCACCAGCACCTACCTGGCTGATACAACGATCAGTTCCCAGGACGTCATAGCGTCGGGTTCTCATACGATTGGCTCCTCGTGGCGACGGAATGATTCGACAGAGGGCAGCGAAACCAAGACCGGCGGCAATGGCGCCGGCGGCAACGACGAAACATCCGAGGACCTGAGCACAACCTGGTGTGTGGCCGCGCCAAGCCCCAACGAGACCGGCTCATGTGTCGACTTGTCCATCTCAAAGTCCGGCCCCACCCTGGCCCTACCGGGCAGTTCCATGACCTATGAGCTGAGTTGCGCCAACGCCGGTACAGCCGATGCCTCGGGCGTGGTCGTCAGCGACACGCTCCCAACAGGGGTGAGCTACCTGAGCGATGACAGTGGCCTGTCCTGCCCGGCGTGTGCCGTGGGCGCGACGGGCACACTGACGTGGCACGTGGGAATCATCAGCGCGACCGAGACGCTGTCATTCAGCGTCAACGGCTGGCTCACGGGAAGCGTCTCTTCCGGAGCCATCCTCACCAACACCGCCAGTATCACCACGACCAGCGGAGATTCCACCACGAGCGACAACAAATCTGCCTGGGTCTCCACCGTCAACTCCCCCGATTTGAGTGTACAAAAAGAGGGGCCGACTTATGCAGCCGCTGGCGGGAGCCTGGCCTATACCATCACAGTGCAGAACGCGGGCATCACCTCGGCGCTTAGCATCGTCCTCACCGATACACTGCCCCTAAGCACCACCTACGTCTCCGACGACAGTGGGTGGACGTGCACTAGCTGCACGCCCGGTGCCAGTGGCGTCCTTACCTGGACCGTGGCCGAGGTGGTTTCTCAGACCACCCAGACGTTCCACCTGACGGCGACGGTGGACGCTGGCGTGACCGGCGCCACTGTGTTAGAGAATGAGGTTCAGGTCCATACCGAAACGGCAGGCGACATCCTTACCAACAATACCGATCAATGGACGACCACGGCCTATCCCCTGGTGACGATCAGGGATATCCAAGAGGTGTCTGATCCTGCGACCGATGACGCCTCTCCGCTAGAGGATCAAATCGTGTGGGTGACAGGCACCGTGACTGCCGAGCCGGGCGACGTCGACCAACTCAACCTTTTTGTCATCCAAGACCCCGCAGGCGGTCCCTGGAGCGGTCTGCCGGTATGGAAAGGGTCGGCCTTCCCCAGCATCTCACTCCCGCGAGGAACCCAAGTGCGCTTGTTGGGAGAGGTGACCGAATACTGGGGTCTGACCGAGTTCGATATCAGCATCGCGACCGCCACCTTGGAGGTCTTGAGCACGGGCAATCCGGTGCCAGGGCCGGATGTTATCTCGACCACTAGCTTTGCCAGCAGCAGTCCGGCGACGTCGGAACAATGGGAAGGCGTACTCGTCGAGTTCCAGGATGCTACCGTGACCGACGACGATTTGGGATACGGCGAATGGGCGTTCGATGACGGCAGTGGTCCCGCGCATGCAGATGACGGAGGTATGGTGGATGGCGACATGACTTACGAGCCATCCAACGGCGATTTCTATTTTTACATGCGGGGGATCGCCTACTACACATTCAGCGAATACAAACTAGAACCCCGTGACGACGCAGACATCCGCCTCAAGGCGACCAGCCCTGAACTTGGCAAGAGTGCCCCCTCCCTCGTCGCCCCTGGCGAGCGCTTTACCTATACGCTGACCATCCAGAACGATCTTGGCTTTACGCTGAACAACCTCACCGTCACCGACACCGTCCCGACCAACGCGACCTTCGCTTACGCCTTGGGCGGCGGCGCGGAGGACGGCGGCGTGGTCAATTGGACGGTGCCGTCCGTGACCGACGCGAGCAGCGTGTCCGTCAGGTTCGCGGTCACGGCCACCACTAGCCCAGCGTTGATCCTCAACGACGATTACGCGGTGGTCGCATCCAACTTTGTCACCCCCACCGCCGGGGCGTACGTCGGCACCGTCGTCAGCAGTGGGCCGCTGCGCATCCGCGACATCCAGGGGGCCAGGCACCTCTCGCCGCTGAACGGTCAACTGGTGCAGGACGTGCGCGGCGTCATCACGCTCATCGTCGGAAACGGCTTCTACATCCAGGACCCCGACGAAGACGGTGACCTGGCCACTTCCGAGGGCATCCTGGTCTTTGGCAGCTCGACCGGCGTGTCGGTGGGCGACGATGTACTGGTCGAGGGCACGGTGAGCGAGTTCTACAATGCCGGCAGTGCGGGTCTCTCCACGACCCGCATCGAACTGCAGGGATCGCCAGTCATATCGTCCACCGGCAACGCGCTGCCTACTCCGATCATCATCGGCGTTGGCGGGCGTATGCCGCCCACGGAGGTAATCGATGACGACGCCGGCGGCGGCAGCGTTGAGACCGCGGGCACTTTCGATCCACAGACCGACGGTATCGACTTTTACGAGAGCCTGGAGGGTATGCTGGTGCGGGTCAACGACGCCGTCGCCGTCGGCGCCACCGAGGATGATGCCATTCCCGTCGTGGGCGATGGTGGTGCCCACGTGACGTTCATGGCAGGGCGGAACGGCGTTATGGCCGGGGTCGTCATCCGTGAAGGTGACTTTAACCCCGAGCGGCTGCTCGTAGCCAACCCCAGCGTCTCCGGCCCACCTGACGTAGACGTGGGAGATCACCTTACAGGCCCTATCACCGGCACCATAGACTATGACGACGTGCAAACGTACGGCAACTTTTACCTGGTGAATGCCAACCCCCTGAGCGCAACGTCCGGCGGGCTGGCCCCTGAAACCACGACCCTATCCGCCACGGAGAACTATCTCACCGTCGCCTCCTTCAACGTCTACAACCTCGATCCAGGTGACACGCAGTACAAGTTCGAAAGACTGGCCGATCAGATCGTCAACAACCTGGGAGCACCGGACATCCTGGGGCTGCAGGAAATCCAGGACAACAACGGAGAAGATGACGACGGAACGGTCGACGCCAGCTTGACCTACAGCACGCTGATCACGGCGGTCCAGAACGCAGGCGGCCCGATCTACGCCTACGCAGACATCGCACCAGAGGACAACCATGATGGTGGCGCGCCGGGAGCAAACATCCGGGTGGGCTTTCTCTACAATCCCGACCGGGTGACGCTGGTTCAACGCGGCGTGGCGACGGCCACCATGGCGACCACGCCAGTCATCGGAGCGACCGGGCTTGAGCTAACCTATAGCCCAGGTCGCGTCGATCCTAACAACCCGGCCGTCGCCGAGAGCCGCAAGTCACTGGCTGCCGAGTTCATCTTCAACGATCAAAAGGTGTTCGTCATCGTCAACCACTTTAACTCCAAGAGCGGCGACGCCCCGCTCTTTGGCAGCGTGCAGCCTCCGGTCTTTGCCTCCGAGGCCGAGCGCATCGGGATCGCGCAGATGACGAACGACTTTGTGGACAGCATGCTGGCGCTGGACCCAAATGCCAGCGTGATCGTCTTGGGCGACCTGAACGACTTTCACTTTTCGGAGGCGGTGTCCGATGTGCTGGCGGCCGACGCACTGACGAACTTGATGTACTCGGTGCCCATCACCGAACGCTACACATACGTCTTTGAGGGCAACTCGCAGGTGCTGGATCAGATCCTGGTCAGCGACGGCCTGGTCGGCGCTGCCAGACCAGAGTTTGACGTGGTCCACGTCAACGCCGAGTTCGTGACCGACATTACCAACTCGTCCAGGCGTGCCAGCGACCACGATCCTGTCTTGGCACGCTTCTGGCTGCCAGTGTACCATACCTACATGCCACTGATTATGCGCAACAACTAGGCTGCCCCCTCAGTACAACAAGCGAACGCCACCGATCGTGCGATCGGTGGCGTTCGTGTTTCGTCGGCCCAAAGAAGTCGCATCAACCGCCGAACAGATTGGACAGCGCCCCGATCCCATAGTAGCCGGCCAGGGCAAAGACGGTGTTCTTGATCACCCCACCGATGGCACAGCCGGCCAGAAATTTCCATACCGGCAAGCGCAACGCGCCGGCGGCGATGCCGGCCACGTCGAAGGCAGGGTTGGGTATGGCGGCCAACACGGCGATCGTCAGCAGGCCACGCCGCTGCATCCACCTGGCCAAGCGATCGTAGGTGAGATTTTCATCCACCCAGGTCTGGCTGCTGTATCCGGCCATGTAACCGGTCAACTCACCCAGGGCCTGCGCCGCGCCGCCGACCAGGCCCACGATCCACGGATTGAGGATGCCGGCCATCACCGCGGTGATGGCTAACCCGGGTACCGGCAGGATCACGGTGGCATTGCTGATCAACCCCGCCAGAAAGACGGCGGCGTAACCGTACGGCTTTAGCTCCTGGATGTGATCCTTGAAATAGTAGGCAGCGGCCAGCGCGACGACGGCTGTGACGACGGTCAAGGTCTGGACGACCCTTAGTCGCCGGGTCGGCGGCGGCGGGGGTACCTCGGTAGCGGCCGCTTGGCCGTCAGTCAAAGATTCCTCTGGCATCCTAGCTGGAGAGCGGCGCGCCCAGGCGCACGATCTTTTCCTCGTAGCCGGTCACACCGGCGGTGGTGTTGCGCGTGTCCACGATCAACCGGGCGTGTTTCACCACGCGTTCATAGTCCACGCTGCGGTGGTCGGTGACGATGATGACGCAATCGGCGGCGGCGAGCGCTTCTTCGGTCAGCTCTACCGACTCGAGGTTGACTTTTTCGCGATGAAACACGTCCCCCCCGACCCGGAAGCGCGGCACGTAGGGGTCGTGATAGGCAACCTGCGCGCCCCGGCTCAGCAGCAGCTCGATCACGCGCTCGGCGGGGGAATTGCGCGCGTCGTCGATGTCACGCTTGAAAGCCACTCCCAGCACCAGCACGCGCGCCCCGTTTAGCGGCTTGCCCTGCTGAGAAAGCGCGTGGCTGGCCAGATCCACGACGTGATACGTCATCGCCTGGTTGACCTCGCCGGCCAGCTCAATGAACTCGGTATAGTAGTCATACTCGCGTGCCTTCCACGATAGGTAATAGGGGTCAATGGGGATGCAATGCCCGCCCACCCCGGGCCCCGGATAGAACGGCATAAACCCAAACGGCTTGGTCTTGGCCGCCTCGACCACCTCCCAAAAGTCAATCCCCATGCGCTCCGAGAGCAGGGCCAGCTCGTTGACCAGGGCGATGTTGACGGCGCGGAAGGTGTTCTCCAGCAGCTTGGTCAGCTCGGCAGCGCGGGTGGAAGAGACCGGGTGCACCGAAGCGCCCATCTGGCACAGCAACTCTGTGGCCAACTGGGTACACGCCGGCGTCAGACCGCCCACGACCTTGGGCGTGTTGTAGGCCGACCACTGCGTGTTGCCGGGATCGATACGCTCCGGGGAGAACGCCAGGTGGAAATCCACACCCGCCTCGAGTCCGCTCTCCTCCAGGATTGGCCGGACGACCTCCTCCGTGGTGCCGGGATAGGTCGTGCTCTGCAGCACGATCAATTGGCCCGCGTGCAGGCGCGGTCGAATCGACTCGCTGGCCGCCTCGATGAAGGAGAGGTCGGGCGCGCGCTGGGCATCGTAGGGCGTGGGGACGCAGATGAACACCGCGTCCATCTCGTTCACCGCGTCATAGTCCAACGTGGCCGCCAGCCGGTCTGCCCGAACGTGGGGGGCGATATCCTCGTCGAGAACGTCGGGGATGTAGCTCCGGCCGGCGTTGATGGCATCCACCTTTTCCTCACTCACGTCAATGCCCGTGGTGCGAAAGCCGGCCTTGGCAAATCCCGTCGCCAGGGGCAGGCCGACGTAGCCCAGGCCGACGACGGCGACATGGGCGGAGAGATCCGTGATCTTGTCTTGCAAAGTGGCCATGAGGACTCCTTAGGTTTGGTTTGTTGGTTGGTTAGTTGGCGGGCTGGTTTGGCTGCAAAGCCTGAGGTTTGGGTTTTGGACTTTGAGCCTTGAAAAACGGCGGGCGTTCCAGTCGCCAGAAAGCGTACACCCCGGCCAAGACGACGAGCCCCCCCGCGACGTAGCCCTCGGTGACAGAAGCCTGAGTGATAAAGGTAGCCAGCAAACCCAAGATAAACGCGGTGACGTACAGCGTCAAAACCGCCTCGCGGTGGGTCATTCCTGCCGCGGCCAGGCGATGGGACGTGTGATCGAGTCCGGCGGTGGCCGGGCTGATTCGCCGTCTCAGGCGCGAAAGAGTAACCAGCGTCACGTCAAAGATCGGCAATCCCAACACCAGCACCGGCACCATCCAGGTAACAAAGTCTGAATTATCCGAAAAGCGTAGCTTGATGCCGATGGCAGCCAGCGTAAAGCCCAGGAACTGCGAGCCCGAGTCCCCCATAAAGATGCTGGCCGGGTTGAGATTGTAGAACAGGAATCCCAAGCAGGCCGCCAACACGGCGATGGAAAGCGCACCAACCAGGTACTGCCCGCTGAAGGAGCACATCAGGGCAAAAAAAGCCGCCGCAATCGCGGCGATCCCGCTGGACAGCCCATCCATGTTGTCGAGATAGTTGATCGCATTGGTGACGTAGAACACCCACCCCACCGTCACCGCCAGATTCAGCACCGGATGATTGAACACGCCTACATAGATATCGTTAGCGTAAAGCAACAGCGCAGCCAGAACTTGGGCCAGCAGTTTGATCATCCACCGCAAGCCCCAGCGGTCGTCGACCAGGCCCATGAACGACATCGCGGTCGCGCCGATGAGGATGGCGCCAAACTCGTTAAAGTTTCGCCATTCGCCCAGGACCACAGCGGCGACGATGACGGCCAAATAAATAGCAGCCCCGCCCATGCGGGGGACGGGGTGCTTGTGGACGCGACGGGCGTCGGGATGGTCGATGAAACCCGCCCTTGGCGCCAACCAGCGCGCAGCGGGCGTGGCGGCGACGGCCAGCACCAGCGCCCCGGCGAAAACGAGCAGGTAGACGGTCATGGGAGCACTCCCTCCGCCGACGCTTGCAGCTCGGCCAACCACGCCTGCAGGTCGGCTTGCTCCTCCTCGGGTGCCAATTCCAGCGCCTCCCGGGCATGAGAGACCGCAGGACCGCTCTGCCCCATCCGATTGTAGGTATCGGCCAGCGCGCGGTGAACCGCCCACGCATCGGTGGCCTCAAGGGCCAAAGCCTGCTCGTAGGCCTCGACTGCCTCGGGGAGCAAGTTCATACCCGCGTAAGCATCTCCAAGGCCGGCCCACGCCTCGGGCAGGTCAGAATCGAGCGCCCGGGCCTGGTTGTACGCCTCGATGGCATCGGTGAAATCATCTTGATTTACATACATATCGCCCAGACCAACCCAGGTCCTGGCGGCGTCGGCGGGACGCTCAAGCCGGAGGTAGATTTCGTTCAAAAGCTGCCAGATGTTCACCTGGCGAGGTCTGATCTCGACTGCCCGCTCGTAAGCCTCGGCGGCCTCAGCCAGGTTCCCCTGTAGCCTGTGAAGCTCGCCGAGCAGGAGCCACGTCTCATCGTACTCGGCGTCGATCTCCAGCGAATCGGAGATCACCTCGCGCGCGCGCTCAAAATTGCCCTCTTCCAGATAGAACTTGACCCACTCGTTTCGCAGGAATGCATTATGGGGGCTGAGTGAAGTGGCGATGTCGTAATGGTGCTCTGCCTGCTCAAGTCGCTCCTCATACGCCTGCATATCACCAGAAGCCGCAGCGATCTTGGCCCACACGTGATAAGACTTGGCCAGGCCCTTGGCGTGATCAGTATTAAGCGGGGCGATGCGCTGGGCGTTGTTGAACGCGTCTATCGCCTCGAGTGCCTTGGCCGGATCAGCCCCCATCTCCTGCGAAAGGGAGTTCATGAGATACACCCGTCCCATCTCGAAATAGTAGAAATCCTCGTTGGGAGCCAGCTCGATGGCCCGTTCGTAAAGCTTCAGAGTCTCGGGCAAGCTCTCCCTCTCGTAGGACAGAGCCACTTTATAGATCATGTCGGCCTGGATGGGCCGTAGGTTGGTTGCGACGGCAATGTAACCGACCAGGAGTACCAGGACGCAGAGCGTGACCACGCCCCACACGTGGGCGGTTTGCTGGGGATGTCGCCGCATGCCAAGGTAAAGGCTAACTCCCCCGGCAATCAGGACAAAGACGATAAAGCCATAATAGGTGGTCATATGACCCGCGATCCTGTCGGCAAAACCAGCCACGCCGGCCAGGTACTCCTCCTGAGTCAGCGGCATGGTCTGATCCTGGGCTCTCGCGTGAAGCTGGCTCTGGTAGTAGATCAGCAGGACGTGGCGATTGGCCATCACCAGCGCAAATCCAATACCTATCACCAGAGAGACGACCAAGTACACGCCCGCTGCCCATGCCCAGTCCCACTCGCGCTTGCGGAACGCGCCGCGCTTGGCCATCTGGGCGATAAAGACGACCGCGCTCATCACCCAGGTGAAAGCAAAGATCATAAACACGCCGTACGAGACAGCCTGGTCATGGTAAGGACGGAGGGTCAAAGCGCGCCAGACAATCGCCCAGACGTTGATGTTATACGGCTCTGGATTCGGGTTAGTACTGACAAAGTCAAAAGCCAGCGTGCCCAGGATAAAGCCACCGATGGCGCCCACTGCCAGAGTAGGTCCCACCCAGTCCGGCAGCGATCGCCTGGCGACGCGACGCTTTCTGCGCTTCTTTCGTCTCTTGCTTCTTTTTTCTCCGTTGTTTTCCGCCCCCTGTGACTCCATAGCACGATCGCGTATCTGATTCATCCCAATCACCACGAGCATCCCCGTCAGGGTCCACAGTATGGTGCGCGTGGAAGCGATGGCGATACCAAAGTTGACCTCGATGAAATGCGCCACCACGGCGGCCACGATCCCACTGAGCAGACCAAAGTGAGGATGGAGGCTGGGCGTCGCCTCAGGCTCCCAATACAGGGAGAAGCCATAGACAATGAGATAGATGAACACCCCCCCTATCATACCGACCGGGATAGCCAGGCCAAAGAAGTGGGGACCTAAAATAACCCCGGATACAATCACGGCGACTACGGCCATACCCAAAAGTAGCGCGAAGAAAAGAATACGACGCCAGTCGTCGGGCACAAATCCCATCCAACGCAGGCCAAAGTAAAAGATGGCGCCAAACACCCACAAGTAGGCAACCAGACCCAGCAGGCCAGTGATGACCAGCATGTCCAGCGTCTCATTGTGCGAGCGATCAGGAGTAGCGGTGCGTGACTCGACGTGGCCCAACCTTGGCGGATAGAAAGGATTGTAGGCCACGTACATGGACTCGGGTCCATGCCCCACCAATGCCCGTAGGTATGGCCCGATCACGGATATCCCGCCCACAGGGTCCGGGCGCCAGGCGGGATTTTCCTCCGTCGGGGGGAACTCGATGGGCTCGTGCGGCAAGACCATCTCAAGCGCCCCCTCCCAGATGTACGCGCGCACCTTGCCGGTGGTGCCGCCCGAATTGTGCAGCACGTCACCCAGCCGGCCCAGCCAGGGCAACTGCTTGCTCCAGTCGTGGATTGGATCAACCAGGTTAATCAGCAGGAAAAAGACGACGAAAAGGACCGCCAGCAGCAGTACACCGGCCCACAGCCAGCGCCAGCCGCGCCGGTTGATGATGAACCCCATCCACACGGCAAGGAAAGCCAACCCGCCTCCGACGACCCCGGCCCACCCAGACAACTCGGCAAACCGGCCAAGCCACAAGGCGTCTATTCCCTTGCCGATGTAGTAAAAGAGTCCAAAGCCTACACCTGCCGCAACCACGCTGGCGAGCCCGAACGACAGCCCGCTCCCCAAATCGCCCCAGAGTTCGACGGGTCGGAAAGGGCGCTCCCTTTGGGCACTACGCTGAAGGGACAGTAACCCCAAAAACACCCACACACCGACCCCGGCCACGAGGCCCATCAAAGGCCCACGGCTTTGACTATAGAGAATCGAAATCACCTGAACCAGGAACAGGAAAATATAAGCAGCGGCACGTAGTACATCCGCCGCTCCGGTATCCTCGTGGGTCAGGATCGCCTGGAAGCCCTCCACCAGGCGCGCCAACGTGGGAATCGCGGCCATGATCATATAGGCGGCGACAAAGATGGGATTGCCCATATTGGAAGCGATGCGGCCGGTCACATCTCCACCCCACGGCAGGGGATCCAACCCGTTGTGCTGGATAAAGCCGTACAGCGCAATCGGCAGGCTGTTCAGGATCATGACCGTGATGAACCGATCCACCTGCTCCCGGGTCTGCAAACGATCCAGGACGATGAGGGCGATGACGACGCAGGACAGGGTGGAGAAGGTGCCCCGCAGCCGCTGATAGCCGCCAAAGACGCTGACGTAAGGGGTAATCGAGAACACGGTGCTGACCAGATAGATTGCGATGGTCACCAGGATGGGGAGCACAAGGGGCGTTCGCCAGGTGATACGCAGCCCCGGCTTTCCATTGCTGACACACTCCTCCACGATCCTGACCAACCAAGCGGCGACCATCACCAACGCAATCGTTCGCAGGGTAGTCCACTTGTCCCGCTCAAAGACGTTGTTCGAATTCACGTTGAAAAAGAGCGGCGTCACGATCACTGCCAGGAGCCAGCAGATTTCCAGAACCTTGTCACAAAATGCACCAAGCTTAGTTGAATTCATCGCTTGACCCTCTCATAAACATTCGGCCATCGCCATCTACTGCTGTTCCTCCGACGTCTTTTGGAACCACGCCAGTGTCTGCGGCAATCCCTCCTCGAGGGACGTGCGCGCCTCGAACCCCAGCACCTCTCGAGCGCGGGTGATGTCCGGCACGCGACGGCGGGTCTCCTCAAAGGCCACGTCGTAGGCGGTCTCGTAGGGCAGGTGCACGATTTCGGACGCCGAACCGGTCAGCCGCTGAATCAACTGTGCCAGCTCGTTGATGCTGGTCTCCCGGTTGGAACCGATGTTAAACACCCGACCGACCGCCTCGCGAACGGTCGCCGCCCGAATCGTTCCCTCTACCGTATCCGCTACGTAGGTGAAACAGCGCGTCTGGGTGCCATCGTCGTAGATCGTCAGAGGTTCCCCGTGCAGCGCCTGGGTGATGAACTTGGCGACGACGCTCCCGTACCCCCTGGGATCGAGACTGGGCCCATAGGCGTTAAAGTAGCGCACGGCAGTGACCGGCAGGCCTTTCTTGGCATAGGCAAATGCGAAATACTCGTCAATCGCCTTGGCATCGGAGTAGGACCAGCGGCTCACCGTCGTGGAACCAAGCAACCGGTCGTCGTCCTCGCTCAGGGGAACTGCGGTGGACTTGCCATACACCTCGGAGCTGGAGGCCACGACGCACCGCACCCAGTACTTGAAAGCCAACTCCAGCACGTTCTCTGTGCCGCGCACGTTGGTGACGATCGTGCCCAGCGGGTCCTCGACCACGTACTTTGGCCCGACCACCGCCGCCAGGTGGTAGATCAGGTCGGCCTGGCGGACGAGCCGCTCCAGCGTGGTCAGGTTGAGGATCGAGTCGTTGACAAAGCGGAAGCGGTCGCTTGCCAGGTGGTGCTCGATACTGCTGATCTTGCCCACAGATAGATTGTCGATGACGGTGACCTCGTGTTCCTGCGCCATCAACACGTCCACCAGATTAGAACCGACAAAACCAGCGCCACCTGTAACCAGGATTCTCATAGGGATATCTCCTAAAAACCCGTTCGCGGCATATCTTACCGCAGGCAGTGCAAAAGTCAAGATAGATTCGAGCTTCGCTCGAATCTATTGGCAGTTTCGGACAGCGTCCGAAACTGCGCGGGCATACGTTATGCGTCTTTCATCACCGCATCATACACGGCCCGTGTCTCGGCCGCAGCCCGCTGCCACGAGAACCGCGCCGCCTGAGCCAGTCCACGCTCCCGCATCTCTTCCCGCAAGCTATCATCGCCCAAAAGGCGGCGCATCGCGTCGACCGCCGCCTCTACCTCCAAGGGGTCGAAATACAGCGCCGCATCGCCGCCAATTTCCGGGATGCTGGATGCGCTGGAAACTACGGCGGGCGTCCCACAGGCCATCGCCTCCAGCACCGGCAGTCCAAAGCCCTCGTAAACGCTGGGCAGGATCAGCGCCTGTGCGCCGGCGTAAACAGCGGGCAGATCGTCATCGGGTACGTAACCGGGGAGGAGGACAGCTTCCCGTACCGGCGATTCCTCCAATCGGGCGAAAAAGTCGCCATACAGCCAGCCGCGCCGGCCCACGACGACCAAGCCGTCGACCAACCCATCACCGTAGACGGTCTCGAAGGCCGCCAGCAGGCGAGTCAGGTTCTTGCGCGGCTCGATGGTGCCGACAAAGAGCAAATAGCGCTCCGGCAGACCGTAGCGCGCGCGGATGGCGGCCACCGCCTGCGGAGGCTGCGGGCAAAAGCCAGGGGCAGCGGCCTCATAGACCACCGTGATCTTTTCCTCAGCGATGCCGTAGGCCGAGATCACATCACGCTTGCTGTGCTCGGATATGGCGATGATGTGGTTGGCGCGGCGGCAGTAGAGGGGCATTGTCAGATTCAGGTACCAACGGTTGAGGGGCTTGTGGTGTTGCGGCAGGTGGCGAAAAATGAGGTCGTGGATGGTGAGGACGTTGGGAATCGACCGCAGCGGCAAGAGGAGATGCTCGGTGGCGTGGAAGAGCTCGGCTCCCGGAAGAAGCCGGTCGAAGCCAACGCGGACCAGTTGTCCCAGCCAAACCAGCATGCGCCAGGGCTTGTACCCCAGGGCCACGGTACGGGCCGGCAAGCACTCCAAGCCTGCCAGCGGCTCTATGCCGCGCTCCCGGTTGTAGAACAGAGCATACCGACCTTGGTCAGCCCGCTTGGGATCGGCAGAAACGAGGGCCCGGGTGAGGCTTTCGGCATATCGCCCCAGCCCGGCGCGGCGGTGGACCGCAGCGGAGACATCCAGGTAGATAGCCAGCGGCTACCCCCTACTCGGTCGTCTCGGGTGACGCGGTCGACTCGGGCGATTCAGTCGATTCGGGAGACTCGGGCGCTTGATAATCGCTCCCCAGGATGACGGCGACGTCGTACTCGGCGCCGGGATTGGGCTCGTGCACCACAGCCGTCGACGGCAGGCCGAGGACCCGGGCGATGTACTCGGCCGTGTATGTCTTGCCCGTGTAGATGACGATTTTCGAAGTCGCGTAACTGGAATGATCGGCATTGCCGATGGCCTCATCCCCTATCGACAGGCCGTGCTCTCGCAGGTAAAGCTGCGTGCTCCCGGCCAGCCCGGGCGTCGTCGTCCCATTCAGCACCTGGATGGTGGCCGCCTCGGTCTCCAGGCGGGCCTGTGAATCCTCCTCCTCCGCGAGCGGAGGAGGTTCGCTGGTAAAGATCTGATCCCGCAATTCGCGGATGCGATCCCGCAGCGGGACCAGCACCTCCTGCCCATCGGGCGTGGTCCAGAACATGGTATAGTTCTCGTCGATCACGCCAAAGCGAATGTTGTCAGGATCGACCTCGCTCGCCAGGTTTGCCAGGGCGACGATCTCGTCCAGTTTGAGATCGGTAACCACCGCGCCCTGTAGCGTTTCCCACAGTCCTGGGGCCTTGGTCGCCAGCCTTGGCAACTCACCGGGCTGGGTGACCTTTTCGAACAACGCTCGGAGGAGCTTTTGCTGGCGCCGGGCGCGGTCGAAATCGCCGCCACCCGAGTGGCGGGTGCGGGCGTACTTGAGCGCTGTCTTGCCATCGAACGTCTGACAGCCCGCCTCAATGTGCAGTGGGTCGTAGCCATACCCCTCATCGGGATAGAGGGGATCGTCGATCTCGTGCTCCACACACACCTCGACGCCGCCGATGTGATCCACCACTTCCTCGAAGGCGGTAAAGTTCACGCGGGCGTAGTGATGAATGTGGACGCCCAGGTTGTACTGCACCGTCTTGGCCGCCAGCGCCGGGCCGCCGCCTGGATAGTCATAGGCCTCGCCCAAGAAATGCGCCTGGTTGATGCGCGCCTGCTCATTATAGTCGGCAATCGGCACCCACAGGTCACGGGGGATAGAGAGCATGCCGGCGTTCAGCGTGACCGGGTCGATTGTCAGCACCAGCATCGTATCGGTGCGCCAGGGGCCTTCCTCGTGCTCGCGCTGGTCGATGCCCATCACCAGAATATTGACCCGATCGGTGCCCTTCCACTGTGGCAGAGGCTTTCCCTCCTCGTAGACGACCTCGCGATGTTCGTCAGGCTCCGTGACCAGATCGGGCCACGTATTGGAGGCAGCGACAGAGCGCCGCACCACGTCACGGACGAGCAAGCCCGCCACAATGACAATGGCCAAAAAGAGCAGCACCAAAAAAGCCGTGGACAGCTTTTGGGCAACACTACCGGAACGACGACCTATGCGCTTTGAACCACGTCGCACAACGTCCTCCTCACGATAACAAGACTACCACCGCCCTCGGTGGCCCAGACCGGTGAAACGTAATGCATGATGCGTAAAATCAACCTCAGAATCACGTTTCACGCATCACGTATCAACGGCCCGAAAACGCCGAGCCATTTTTGCCAAGTGATTCCACAAGCGGGAGGCATTATAGCACGATTACGGCAATAGGGGTAGCGGTGCCACGAGGAGCCGCCCGCCGCTGAGCGCGTAGACCCGTCCCGCCGCCTCGTCCACGGCCAGCGCTTCCAACGCGTTGAATGCCTCGTCGGCGCGGAATTGGGCACGGAAAGCGCCGTCGGCCTCCAGCACGACCACACGCCGGTGACCCCGATCGGCCACGTACACCCGACCGCTGCTGCCATTCTGATCGACGGCCAGGGCAACCGGCTGGCTGAAGCCATCGGGGACGCTACTCGTATCGAAGGGCTGGGACTCGCCGGTCAAGTATTTGTAGCTCGTGCCATTGATATGGAGAACGTAGATGTTGGCATCGATCGCCATATCGACTGCATCCGCCAGCGGCCTGACCGGGGCGACGGCAAAATAGTGGCCCGGGGGATCGGGATAGATCTCGCCCTGCGGGTCGTAGCGCCAGACCTGGCCCTGCCCCTCACCAGAATCGAGCACGTAAAGGCGCCCCTCGAAAGAATCGATCGCCCGGGGAGCCTTCGGCGTGGTGTCCAGGAAGGAACGCGTCAGGTGCGGTTCCCCACCCTCGCCCTCCCAGGCCGGATCATAGTTGACCAGGCCGCCGCCCTGTTCGAGGATGGCCAGGCCGCTGGCCATCCGGCCGCTGCCGGCCTCGACCCACGCCAAATCCACCAGGTCGCCCACTGCCCCCCCGTCGATCTCCGTGCCGGTATTGACCAACGTGGATGGCGTCTGGCCCAAGATGATGCCGTCTTCGGTCAGCTCAAAGTTCACCTGGGCCACCCATCCGGCCGCCGGGTCCAGGACAAAGACGGCCTGCCGGTGAATGACTATGCGCCGTGGCACATCACCCGCGCCAAAATCCGCCAGTTCGACAAACGCCAGGCGCACGATGCCGTCGAGATTGTCAATGGCCGCGCGAGACTGCTCCTGCAGTTCGGCGATCCTCTCGTCGCCAGGACTCAACTTGTTGGCCCGCTCTGCTTTTTTCAGGACGGCATCCCAATGCCCGCGCGTCTCCGAGATGACGCTGCTGGTCAGCGCCAACTGCGCCTCCCGCTCGACTTGGGCCTTGACGCCCTCGAACTGCGCCCTTGCACCCAGCGTGTGATAGACAAGCAGGGTGATGATCGCCACCAGAACGGGGATACCGATGGCGATGGCCATCATCACGGTGCGGTTTTCCTTGGGAACGGAGCGCGGCGGGTGTTTCTGCTGCCGCGCGCGCCGGTCGGCTCCCGGAAGCATGCGCCAGAACAGCGCCTTGATCCCGTCGACCAACGCCGCGCCGGCGGCAGCGATCCCGCGCCCTGCAGCGCGCGCGCCGTTCTTCACCCCCGCACCCAGCTTGCTGCCCGCAACACGCGCGCCATCCAACACACGCTCCCCCAGCCCAGGTCCGGCCTCACGGGGTGGCTCGCGCACCGGTTTCGGCTTGTACGCAGGGGGCGGCACCTCGCGCGGCGCGAGCGGACGCCGTTCCAGGGGATGCGTGCTCTGCAACCCCTCCGTTACCCGCGCGCTGATGGATTGCCAAGGGGCCTTGCGAGCGACCGGTTTTTCCGGCCGCCGCGGCGTGGGAGACACCGCTTCCCGCGACACAGCCGCAGGCCGAGGCGCCTCGACTGAAGGGGTGACGGGCGGCGGGGCTAAACGTGCCACCAACGCGGTAAAGTCAATCCCGGCCCCCACCTGCTCCAATCCTGTCAGCACCCCGTGCAGATTGGCCCGCGGTAGCACGCGGGCCAGCGCGTCGTCGCCCGCCGCCTGCGCCAGAGAGGGCGAGGCCAGCAGCAGCGTGTCGCCGAGGGCCGCGAAGGCGTGATACAGGCGCACGTCGGCGACCACCCCCATGCCCAAATGAGGCAACTGCTCGCCCCGGGGAAAGCAATCAACCTGGTTCCTGTGCAGGACGCAGGTTCGACCTGGGCCGGCGTGGAGGACGAAAATATCCTCGCCGTGCAGCACGGCCATCACGAGACCACCATAGCAGCGCCTGGACGAAGTGGCCCGCAGGTTAAACTGGAACAGGTGCCGGTTAGCCGCAGCGGCCGCCCGGCGCATGGCCGCAGTGACGCTGCCGCTGGCAAACCAATACTCCTGCGCCACCACCTCCCGCATCTCCCGATACAGGTGCAGCGCTGCCGGCCCGGTCAGGTCGAGCAGGACGAAAAGCTGCTCTCCTCCCCGCTCCCGCGCCGCCCGAGGTGGCGGGGTCAACACCACCGCACAGGGTGCGGCATCTCGACGCACGCCACCGACGACACGCAGCGTGCCGACGGCAGGATTGGTTTGAGACTCGCTAGATTTGGACACGTTCATATTCAGATGCTATGGCACAATCAAGAAAACCAGCCATCAAATTATACTGCTATCCTCGCACCTGCGCAAAAACGGCTCACGCGACAAGGGCCGCCTCCGCCCCCGTGCGCCCCATCCCGGTCAGGTCACGATAGGCCAACGTCCAGGCAGCAGAGAAAAAGGTCTCCGCCACACCGCCGCCGACCACGCCCGCCAGCCACATCAGCAGCCCAACGGCCAACGTCAGCCCAAGCGACAGCAGCGACGAGTAAACGACCGTCAGTCTAGCCGCCGCCCAAAGCAGCACCCACAGCAGCGCAAAGGGCACGAGGATCACGAGCACAACGGCAACGCCAATGCCCAAAAGGGCCAACCATATCAACGCCAGTCTACCCAGGTGCTCCCGCAGCACGTTCCAGGCACGGGCGATGCTCACGCGTACGTCCAGCTTCTCCAGCACGCAGGCCCGGACGGCGAGCCGCTGCATCACGCCAATCGGGATGGAGAGCACCGCCGACACGCACGCGGCAGGTGCAAGGCAGGTAATGCACAGCAGCCCTTCGGTAATTCCGCCCAGCAGCGCGATCCCGGAATCCTCCTGGTTGAGAGAATAGAGCCGGGCCACGATCCCTGGCAGCAGACCGAGCAGCGCCACCACACCCACCGGCAATCCGAGGAGCACACGGATGATGAACACCCGCCACAAGTGGCGCTTGGCCGCCAGCCAGCCACCCCTCAGTACGATGATGCCGTACGCCTCAGCAGCCCGCGTCTGGTGCACCAGGCCCGCACGCCCCAGGCTGCCCAGCAACGCCAGGCCCACGCCACCGACGAACCCCAGCACCACCAAGACCACCGCCGCCGTAGTAGAACGAGAGCCGTCCAGGAAAGTGGTGAGAGGCTGCTGCACCTCCGGCGGCAGTTCCTGCGCAGCTAATTCCCATTGGCTGCCGCTCACGCCCAGGCGCGTGCCGATCAGCGCCAGGCTCACCAGGCCGCCGAAAACCCACAGCCGCCTGTGTTCCGAGGTGATACGCCACGCGCGGCGCAGAATGTAGCCCAGTTCCATCTCGCTACTTCCTCCTAACCGTGGCCCGAGGCTCGTTTGGCCTCGGCGTAAACGATAATGGCTTCACAGATGATCTCCGATTTGCTGCGCCCAAGGTTCTCCTCCAAACGCATCAGGCTGGCGAGTGCGTCGGCCACCTCCTGGGCAATTTCGGCACGCACCGAGATGTTGAGTTGGACTTGTCCCGTGGGCCTGATATTCAGGACGCGACTGATTTCAACCATTGCACCTTTCCCCCAGGGCAATGATACCCGATAATATGGAGGTTGTCAATTGCAATACATTGACAAATACTAGATTATGGTGTAAACTAGAATTAAGGAAAACCAGGAGGTAACCTGATGACAGAAAGCACGTTCAAAAAAGACAAACGCCTGTCAAATGGTTCAGTCATTTTCTGGTCAAAGAGATTCACGGATGACAAAGGCCGCAAGCGTGTAACTGTCTACTGCGGCAAGTGCAAAAAGATACGTGAGGTATGCACCAGCACTACTTACCGGAAGAACTTTACGGGGTTATGTCACCCTTGTGCTGTTGGGCGCGTTGACATATCCAAAGCACAATTAGAGCAATTGTACTGCGTCGAGCGATTGACGCTGCAAGAGATAGCAGCCCAATTCGGGTGCAATGAAAACACCATCGACAATAGAATGCAAGAATATCACATCGCTCGGCGAAATGTGGGTGACTACTACAGGATTGAGATTTCCCGCGAAGTGCTAGAGCGTCTATATTGGCAAGAGGGTCTCTCACAGGAGGAGATTGCCAAACGAACCGGCTGTAGCCGTCGGACAATCGGTGACAAAATGGCAAAATACGGAATCAAAGCACGGCCACGCAGCGTTTCAACGTGCTTGGTTCCACGAAAAGTACTTCAACAATGGTCTCCAAAATTGGCCTATGCCGTGGGATTAATCGCTGCTGACGAATGTCTGTCTACTAGAAATCCCAACTTGGTCAGCTTCACTTCCAAGGACACCGAATTGATTCAAGCCTATCAATACTGCTTACAGACCTCGGCACCCGTGTATCAGGGCACTCGGTCTTACGAGGTTCGCATCTCTGATTCAGATTACCTTGACAATGTGCCATTGTCAAGTTACCGTGCATTTTTAGAAAGCATAGGGCTTACACCTGCCAAGAGCAAAACAATGAGCTCTCTAAAGATCCCAGATAAGTTTTTCCGGGATTTCCTGCGGGGATGTATTGACGGCGATGGCTGCATATCTTCTGCCCTTGTGGTTATCATTGGTTCTGCAAGCCCATCGTTCATTGAGTGGCTGCAAGAAACTGTGGAGCGGTTGGCAGGTATTGCGGGGCACCTTTACAACTACCCAACCAAGAGGTTTACCGCGCTTTCCTATTGCAAGAGCAAATCCCTTCGTTTACTGCCTTGGCTGTACTACTCCAGAGTTTTGCCCTGCCTGTCACGCAAACGGGCAATTTGGGATGCCTTTTTGCAGCCTAACGGCGATCTTGCCTAAAGCCACTCAATAGTCGCGGGGGGCTTTGTAGAAAGATCATAAACTACTCGCGTGATACCATCGACTTCATTGAGAATACGCGTGCTCACCTTGGTTAGTAGAGTGTAGGGCAATAAAGCTGGCGAAGCGGTCATGAAATCGTCAGTTTCGACCGCTCTAAGCACAATCGTTTGTCCGAACCTGCTTTCATCCCCAGCCACTCCTGTCGAAAGGGCTTCAGGCAACAAAACGGCAAATGCTTGTCCTACTTGATCATACCAACCCGATGACGCAAGCTCCTGGAGAAAGATCGCATCAGCGTCTCGCAACGTCTCTAGTCGTTCCCACGTAATCTCGCCTGGTATCCGCACCGCTAGTCCGGGGCCAGGGAAAGGGTGTCGCCCGATCAACTCGTGAGGCAGACCCAGAACTTTACCAATCTGTCGAACCTCGTCCTTGAACAAATTTCTCACCGGTTCGACCAACTCAAACTGCATGTCCTTAGGCAATCCTCCCACGTTATGATGATGCTTAATAACAGCCGCACCATCTCGCCCGGTGGCCGCGCTTTCGATCACGTCGGGGTAGAGTGTGCCCTGGGCCAGAAACCGCACGCGACTTGCGCCGTCATCCAGTTTTGCCGCCTGCTGCTCAAAGATGCGGACAAACCGCTCGCCGATAATGCGCCGCTTCTGCTCGGGGTCCGTGACGCCGGCGAGGGCGCCGAGGAACTCTTCCGTCGCATCCACCGGCACCAGGTGCATCCCCCGGTCGCGGAAGGCGCGCACGACCTGCTCCTGCTCGCCCCGGCGTAGCAGCCCGTGGTTGACAAAGATGCAGGTCAGTTGATCGCCCACGGCGCGGTGCACGAGCGTCGCCGCCACGGCGGAATCGACCCCGCCGCTGAGCCCGCACACCACGCGACCGGCCCCCACCTGCTCGCCGATCGCGGCCACCGCCTGCTCGATGAAGGCGGCCGGCGTCCAGTCGGGCGCGCAGCCGCAGACGTCAACGGCAAAGCTGCGCAGGATCTCGTCGCCATGCTGAGTGTGCACGACCTCGGGGTGAAACTGGAGGCCGTAGAATCCCCGCGCCAGGTCACCCATCGCCGCTACAGGGGAGTTGGCGCTGCGGGCCAGCACCTCAAAGCCGGACGGCGGGGTTGCGATAGAGTCACCGTGGGACATCCACACGCTGAGATTTGAGTGGCAACCGGAGAGCGCTCGAGATTTGAGATTTCCAAGCAGGGGATCTTCCGGACCGACGAACTCGACCTCGGCCGGGCCGTACTCGCGCTTTTCGGCGCGGGCCACGTGGCCACCCAGGTGGTAGGCCAGCAACTGCATGCCGTAGCAGATGCCCAGCACAGGCAGACCCCGCTCCAGCACGTACGCGGGCAAGTGGGGCGCGTCGGAGGCATAGACGCTGGCAGGACCGCCGGAGAGGATAAAGCCCCGTGGCGCCAAAGCCAGCACGTCCTCGGCTGGGGCATCCCAAGGAAAAAGCTCGCAGTAGACGTGCGCTTCCCGCACGCGGCGGGCGATCAATTGGGTGTACTGCGAGCCAAAGTCCAGAATGGCTATTGCGTCCTTCAATGTCACTCCAACACGATCTTGCCTGCCGACATGTCGGCGACGACGGCCAGCGACACGATGGGCACGTTGAGGTGCTCAAACGCCTCGCGCCCTTGTTCAAATCGCTTCTCGATCACCGCGCCGATGCCCGCCAGCGTCGCCCCGGCGTGATCGACCAGTCGCACCAGCGCGTCGATCGTCGACCCCGAGGCTAGGAAATCGTCGATCACCAGCACGCGATCCCCAGGCCCAAGGAACTCGGCTGCCACCATCAGGAACGCATCCGCCCCCTTGGTGTGCGAGGGGGCGACCTCGACAAAGACTGGTCCCGTCATGGTGACCGGTCGCGTCTTGCGGGCGTATACGACGGGCACATCGAGCGCATGCGCCGTCGCCAGTGCCGGGGCGATGCCAGAAATCTCGGCGGTCATAACCTTCGTCGCGCCGGCGTCGGCAAAGCGGCTGGCCAGTTCCTGCCCAATCCTGAATATGAGGTGCGTATCGACTTGGTGGTTGAGGAAACTATCTACCTTAAGAATACCCTGACCCAAATTCTGCCCTTCGGCCAGGATGCGTCGTTTAAGCTCGTCCATTATAATCTCTTCCTTCCCCCTAGATTTCCACCATTCTACACGATGGAATGGCGACTGGCAAGTCCCCACTCTGAAAAGACCCGTAGGTCACGCTACCAGCGTGACGCTGAGGGTGCCGTCACTGATAGCGTGACCTACATTTTCTGGCCTACAGGGCCAGCGCTAATCCCCAGGGAAACACTCGGGCGCAAGGAGCCGCCACTCGTCGGTGTAGACGCGAAAGCTGAGCCGCCGCGTGTAGCCGATCAGCGTGACGTGCCATGCCCGCGCCAGTTGGACGGCGAGGGAGGTCGGGGAGGTGCGGGAGATGAGGACGGGCACCTGCATCCGCGCAGTTTTGTTCACCACCTCGGAGCTGATACGCCCGCTGGAGAGCAGCACGCGATCCGCCATTGGCAGGCCCTGCCGCAGGCAGTGGCCTGCCACCTTGTCGACGGCGTTGTGGCGACCGATGTCCTCCGCCACACAAATCAGGCCATCCCCTTCCGCAAGCGCCGCCACGTGGAGACCGCCTGCCCGGTGGTAAAGCTCGGCGCGACGCGACATCTCCGCTACCAGGTGCGTCACCTGCTGCGGCGTGACGCGCAGGTCGGACTCGACCGGGCTGCCCGCGCTCTCAAAGGTCGTGCCGCCGGAGCAGCCGGAGGTGATGGCGCGCAGCTTGGGCGGCTCGATCTCGTAGCCCAGCCACACGTCGAGCCAGCGCCGACCATCGCGCAGCGCCAGTATCTTCACTTCCTCTACGTCGCTCATCCCTTCGATCAGCCCTTCGCTGAACAGGAATCCCAGCGCCAGCTCCTCCAACAGGACCGGCGTGCACATCAGGCGCACGAGCGGCCGGCCGTTGACGTGCAGTGCGATCTCTTCTTCGACCGGCACGACGCCGCGCACCGAACGGCACTCGTCGTCGTAGTAACCCGTGTACGTCAGGGAGAGTGAACCTTCGTCTGCCATCCGCTCAATCTTACCGCAAAGACACAAAGAACGCAATGGGCACAGAGATTCGCCTTTGCAGCAAATTTCGAGCACGCTTGACGATTCCCCCGGTTTTCCTGTCAACTCGCTATCCACAATCCATCCATCATAATGTATACTGTGTTGGATTCTAATACTTTGATCGCCTGTCGCGAGGGCAGTATAAAATGAAACCTTTGAACACACTTGCTTTGCTAACACTGATGCTCTCGATCGCCGGGTGTGCCCCTACGGCAACGCCGTCACCCGCCACTGTTTCACCAACCCTTGCCGAGTCATTGGCTACAGCATTCCCTACTACCGCGCCGGGCGCAGCGACCCAAGTTGTGTTGACGGGTGAATATCTGGGACAGACACCTCCCGGCGATTCGGCTGGCTCATCGCCGAGGCGTTGGTGGAGTAGACGTTCCATACCGAGATAACCTTTGTAATCGAAAGGAGAAACCTATGCCAGAAGCATACGATGGATGTATTAACTCGTGCCCGGGAGAAGAAGCCTGCGGACAGGAAAATAACTGCTGCGATACACCTTGTGCGGCGAAAATCTGCCGGCGTGATTTCCTCAAGATGGCATTAGCGGCGAGCATGTTGGTGGGATGTCGCTCACGCTTACAACCGTCCCCTACGCCGACCAGTGAACCGACAGTTACACCTCAGCCTACGCCATCGGCGTACTGGCCCACCGATGAATGGCGGATCTCCACCCCAGAGGAACAAGGGGTGGATTCCGAGTTGCTGGTGCGCATGCTCGAGTTTGTCTTGGAACAGAACCAAATGTTTCCTGGCATCCAAAGCCTCCTGGTCACCCGCAACAATTACATCGTGCTGGAGGCGCATTTTCATCCGGCTGAGAGAAACACCAAGTGGCGGCTCGGTTGCGCGACCAGAAGCATTACTTCCGCGCTGATGGGCATCGCCATCGAGGAAGGCTACGTCTCTGGTGTGGATCAGCGCCTTCTGGACCTTTTCCCTGAACAAACCCCCGCCGATGGCGACCCGAGCAAAGACACGATAACGCTGGCGCATCTTTTGACGAATACTTCTGGCCTGGGGAGGACACGGGATGGTAGCACAGACTGGATTCAGCGGGCACTCGATGCCCGCTTGATGGGGAATCCAGGAAGCACTTTCCACTGGGCTCGCCCAGACCCGCAGTTTCTAGTCGCCATTCTACAGGCAACCACGGGGACAGACATCTTGTCTTTTGCCCAGGAGCATCTTTTTGGACCACTTGGTATCTCTGACGTGGTTTGGGAATCCGATTCTGCTGACATCCCTGGGTCTACGGCACTTCAATTGACGCCACGAGATCTGGCCAAGTTTGGGCTCTTGTATTCGAACAGCGGCATCTGGGACGAACAACAGGTCGTTCCTGAGAAATGGGTAACCGCATCGTATGAGAGATACACAAAAACCATGTGTGGTCTGGGTTTTGGCTACCAATGGTGGATTCACAGTTTTGGTGCTTATGCCGCTCAATCGCCTGCGTCTCAATGTTACGTGATGCCGGATTTGGACATGGTCGTGGTCAGTACCAGCGAGGCCAGGGGAGGGCCGAGACAGATCGCCGCGCTCGTCGAATCTTTTATCACCCAGGCGGCCAAGTCACCCAAGCCGCTGCCAGAGAATCCAGATATGGTGGCCTAGTTGGATTCGCTGGTCGAAAAAGTCGGGCGGCCAGCAAATCCTTAATACATTCTACCAATAATGCAATGAGGAGAGGAAACGATGAAAAAAGACCAGATCAGATGTCACAAATCTTGTACGCGCTCGCGCCAAATCTGCCGGCGTGAGTTCCTCACGATGGCGGCAGCGGGTCTGCTGGCTGCGTGCTCTTCCGGCCAGCAAGCAACGCCCACGCCGACAGACGCACCACCTACCACAATGCCGACCGCTGCACCAACGGAGGAGGAGACAATGGCCGCCTACATCGCTTACTGTGGATACGATGCCTGCCCGGAATGTCCGCACTATGGGAGGACGTGTGATGGCTGCTTGACAAAAGATGGCACGTTGCGCCAGGGCGCTATGAACTGCGCTGTCCGCAACTGCAACGTGGAACGGGGAATCGCCAACTGCGCTTACTGTGAGGAATACGCCTGTGACAAACTGACAGATATGTTTGCCAGTTGGCGAGGGGGCAGTTACGCACAGGCAGCCGACCAGGCCCAGGCCACGTTGGACGAGATTCACCAATCACTATCACAATAGCCAATCGCGTTGTTTTCCATCGCGCTGTTTTTGTGTATCTTCCGCCTCCTTGATCTTCTGCGGACGGCGCATATAATAGGCCTCGGACGTTGACCGAGGCCTATGGCGTTTTTGTGCTGATGGGCCGCCATCTCAAGGTGGGAGGGGTAGATGGAATTAAGCGCAATCAGCAAGTGGAAACCGGTTTACAGCGTGCCCATCTGGCACAATCCCCACGAGGGTTTTGACCCCGATCTCAACACATGCCCCCGTTTCCGCCTGGTGCTGATCGAGCGGGGAACCGGCATTTTGCGCTTCTCCGAGCGCCGCAAATCCTTTATTGCTCCCGCAATCTTTTGTCTGAATGAAAGGGAGCATCCCGTGCTGGAGCAGAGCATGGAGCTACAAGCCCAATCCCTCTACTTTCACCCCCACCTGGCCAACCACAATTTCACCTTCGAGAACATCCGCTGCGCTATCAAGAGCCTTCCGCCCATGAGGCAGCGGGACCTGTACTGGCTGCGACCGTTCCTGAGACGGGACACAGCGTATGATGGATATCTCAGCATCGGCCCCGCCGTCCACCTGCGCATATCGTCGCTGCTCAACGCCATCAGTCACCAGATCACCCAGCAGGAAGACGTGCACTGGTCGTGCCGCAGCGTGTCTTATCTGCTGGAATTACTGCTGTTATTGAGCCGCTTCCAGTATACGCCCGATATGGTCGAGCAAAAACGTCCCTTCCATCTCCCTGCGCGCTCCTGACGACGAGGTCGATCCCATCATCTTGTACTTGCACACGCATTATCAGGAAAAGATCACGATTGCCAAGCTGACCAGGGAATTTCACACCAACCGCACCACGTTGTCAGAGCGGTTCCACAAGGTCACCGGCATGCCCGTCATCGCCTACCTGATCCAGCTCCGCGTCAATTTGGCCGCCGCGATGCTGCGAGACACGGGGCTGCCCATCACCGAGGTTCGACAGCGTGTTGGCTTCAACGACGATTCTCATTTCAGGCGGACGTTTCGGAAACACACCGGGGCCTCGCCAAGCGCATACCGCCGTGGATGCCACCAGCAACATGACTCGGGTTGGTTTCGCCCGCCCCCGCAGGCTGACCTGCACGCCCTGAACGCGACCTAATCCCACCGAGCCAACGGCTTGGCCTGGGCAAGGTTACAATGCAGAAACGGCTCCTCCGCAGTCAGCGAGCCATAACAGACCTCGGCGGCGGCCTTGCACCCACCCTGGCAGGTATCGCGTAAAACGCAGGGCTCACAGAACGCTGGCACGGCCTCGACAAAGGGGGCCAGCCGCTCGGGAGCAATGATATCGGTGAAAGGCTCCTCCAGCAGATTGCCCAGCACCGTGGGCGTGTGGTTGCAGGGGCGCACTTTGCCTAGGGGATCGAGGGTGTAGTAGGCGCGCTCAGTGCCGGCGGCACAGAAGCCAAAGTTGAGATTGGGGTATTTGCGGTGATTGGTCAGACAGGGCGGCATGGCGATGGAGCAGGAGATGGGAAAGTCGAACTCCTCCGAGGCCGCGTTGGCGATCTCTAGCGCTGCGTTCATCTCGTCGGCCGAGGGCAATAGCTCCCTGAGGTGCGCCTGCCCGCGCCCGCCGGGGTTGAAGCGGTTGAGCATCATCCCCCGCGAGCCAAAGGCAAAGGCCAGCTTGATCGTCTCGTACAGGTCGTCCAGGTTCAGCCGCGTGGCGACGAAAACGGCCACGAACCGCCCCCAGTGAGTGCGGATGTGGGCCATCGCCGCCAAGGTGGCGTCGAAAGCGCCGGGAGCGCCAGAGAGGCGGTCGTGCACCTCGCGGCGGCGGCCCAACAGTGGCAGCTCAAACAGCCCCACCCCCTGATCGAGCAGCTCGACCACGGTAGGCTCATCGAGCAAGCGCCCGTTGCTGATCAGGGTAACGCGCACGCCGCGTTCGCGCAGCAGGTCGAGGATCTGGCCCAGGTCCTCGCGGAGCAGCGGCTCGCCGCCGGTGAGGGTGACGTGGTTGCAGTCGACCTCATCGAGTGCCTTGCTCAGTAGGGCCAGAGTTTGGGCGGTGTCGAGTTCGCCACGGGGGTAGACGTTGGCGTGGTCGCCGCTTCGCCCGGCGATGGAATCCAAGCCTGCTGCAGCAGGCTTGGGCCTTGTTATTGACAGCCCGCTAGGGCTTTGCCCTTTCAGCGCGAGGCCTTCAGCCTCGCGCGACTGGGCCGCAGAATCGCCATTCCCCAGCCGCTCCGGCCCGTGCCACACGTTGTAGCAGTGTAGGCAGGCGTGGTTGCAGCGCTGGGTGACTTCAAAGATGAGGGTTTGCAGGCGAGGACGGGAGCTGGTCACTCTTACTCTTCCAACAAAAGCTCCACCAAAAACCGCGCCGCCTCGGTTGCCCCGGAGGTGATCTCCAGATCGACCTCATCCAAAGGAGGATAATCGTAGCTGTCGCCGGCGGCCTCGATCAACGCGTCGTACAGCGCCTGTTCTTCCTCGTCAAAAAGGCCTAGGAACGCGACATCCCGCTCGACGGCGGCCTGGGCCCGCGCCACCGTCTCCCGATCGACCGTGGCGTCGTCGGCCAGGCCGGCCAGGAGTTCGGCCTGCTGCACCAGTTGGCCGCTGGCATACGGCGTATATTCCGGCCTCGCCACGGCCTCGTAGCACGTCATGCCACAGTTGGCCCGCCAGACGTGAAAGGCCGCCTCGTCAAAGGCGACCTGCACATAGTCAGCCACGTCCGCCTCCAGTTCGCCGGCGGCCACCAACTCGTCGAGGGCAGCGCGATGCTCGGCTCTGAGCTGTTCGAGCGCCCGAGCCCCTTTCTCATAGTCGCTCCAGTCGCTGGCCTGTTCCTCCAGCCAGCCAAAACGCTGCCAGCTCCTGCGCAGTCGTTCGCGGGGCGTGCCGCCCAGGCCACTGCCGCCTTCGATCAAGGTAACGCAGGCACAACGGGCCGCCATCAGCGAACCCAG
This sequence comes from uncultured Anaerolineales bacterium, assembly GCA_964551295.1. Taxonomy (GTDB): domain Bacteria; phylum Chloroflexota; class Anaerolineae; order B4-G1; family B4-G1; genus JAFGED01. The sequence continues at coordinate 32,826 of CAZKDJ010000003.1, read as the reverse complement.
GGCAATACCCACACGCTTGATGAACTCTCGCCTGGTAGGGGACACGGGACACCTCCTGCGAATCTGTACTGCCCTATAGACGCCGCCGAGCGGCCCGGGGTTCCGCGAAGCGACGCGTTACTCTAGCAGCTTTAGCGCGCGCTTGGCCACCGCCTCGGGTGTAAAGCCCCACTCTTCCATCAGCACCTTGTAGGGAGCCGAAGCGCCAAAGTGATCCAGGCACATCACGTCGCCCTCGGGGCCGACGTACTTGTGCCAGCCCAGCGACACGCCGGCCTCGATGGCCAGCCGCGCCGTCACCTGCGGCGGTAGCACCGACGCTTTGTACTCGTCGGACTGCGCCTCGAACAGCTCCCAACTGGGCATGCTGACCACGCGTACCGCGATGCCCTTCTCGGCCAGCAGGTCGCGCGCGCCCAACGCCACGCTCACCTCGGAGCCGGTGGCGATGAGGATCAAGCTGGGGACGCCGGAGCTATCGACCAGCACGTACGCGCCACGGGCGACCGTGTCGGCATAGTTGCGCTTGGTCTCGACGAAAATCGGCAGGCTCTGGCGCGTGAGGACCAGCGCCGTCGGGCCTTCGCGCCGCTCCAGAGCCACGCGCCAGGCGGCGGCGGTCTCGTTGGCGTCGGCTGGGCGGATGACGACCAGGTTGGGGATCGCGCGCACCGCCGCCAGGTGCTCGATCGGCTGGTGAGTGGGGCCGTCCTCCCCGATCCACACCGAGTCGTGCGTCCAGACGTAGATGACGGGCTGCTCCATCAGCGCCGCCAACCGCACCGCCGGACGCATGTAATCGGAAAAGACGAAAAAGGTGGCGCCGTAAGGCAGCAGTCCGCCATATAGCGCCATCCCGTTGAGAATCGATCCCATCGCATGCTCGCGCACGCCAAAGCGCAGGTTGCGCCCGGCGGGAGTCTCTTTCTGGAAATCGCCGTACCCCTTGAGCAGCGTGTTGGTGGAGGGGGCCAGGTCGGCCGAGCCGCCGATGAGCGTGGGCAGTTTGGAGGCGATGGCGTTCAGCACTGCGCCGGAGGCCTTGCGCGTCGCCAACGGCCCATCGTCGGGGGTGAAGGTGGGCAGTGCGTCTGTCCAGCCCTCGGGCAGATCGCCCGCCCATAGCGCCTCCAGGAGCGCCGCCTCCTCGGGATACGCCTTCTCGTACTGCTCGAAGGTCTTGTCCCACTCGGCCTGCGCCTGCTTGCCCGCATCGACGGCCTGGCGGAACACCTCTAGTGCCTGCTTGGGCACCGTGAAAGGCCGCTTGTACGACCAGTCCAATTCCTCCTTGGTCAACTGCACCTCCTCCTCCCCCAACGGCGCGCCGTGAGAGGCCGCCGTATCCTGCTTGTTGGGGCTGCCGTAACCGATGTGGGTGTGGCAGACGATGAGCGAGGGTCGCTCCGTCTCCAATTGCGCGACGCGGATGGCCGCGTCGATCTGATCCCGGTCGTGCCCGTCCACCTCCTGCACGTGCCAGCCATAGGCGCGGAAGCGGGCGGGGACATCCTCGGTGAAGGTGAGATCAGTCGAGCCCTCGATAGAGATCTCGTTGTCGTCGTAGAGATAGATGATCTTGCCCAACCCCAGGTGACCGGCCAAACTGGCCGCCTCGTGGCTCACCCCCTCCATCAGGTCGCCATCGGAGCAGATAGCATAGACAAAGTGATCAAAGATGGCCACGTCGGGCTTGTTGAAGGTAGCGGCCAGAAACGCCTGGGCGATGGCCATGCCAACGCCGGTGGCGAAACCCTGGCCTAACGGTCCGGTGGTGGTCTCCACACCGTGAGCCAAGTCGTACTCCGGATGACCGGGGGTAAGGCTGCCCCATTGGCGAAAGCTCTTTAGCTCCTCCAGCGGCAGGTCGTAGCCGATGAGGTGCAACAAGCTGTAGAGCAACATCGACCCGTGACCGGCCGAAAGGACGAACCGGTCGCGGTTGGGCCAATCGGGGTTGGCCGGATTATGCTTGAGGAAACGCGTCCACAACACGTAGGCTGCATCCGCCATGCCCATCGGCATGCCGGGGTGGCCGGATTTGGCCTTTTGCACACCGTCCATCGCCAGCGTGCGGATTGTATTGACACACAGTTGATCGAGTTCAGCGCTCATTGAAGATTCCTTTCATTGTATGGTCGCAGGTTTGAGAAGCGTTCAATAACTGGCATGTTCAATTGTATAACCGAAGCAATTCGGCCCATAAACTGCGAACTTGGTTTTGAACGCGGCCCTATTGTACCCGGAAAAACTGCGTTGGCAAGAATCTGGGTCTTTGGGCAATTCTCCAATGTTGGATTATAATACGATCCAGACGGTGGCTGGAGATGCGAATCAGATGAGTAGAGCTAGGCGAAAAAAGACGCAAAAGCGTTTGAACATCGGCTACCTGACTCACTGGATCGGGCCGGGCCATCGAACCACGTGGCCCGGGATCTATGATACCGCCTGCAAGCATGATGTCAATTTGATCTGCTTCCCAACAGGCCAGCTACGCGCCCCGCACCAGTTCAGACAGCACAACGTTATTTTCGATCTTATCACTGCAGAAAAGCTCGATGGGTTGATTTTGAGAAGCGAGGCGTTAGCCGCCCACATCTCTCCCCAAGAATTCAAAGCGCTCTACCAAAAGTACAGCCCGATTCCGCTGGTCAGTATCGCGCGGGCTCTGCCCGGTATTCCCAGTATCCTGCTGGACAACGTGCAGGGTATGCGCAGTGCCCTCGTTCACCTGATCGAAACCCACGGTTACCGGCGCGTCGCCTTCATTCGCGGGCCTGAAACTCACCAGGAAGCGGAACAACGATACCACGCCTACACCCAAGTCCTAAGTGAATACGACATTCCCTTTGACCCGAACCTCGTCGTAGCTGGCGACTTTACCCCTCACGTCGGGGCAGAAGCTGTTCGTTTGCTGCTCGATCAGCGCAAGCTACTGCCAGGAAAGGGATTTGAGGCACTAGTAGCGGCCAATGACTCTATGGCTCTCGGCGCGCTGGAGGTGTTGCAGGCGCGAGGAATACGCGTGCCGGATGACGTGGCCCTTGTCGGTTTTGATGACATAGACACATCCAAGTACACGATACCAGCTCTAACAACCGTACAGAACCCGTTCTACAAGCTAGGCGTCAAGGCCACCGAGATGCTTCTGGCGCGGATCGACGGTCGCGACGTACCAGAGTGCACAGTCCTGCCGCTGGACCTCATTGTACGTCAGTCGTGCGGCTGCCCATTAGCAGTTACGATACGAGCCGCTGCCGCTCCGGTATTGCATCATTCGCCAGAGAAAAGCGATGGGCAGGACTCCCTTTCCACACAACGGGAGAGTATCCTGCCCGCATTGACCCACTCCATCGACGCGCCTGCCGACGGTGAATGGGCAAAGCGGCTATTGGACGCATTCACCACCCAAGTGGAGAAGGAGGAAAGTGACACCTTCCTCACCACCCTGGAGGATATCCTACGTCAAGCAGTGACATCCGATGCTGACGTGTTCGCTTGGCAGGACGTCCTCTCGTTACTGCGTCGCCACACGCTGCCCCATCTAGATTGTGATGGCGCGTCCCTTGCCGAAGCCATCTTGAACCAGGCACGGCTGCTCGTCGGCGACATCGCCCGCCGACAGGAGAGGCACCGGGCTGTCCTGGCAGCCAGGCGAGCTCGGGAACTACAAAGACTCGACTTTGCGCTGGCCACCGATTTTGACTTGGCCGAGCTTTTGGACGTGGCCACGCGGGAAATACCCAAGACGGGCATCCTGAACTGCTACATTTCATTGTTCGAGAATCCAGAAAAGCCCCTCGACCAATCCAGATTGGTCCTGGCACTCGATGGAGGAAAGCGCGTCGATCTTGAGCCCGGAGGACGGCTTTTCTCCTCTTGCCAATTGATACCCGATGGCCTGCTTTCTTCAGAGCAACGTCACTGCCTGGTGCTCGAACCACTGTATCTTCACGACCACCAGCTAGGGTTTGCCCTGTTCGAAGCAAAGCCGTCGCAGGAAGAAGCCTGTGACGTGTTGCAGGCGCAAATCAGCAGTGCCTTGCAGAACGTGTTGCTCCTGGAGGCGCAGGCAGAGGCAGACACTGCGCTGGAAAAAGCGTACACTGAAGTAGAGATGCAGGTCAAGGAGCGCACCGCGGAGCTGGAGCAAGAAATCTCCGAGCGCAAGCAGGTCGAGACCGAGCGAGAGCGGGTAGAGAAAGCCTTGAAACACAGGCTTGAGCAACTGGCCGCCTTGAGCCAAGCCTCCCAGGCCGTGACGGCCTCCTTGGAACCCGACCAAGTACTGGCCGAGATCGTCTCTCTGGCCAACGAGGTCGTGGACACAGACTACACCGGCGTCGTGTTGGTGGACGAAACCGGGCAAACGAGTCAAAGCGCCGAGGACTTGCCGGGTGTGCAAGCACTCGAGTACCGCATCCGGGACGATGGCTTCACCAGTTGGATCGTTCGCTTGCGCCGGGCGGTGATCATCGACGAGATTGACGCGGATGGCACAGTATACCCCTCCCTCGGAGAAGGGGCGCCGCCCAAAGCCAACCCCCTTCTCGTGCAAGCTAACATTAAATCAATCGCCGGCCTGCCCCTGATGGTCAAAGATCGCCTGTTGGGCGTGCTTTACCTGCACAGCCTGCGTACCAACGCTTTCGGCGGACAGTTGTTTCTGCTGGCCGCCTTTGCCAACCAGGTAGCCATCGCCCTCGAAAATGCCCGGCTGTTTCAGGCCGAACAACAACAGTCTCAGAGATTGGCCCTGCTGGTGGACGTGGCACGCATCGCTGCCACAACGTTCGACGCCGACGCCCTGCTGCAGGCCGTAGCCGAGAGCATTTTCCGCCATTATAACTACCCGCGGGTCGGGCTGTTTACATTGGATGACAAGGGGCAAACGCTGATCCTGCGCGGTCGCAGCAGTGAGACGATCGCGCTCAACGAAAAAGCAGTGCCCGGCCTCTATCGCCTGAAAATCGATCAGGGAATCGCAGGCTACGTCGCCAGAACAGGCGAGCCGCATCTCGCGCCCGACGTGAGCATCGATCCCTATTTCGTCAACCCGACCGAGATTCCGGCTCAATCAGCACTGTGTGTGCCCATTCTTGAGGAAGACGCAGTCGTTGGAACGATAATCCTCGAGAGCGAGCGGCTGGCCGACTTTGACCAAGAAGACCGATCGTTGTTGGAAGCGGTAGCCAGCACAGTGGCCATTGGCCTGCGCAATGCTCGACTCTACCAGGAGACCCAACGCCGCGTACAGGAACTGACGCTTCTCAACAGCATCGCCCTAAGACCGGGCACGGCGCTTGACACAGACGCGCCAGTCGAAAGCGCTCTGGAGGGCCTACACCAACTGATACAAGCCGATCGTATCGCCTTCATCTCTATCGACCCAAGCGCTCACACGTGGGAGATCACCCACGAATGGATCGCGCCGGGCGTCGGGTCGGTCATTGCCTTGAACGGCTCCTTTGACGTCGCACCACCCGAGCTGGCTGCACTTTTGGATAACCAATCCTTCGCTGTCTCCGATGTAGCTACGGATCCCCGCTTGGAAGCCACGCGTGAATTTTATGACTCGCTGGCGACAAAGTTGGTGCTTTTTATACCGGTGCAGAGCAGTGGGCGATTCTACGGTGCGTTGGGCTTTGGTAGCTGCCGCGAAAACCGCACCTGGCAAGCCGACGAATCTCGCCTTCTGGAAGCGGTGGCTCGCCAATTGGGGCTGGTACTGGAGAACGCGCACCTCTTCAGAGAGACCCGACAGCGCGCTGAAGAGCTTGCGGCGGCCTTTACCCAACTAGAAGAGATGGATCACCTCAAGGACGCCTTTATCCAGAATGTATCCCACGAACTTCGCTCGCCGCTGGCACTCATTCGTGGATACGCCGAGATGCTGGACGCAGGCGAGATAGGCGAGGTCCCAGCCGATCAAAAGAAACCGGTGGCCATCATCGCCCGCCGCGCCCGCATGTTGAGCGATTTGGTCAAGGATATCACGCTCATCCTGGAAGCTGAGGTCAGCCCTCCCGAAGCACAGCCCATACCGTTGGATGAGATGGCTCAGAACGCCGTGGAGGACTTTCAGGTAGAGGTCGAGCAGGCCGAACTGGCTCTGGAAGCAGAGATCGAGCTCGACCTGCCCCCTGTGAGCGGCGATCCCACCTACATGCGACGGGTGCTGGACAACCTAATTGGCAACGCAGTCAAGTTCACACCCGCCGGAGGGACGATCACCGTTAGCCTGCGCCGGGACGGCGAAACGGTCGCTCTAGCGGTGAGCGACACCGGTATCGGCATCCCGGTAGACAAGCTAGAGCGCATCTTTGATCGTTTCTATCAGGTGGACGGCTCCGCCCGGCGGCGACATGGCGGTGTGGGACTGGGACTGGCGCTGGTCAGGGAAATCGTCGAGGCATATGGCGGGCGCGTGACTGTGGAGAGCGAGGTAGACAGAGGGAGCACCTTCACCGCCCATATCCCCGTCTTTGTCGATAGGAGAACCCAATGACGCGCAACTCGAATGTCTGCGGCCCTGGTTCTCGGCCTCGCTTGCTACCAAAATAAATGGCGGCGGTAAGGCGGATTGCCAATCCACCCTACATTTTCGTCGTTGAAGATGAACGCAGTTTATGACAACTTGTAGTCTTCCCTATGCACTCCTAGTTCACCATTGACAGCATCCCACAATACCACTATAATTTGTGTGCGAATGACACCAACTGGAGAAAACCCTATGCCGTTGGAAGACTATCCGCGCCCGTCTGTGACTGTAGACGTAATCATCTTTACGCTGAATGGCGGCGATCTGCAGGTACTCCTCATCCAGCGCGGGCACCCCCCGTTCGAGAACATGTGGGCCATCCCCGGCGGTTTCGTCCGCATAGCCGAATCGCTCGAGGGCGCAGCGATGCGCGAACTAGAGGAAGAGACCGGCGTCCGCGACGTCTATCTGGAGCAGCTTTACACCTTTGGAGACGTCGGTCGCGATCCGCGCGGGCGCGTGATCACCGTGGCCTACTTTGCCCTGGTGCCCACCGACGCCGTGCAGCCTCACGCCGGCCACGACGCCTCCGACGCCCGCTGGTGGTCGGTATACGACCTACCCCCACTCGCCTTCGATCACGCCGACATTCTCTCGTACGCCCTCCAACGGCTGCGCTACAAGCTGGAGTATACCGCCGTGGGCTTTGAGCTACTGCCCGAGACCTTTACCCTCAGCGAGATCCAGTCCGCCTACGAGATCATCCTGGGGGAAGGGCTGGACAAACGCAACTTTCGCCGCAAGATCCTCAGCGCCGACGTGATCGAGGAGACGGGCGAGTACCGTACCGGCGAAGGCCGTCCCGCCAAGCTATACCGCTTCCGCGACGACGCCGTGGCAGAGATCAAGGCGCGGCGGCTCTTCCCATGAGGCATACAACACCTACTCGGCAAGAACAGGAAAGCGTGAGATGAGCAGGGTCATCGGCGTCCTGAATTACAAAGGCGGCACGGGCAAGACGACCACGGTGGTGAACCTGGCCACCGGCCTGGCCTTGCACGGTGAGCACGTCCTGTGCGTCGATCTGGACGCCCAGGGAAGCCTGGCGACGCACCTGGGGGTGAACTATACCTACTCTCTCTCCCAACTCCTGTTGGGCCAGGTGAGGCCGCAGGCTTGCGTCGTTCAGGCCCGCAAAAACCTCGACCTCATCGCCAGCGACCGCAGCCTGCTGCGCGCTGAGGGCAAGCTGTGGCGCATCGGCGACGAACGGATCATCCGCCGCACACTGGGCAACAAGATGCGCAGTCTCGACAACGAGTACGACTATATCTTGCTCGACTTTTCACCCTCGGTCAGCCTGCTGAGTGAAAGCGGTCTGCTGTATATCCGCGAACTCATTGTACCGGTCTCTGTCAACTACTTGGGACTGATGGGGCTGCGACAGGTGGTCGAGACGCTCAAGACCTTCCGGCAGATGTCAGAGAGTCGCGTCCAGCTCTACTTGATCGTGCCTACCTTTTACTCCGATCGAGTGCAACAGGATCGGGAGATCGTCGAGATCTTGAAGCGATACTTTGCCGACCGAGTGACCGATCCAATCCGCTCCAGCGTCAAGATATCCGAGTCTCCCAGCCACCACATGAGCATCTACGAGCACTCCCCCCGCAGCACCGGGGCAACCGACTATGCGCATCTGGTAGAAAGGGTTCTCCACGATGGCTAAGAAACGACGTTCGTCCGGCAAAAAAATAGGTCACGATCCGTTCGCGGATATGGACATGAGCTGGATCGAGGAGGAACCATCTCCCAAGCCAGCAGATAAAGAACCCGAGTCCACACAAGTCGCACCTGAATCTATTCCTCCCGCTGTCCCGGCTACTGCACCGGCTAGCCCTTCTCAGCCCGAAGCCACGTTCCACTTTCCAGACGATTTCAAGTGGGGGGTCGCCACCGCCGCTCATCAGGTCGAGGGCGACAATACCAACAACGACTGGTGGGCCTGGGAGCAGGAGGAGGGCCATATCCAAGACAGTCACCAATCCAAGAAGGCGTGCAACTGGTGGGGAAACGCCGAGGCCGATTTCGACCGCGCCGCCAAGCTGGACCTCAACGCCATGCGCCTCTCCGTCGAGTGGTCGCGCATCGAGCCCCGTCCCGGCGAGTTCGACGAGGCCGCCCTGGCGCGGTACGCCGAGATGCTCCAGGGCCTGCGCGCGCGCGCCATCGAGCCGATGGTCACGCTGCACCACTTTACCAACCCGCTCTGGCTGGTCGACGAGGGCGGATGGGAAAACCCGGAGACAGTCGACCGCTTTGCCCGCTTTGCCCGGCGCGTTGTCGAGGCGCTGGGCGAGTACTGCGACCTGTGGTGCACGATCAACGAACCCAACGTCTATGGCTACCTGGGTTACGTCGATGGCGTCTGGCCACCCGGCAAATCGGACCAAAAGACAGCTTTTCTCGTCATGCGCCACATGCTCCTGGCGCACGCCGACGCCTACCGGGAGATCCACGACGTTCAGCCTAGCGCTCGTGTTGGTCTGGCCCACAATATGCGCATCCTCGACCCGGCCACCCCCAACTCGCAACTCGACCGGCGCGCCGCAAGTGTGGCGGACAGGGCCTTCAACCAGGCCATTCTCACCGCGCTGGACAAGGGCCGCTGGGTGTTGCCCCTGGGCTTTGGCCCGGCTTGGAGGCTGCGCGGCACCCTTGACTGGATCGGCCTCAACTACTACACCCGCGAGCTGGTCGCCTTCGACCGCACGCAGCGCGAGTCCCTCTACACCCGCCGCCTGCACGCCCCCGATGCCGAGATGCTCGACGGCGACTATGGCGAGTTCTATCCCCACGGCTTATTCCGCTGCATCAAGCGCCTCGACCGCCTGGGCCTGCCCATCTACGTCACAGAAAATGGCATCCCGGACGATGACGACGACCAGCGGCCACGCTATCTTCTGACCCACCTGCACGAGATGTGGCACGCGATACAGATGTGCTATCCGGTGAAGGGCTACTATCACTGGACGCTGGTGGACAACTTTGAGTGGGCCGAAGGCTGGTCGCTGCGCTTTGGGCTGTTTTCCCTGAGCCTGAAGAACAAATCTCGCAAGCCGCGCCAGAGCGCCCAGCTCTACGCCGACATCATCCAGACTAACGCCATCACTCCCCAAATCATCGAGACCTACGCGCCAGAGTTGAGAGCCGAATTGCTGCCCGGGTGAGCATGGACGAGCACCAGTGGACTCTCCGAGTCCAACCGACCTTTTGCCCCCGCTGCGGAACGGCGATGGAAAAAGCCGAGATCGGCGGGCGGCCGCGCGAGGTGTGCCCCGCCTGCAACTTTGTCCTGTTCCGCAACCCCGTGCCCGGCGTCGGCGCGCTGGTAGAAATGGAGGGCGGGCTGGTGCTGATCCAACGCGGACAGCCGCCCTTTGTGGGCCGATGGGCGCTCCCCGCCGGATTCATCGAGGAGGACGAGAGCGTCGAGCAGGCCGCGGTGCGCGAGTGCCAGGAGGAGACCGGCCTCGATATCAAGCTGGAGGAACTGTTCGGCGTCTATTCCTTCCCCGAAGGCCCCGTGCAAAGCGGCATCATCATCTTTTACCGCGCCCGGCCCGTGGGCGGAAGCTTGCACGCCGGTGACGACGCCCAGGACGTGGCGATCTTTTCCCCCGACCGATTGCCGCAGGACGTGGCCTTCCGCACTCATCGCGAGGTGCTGGCCCGCTGGGTGCAGAGCCAATCGCCGCAAAGCCAACCGCCCGGCATCCTCATCCGCGATGCTCTCCCGGAGGATGAGGCGCGTGTGCTGGCGCTCTTGCCCTTGATCCCCGCCAACGCCGGCACGAACCCGGAGGGGCTACAGGCCGCAGCCCAGCGCATGCGGGAGAGATTGGGGCTGGAGGTGCTGGTCGCGGAGGTCGAGGAAAAAGTGGTGGGCTTCCTGGCCCTCTCCTTCGTCCCCGCCCTCTCCGGCCTGCGGGCGCTAATCGGCGACCTGGCGGTGGACCCGACCTACCGTCGGCAGGGCATCGGCGCGGCGCTGGTGGAGGCGGCGGTGCGCCGCGCCGACCGGCGCGGCGCGACCCACCTCTTGGTCGATACCTCCCGTGGCGACCCATCCGCCCGCGACTTTTACCGCGCCTGCGGGTTCGAGGATGGCGTCGTCGCGCCGCTGCGGATTCGGTAGGCCGGAAAAGATAAGGCTCAATCCCTGATAATCCGCCACACAACGACGATCACCATGGCTGCGGTGAGGAGCCAGATGGCGATGACGACGACGGCAGCTAGACGGCTTGTCGGCTTGTCCTGTCCCATAGCTGCCTGAGATCTTTCCCGGCACTCGGCCAGGACGACCGGGGGGATCATTCTGATGGCCAGCGCGATGCCCAGCGGCGTCACGACCAGGTCGTCCAGGTATCCGAGGACAGGGATGAAATCGGGGATCAGGTCGATAGGGCTGAAGGTGTGGGCGACGACGAAGGCGATAAGTAGCTTGGCGTACCAGGGGACCCGGGGGTCCTTATAGGCCAGATAGATGGCATAGGTCTCTGTCTTGAGTTGCTTCACGCGTTGTTTCCATCTCTCAAGGATACCCATTGTCAAGCGATTCTCCCGGTAGAAAATCGAGCTTGGGCGGCATTATACTAGGTGAGAGCAAAAAGTGCAAAGGGTTTGCGAGAGAAAGGGGAAAAATGAGCGTTTTAGCGTCATTTTTCCCCCAATCTGGCGGAGAGGGAGGGATTCGAACCCTCGGAGCATTTCTGCTCACGCGCTCTCCAGGCGCGCGCATTAGGCCGGACTATGCTACCTCTCCGAGCGTCGCGGATTATACCATCCCGCGGCACGCTTGGCAAGAATATTGTTGGGTGCAACCCAAGGTAGGGCTCCAGCGTATTGAAGGCGAGATCAATTGAAAGGAGCTCCCGAAATGTGTGAAGCGTTGGGTTGGCTGATCAAACTGCCGTTCGTGTTGGTGATCGTCGTGCTGGCAATCGCGCTAGGGCTGGTGGGCGTGGTGCTCTCGCTGCTGGGCGTGGCCCTGATCCCCGTGCTGGGGATCGGGCTGCTGATTCTGCCCGTGGGCCTGCTCTTCCTGTGGGCCGCCAAGGTGGCGGCGAAGGCGATATAGTATTCACGCTCGAAGCGGACGACAGTCCGCGCCAGCTTCGATGGACTGTCGTCCATCGAGAGCACTCATGCTAACAGCTCCCGCGCATCACTCAACGGGATCAGCGCCGGCTCTTCCAACAAGTAGAATCGTGTGCTCGACCAGACGTACTCCTCTGCTTGGTCAACCAACTGCCACTGCGGCTGAATTGGGTTGTTGTGGATGTACGCCATCTTTTGCCGCAAAAAGTCTAGCGAGAACACATCCTTGGCAAGATACCCATCCTCCCACACTTTGAAGTGCTGCTTCTGCGGGCGCTTCACGGCAGCGGCCAGAAAATCGAGCGCCTGTTCGTTGCCCTCAACTTGATACTGGCGCACAACGAGGCGCGCCGTGTTGGCCTTGAAATCCCGGATCACGTCCTTCAGCGGATCATCCTCCCGGCAGCGAACGATGAAGTGAACGTGGTTGGGCATAACGACGAAGGCATACAGATCTATGCCGTCCACAACGTGCAGGTGATACAGACCGTCGACGAGGATGCGCTTGACTACGTCCCGCCGAAAGATGTGGGCGTGGTCGACAGCGGTGGTCGTCACAAAGTACAGATGGGACGGATCAAAGTCTGGACGCCAGTTGGTCAGCGTTACTCCCCCTTTCCACCGAACGCTCCAAGCGGACGATAGTCCGCATCAGCCACGACTCAAATCGCCAAGACGGGGACTGTCGTCCCCTTGGAGCAATTCATTCCTCCCGCGCCTTGCGCTGCAACTCGTACAGCGTGTTGATCGCATCCAGCGGCGTCATCTGCGAGACGTCCAACGCGCACAATTCCTCCACCGCCGGGTGCTCGGTGGCGAAAAGCGCCGGCTGGCGCGGCTCCGGTGCAGGGGTGCCGGGGCGGAACGCGCCGCTCTCCAACTGCTCCAGCATCTCCTCCGCCCGGTGGATGACGGGCTTGGGCACGCCCGCCATCTGCGCCACGTGGATGCCGTAGGAGCGGTCGGCCCCACCGGGCTCGACCTTGTGCAAGAAGACGACGTGATCTCCCTCCTCAATTACCCCCAGGCTGTAATTACGCACCGTTGGCAGTCGGTCGGCCAGCTCGGTCAGTTCGTGGTAGTGGGTGGCAAACAGCGTGCGCGACCGCCGCTGGGGATGATTGTGCAGGTACTCGACCATGGCCCAGGCAATGGATAGCCCATCGTAGGTGCTGGTGCCGCGTCCGATCTCGTCGAGGATGAGCAGGCTGCGCGGCGTGGCGTGGTTGAGGATGTTGGCCGCCTCGACCATCTCGACCATGAACGTCGACTGGCCCGCGGCAACCTCGTCCTGCGCGCCGATGCGGGTAAAGATACGGTCGACAATGCCAATGCGCGCGCTGTCGGCAGGCACAAAGCTGCCCATCTGCGCCATCAGCACGATCAAGGCGTTCTGCCGCAGGTAGACCGACTTGCCGGCCATGTTCGGACCGGTGATGACCAGGATGCGCTCGTCGCCGTTGAGGTGCAGGTCGTTGGGGGTGAAGGGTTCGTCGCACAGCGCCTTTTCGACGACGGGGTGCCGCCCATCGACGATCTCCAGCACGTCGTCTTCAGCCAGCTCGGGCCGCACGTAGCGGTTGCGGATGGCCACCTCGGCCAGCGCCGACGCCACGTCCAGCCTTGCCAGCGCCCGCGCGGTCTTGAGCAGCGCACCACCCCGCGCCGCCACCCGCCCGCAAATCTCCTTGAACAGCCGCGTCTCGACCTCGACCTGCCGCTCCTCGGCGTTGAGGATCAGCGCCTCGTACTCCTTCAGCTCCGGCGTGATGTAGCGCTCGGCGTTGACCAGCGTCTGCTTGCGGATGTACGATTCGGGCACGGCAGCGACGTTCGCCTTGGTGACCTCGATGTAATAGCCAAACACCTTATTGTAACCCACCTTGAGGCTCTTGATACCGGTGTGCTCGCGCTCCTCCTTCTCCAGGTTGGCGATGTACGCCTTGGCGTCCCGCGCCGCCGTGAGAATGGCATCGAGCTCATCGGAGAAACCGCTCCGGATGACGTCCCCGGCAGAGACGCTGGCCGAGGGTTCGTCGGCGATGGCGGAGGCGATAAGTGAAGCGACGTCCTCGCAGGGGTCGAGGGATTGGAGATTGGAGATTGGAGATTGGATGATTGTCGCTTCATCCCCTTCTCTCTTCGTCTCCTTGTCCCCTTGTCTCAACACCTCTATCAACTCCGGCGCAGCCTCCAGTGCCCGCCTGATGCCCACCAGGTCACGCGGCGTCGCAATACCTGCCACAGCGCGATTGGTCAGCCGCTCCAGATCGGGCAGCCCCTTGAGAATCTCGCGCACGCGGCCACGGAGGATGGTGTCGTCGTAGAACGCCTGCACCTCGTCCAGGCGCGCCTCCAGCGCCCCCCGGTCGAGCAAGGGCTGAGCCAGGCGTGACCGCAGCAACCGCCCGCCCATCGGCGTTAGCGTCAGGTCGAGTACGCCCAGGAGCGAACCGCGAGTCTTCGAACGCCCTGCGTTCGCGCGCTCACGGATCGTTTCGACCAGCTCGAGATTGCGACGCGTGGCCGCGTCGAGGACCATAAAGCGCTCGGTGGTGTAGGTGCTGAGGCTGACCACCTGCGCCAGCGCCCCCTTCTGCGTCTCGCGCAGGTAGTGGAGCACGGCACCGGCGGCCCGGATGGCCAGCGGCTTGCCCGCGCAGCCAAAGCCATCAAGCGTGGCCACTTCAAAGTGATCCAGGAGTACCTGGCGAGCAGCGCCGAGTTCGAAGCGGTAGGATTGAAGCGGCGTGATGTGTGCGCCCAGGGATTGGAGATTGGAGATTGGAGATTCTCGACCTGTTTCTTGCTTCTTGCCCCCTGCTTCCTGCCCCTTGGGGATCAGACACTCACGAGGCTGTAGGCGCGCCAATTCCTGCGCCACCGCGTCTGCGTCCAATTGGGCCGTGGCGAACTCGCCGGTGGTGATGTCGGTGTAGGCCAGGCCGGCGCGCCCTTCTTCGACCACGACCGCCGCCAGGTAGTTGGGCCGCTTCTCGTCCAGCAGCGCCGGCTCGATGACAGTGCCGGGCGTCACCACGCGCGTCACCTCGCGGGCCACCAGCCCCTTGCCGGTGACCTCGCCCACCTGTTCAGCGATGGCCACGCGGTAGCCCTTCTCGATCAGGCGGGCGACGTAGCCCTCGACGGCGTGGTGGGGCACGCCCGCCATCGGCACGCGCTGGTTCTTGGCCACCGGGCGCGAGGTCAGGACAAGGTCCAGCTCGCGCGCGGCGATCTCGGCGTCCTCGTCAAAAGTCTCGTAAAAGTCACCCAGCCGGAAAAAGACGATCGCATCCCGGTGCTGGGCCTTGATCTGCAGATACTGTTTTCGCACGGGAGTCACTTTGGGCATTGATCTATTTCCTCACCAGCGCCAGAATCTCGGAGGCGCTTTCCTCAATGGGCTTGTCGGTCACCTCGACGACGGGCCATCGCTGCTCGCGAAAGAGGTGCAGCGCGTATGCCACCTCGCGGCGCACGGATTCGAGATCAGCATAGTCGCCCGTAGCCCCGCCCAAACGCTGCTCCCGCACGCGCCGCAGTTCCGCCAGCCTCACCGGGTCAATCGTAAGTCCGATCACGCGGCCTGGCGGCAGCGCAAATAGCTCCGGCGGCGGAGCGATCCCCGGCACGATGGGCACGTTGGCGACGAACCAGCCCCGGAACGCCAGATAGATGCTCAGCGGGGTCTTGAACGTGCGTGAAACGCCCACCAGCACGATCTCGGCCTGAGAGAGCTCGTGGGCCCGCCGCCCATCGTCGTGATGGAAGGCAAACTCCATCGTCTCGATGCGCCGAAAGTACTCCTCGTTCAATTGACGAAAGAGACCGGGCTTTTCGGATGGGGAGACGGCAAACTTCTGAGAAAGTCGCGCCAGCAGCGGCCCCATCAGGTCGATGGTCTCGACGTTCTGCAGCCGTCCCTCGCGCACCATCTCGTCGCGCAACTCGTCAGAGACCAACGTATGGACGACAAAGCCGCCGGCTTGAGCGGCCTCATGCACGACCTGGCGCACCTGCTCCTCGGTGCGCACCTCCGACCGGCGCTCGATCTTGACCGCCGCTCCCTCGAATTGCGCCAGCGCCGCTTTCAGGACCCGCTCGGCCGTCTCACCCGTACCATCGGATACCACAAATACGCGATTCATGTTCGATCCTCCGCTATGCCGTCCAAGTATAGCCCATCGCCATCGGCTTGACAAGCAAGCGGCTTGACAAGCAAGCGGCTTGACAAGCAAGCGAGGCGTCGTATACTTGACTTCGATGGCCGACAACGTGCTGAGAGCAGGGCAGCTCGAAGAACTCGAGGAGTTGGGCGAACTCGAGCCAGAGCCGACAGAGGAGCAACAGGGTCGCTTGCGCGACCGTGCAAGAAACATCCTCCGACTACTTACCAGCCCTTTCGTCTGGCTTTGGAAGCGCCTCGTCTTTGCCCGACGCTGGTTGGTCAAGCCCAACGAGGTCTGCAAGCCAGTCACGATACAGCCACGCGGGCTGCAGATGCTCGTCCTGCTGATCGTGGGCAACGCGGCTATCCTGGGACTTTTGGGGTACGCGCTCTACCGGGCGACCACGGCGCCGCCGATCAAGAGCTCGCCCGAGATCGTCGTCGTCACGCCAACGCCCAACCCTCCCCCTACCCCCACGCTCGTACCCACACCCTTTGGCAGTGGCGGCGCTATCGCTTTCACCCTGCGCCGCAGCAGCAACACCGATATCTATGCCATCAACCACGCCGATCGGCAACTGGTACAACTGACTCACGATCTGGCGGACGACCGGGATCCGGCCTGGTCCCCTGATGGTCAATACGTCGCCTTCACCTCGAACCGCAGCGACAACTGGGACAGCTACCTTCTCGATCTGGTCAGCGGCGCGCTGATCCGCCTGACCCAAGCCCCCGGTTTTGACGGCAACCCCAGTTGGTCGCCCGACGGCAAATATATCGCCTTCGAATCAGACCGGCGGGGCAACCTCGACATCTACATCATGAGTACCTCCGGAGGTGAGATGCGGCTCATCACCACCAGCCACGCTCCCGATTACGAGCCATCCTGGTCACCCGATAGCCGGGCTATTGCTTTCACCTCCTTCCGCGATGGCAGCAAAGACATTTACCTGCACCTCATCGAGACGAGCGAGACCATCGCCGTCACCAACAGCCCTGACGTAGACGAGGACTATGCCAATTGGTCGCCCGACGGCACGCAACTGGCCTACGTCAGCGGGCCACGCGGCAACCCCTCCATACAGATCACCACCTTCGATTGGGACGCGATGGAGGTCGGTCAGGCGCAAACCGAGCTGTTCGGCGCCGGCGCTTCCCCTGCCTGGGCGCCCGATGGCCAGAGCCTGATCTATATCGCCCACGATCGGGAAGGGCGCAGCCACATCATCGCCGCCGGCATGACCGGCTGGGCGATTTCCCAGGAAGTGTACAGCATCGACGGGCGCATGGACGACCTGGCGTGGGCCGATTTGGCACTCTCCCCGCGCGTCATCGCCCGTGCTCAAGAAGCCGTACCGGCGGATTCTCCCTCCCTCTACATAGAGGTAGTGCAGCCGCCGCCGGATTCCGGGCCACCTTACCGGCTTGTCCCCCTCCAGGACATCAGCGACAGCACCTTCGAGAAAAAGGTGGTGGTAGAGGAAGGTGAGGAAGATGAAGAGGGCGAAGAAGAGACAGCAGTAACAGTCGTAGCAGAGGAAAATGAAGCACAAGAGACGTTCCTGGTCTCCAATCGGGTGAACGACAGCTTTGGCGCGCTGCGCCAACGCGTCATCCAAGAGACGGGGTGGGATTATTTGGGCAGCCTGGAAAGCGCGTGGCTGCCGATGACGTACACGCCGCCCTCAGGCCACTCGCGCATGAACTGGCACGTCTGCGGCAGGGCAATCGGGCTGGATCAGCGTCCATACGATGCAGACACACCGCAGATCGAGCTGGTACGAGAGGACATCGGTAGCGCCACCTACTGGCGTGTTTTCATCCGCGCCGCCGAGCAGGATGGGAGCATGGGCGAGCCCCTGCGCGAAGGCGTGTGGGATCTGCACGCCCGCGAGCAAGGCGGCAGCGCTCTGGTAGAGGGAGGGGCGATCAAAGAGCGCATCCCCTCCGGTTACTATGTGGATTTCACGAGTCTGGCCAGCGACTATGGATGGCAGCGTCTAGCCTCCCTGTGGCGCTGGCGCTACTCCTGGCTCGATATCTGGTGGTGGGAGTTCCAAAAGACCGGCGGTCTAGGTTGGTGGGAGTGCATGCTGGAGATCTACGAGCCGGAGCAGATCGAGGCATCCTTCGGGCCGATCCCGGGATACAAAGACGCCGATGCCGACTAGCATCATCATTCTGACGGGAGCACGCGAGGTGGGCAAGACCACCGCCAGCCGTGAAGCCATCACACTGGCCCAGGCCAAAGAATACACTTGTGGCGGTATCATCACTCTGACCCAACCCGACGGCGAACTGGATGTGCTCGACGTGGGCAGTGGGGAAACGCGGCGGCTGACCCTCCCTCCCGACGCGAAACCAGCCATTGTTCAGGGACGCTTCCGCTTTGACCCCGGTACCTTGGGCTGGGGAAACATGGCCCTCACGCACGCCACGCCTTGCCAACTGCTCGTGGTGGATGAACTGGGTCCGCTGGAGCTAGAACAGGGGAGCGGATGGACAAGAGCGTTCGATGTGTTGCAAAGTAGAGATTCTGCGCTGGCCCTCGTCGTCGTCCGCCCTGAATTGGTGGTCAAGGCGCAGCTGCGGTTGCCCTACAGCGCAACGACTGTCCTCACAGTGACCCCAGAGAATCGAGACGCCATGCCACCGATACTCCTGGAAATGCTGGAGCGGGCGGTCAATCGGCCACCGAACATATAACCGCCCTTAGCTTTGGGAAAGACCAATCTGCGCCAACTGCTGCTCCGCACGCTTCAGGTCGGCAACTGCCCCTAGTTGCTCAAATATCTGCTGGGCCTTGTTCAATTCTTGGGAGGCCTTCTCCGGCTCGTGCTGGGCCAACGACAGCAGACCGCTCCAGTAAGCTGTCCGGCCAGTCTCCAACTTGGCCCCTCGGCCCTGAAAGATGACGTCACTGCGCCTCAAGTGACGATCAGCGGTCGACAAGTCGCCCCCCAGCAAGGAGATACGTCCCATCAGCCGCTCGTACCGCCCCCATTCGAGCAAGTCGCCCTCGTGGGCCCCGGTCGCCAGGCGCAGCAAATCACTACAGCGATCGGCCCACTGCCAGGCTTCTTCGGTCTGGCCCTGCTCCAGATGCAGGGTGCTCCGCAGACAATAGGCCTCGCTCAGATCTATCTCGGCGCGTCCGCCGATTTCCATGTACAGGGGAATAGCAGCATTCAGGTGCTGGCCGCACTCATCCCACCGCTCCTGCATCATGTAGAGTTTCCCCAGGTTCATATGAGCCCGCGCCAGATCATATGGATAGGCAATCCGTTGGGCGATATCGAAGCTTTTCTCTAGGTTCTCCTCCGCCTTGTCCCACTGGCCCCGGTCAGTATACAGCACCCCCAAATTGGTATAGGCCTGCGCCAGCCCCTCTACCTCACCGATGCGCTCGTATATCGCGACCGCGCGCTCGTAATCGGCCAGCGCGCCATCCCAGTCGCCGCTGGCCCATTTGATGCGGGCCAGGCCGTTGAGTGAGCCGGCGTAGCCGACGATATCGCCCAGCCGGCTACGATGCTGCAGAGCGCGTTCGACACACTCGGATGCCTGCTTCCACTCGCTGCACTGATAGTGCACGGCCCCCAGACGATCAAAGATGGACGACAATACTTCATAGTGCCCCATAGTACCAACCAGGTCAAGTCCCTGTCCCAGCCAATCGCGCGCAGAGGCCATGTTGCCCCGGCGCAGGCTCAGCCAACCCAACTCCGAGTAAATCTGGGCTCGCAACTCGGGGAGCTTGATGCTGGCCTGGCTAAGCTGAGCCAATGCTTGTCTCAGCCAGCCCTCGGCCTCCTCCAGTTCGCCTTGCCTATCCCACACCTGCCCCAATCGAAGCATCGCCCAGGCACGGGACTGGGGCGGGGCATCGGACCATTCCTCCAGCGCGGCCTGATAACAGGCGATCGCCTCATCGTACTCGCCGACGTGCTGGAGCACCTCGCCCAGCCCGATAGCCGCCTGCCACCGCTCGGCGCCATAGCCGCCCAAGTGCTGCGATATTTGCAACGCCCGGCTGTAGTATTCGATAGCCTCACGATTGGCGAAACGCTCGCAGGCGCGCTCGCCCGCCAGCAGCGCATAGCGCATCGCCTTGGTACGCACAAACGCGCGGTCGTAATGCAGCGCCAGCACCTCGGCGTGATTGCGCAAGTCCTCGGCGTAAAGATACTCGATGCACTCAGCCACCGTTCGATGCAACGTGGGACGCTGGCTACGCAGCAGGCTGTTATAGATCGTCTCCTGCGTCAGGAGATGACGAAATGCATACACCCGCTCACCGGCCTGGGGCCGCTCCACCAACATCCCCAACGCCGCGAGCCGTTCCAAGAACGGTACCACGCTGCCAGTGCCGTGGAGGCGACGCTCGACCTCTCCCAGCAAACGGGCGTCAAACTGCACGCCAATGACCGCCGCATCCCGGAGAGCCTGCCGCAGGCTCTCCGGCAAGCGATCGACACGCGCCATCATCAACCCGCGCAAAGTGGCGGAAACTTCCAGCGTCTGCCACTCCACAGTCGAGGATACTTGCCACTGGCCATCCCCTAGACTCAACACACCCTTCTCGATCAACATGCGCACAAACTCTTCAATGTAAAACGGATTGCCCTCGGCGCGGGTGAGGATGGTGTTGACGAGACGTTCAGGCATGTCACTCAAATCGACCAGGTGCTCAAGCAGCGCCCGGCTGTCCTCCGGCGAGAGGGGGTTTAATTCCAGGGGCAGGTGCGCGGGCGCCTTCGGATGCTCTTCCAACGGCGAAACCGTGAGAGAAAAAGGTCTCTCCGGTTGAGGCCGGGCCGTGACACACACCAGCACGGGGGCTTCGTGGATAACGCTGATCAGCGACTGCAACGCATCGCGCGAGAGATCGTCTACCCAATGGAAATCCTCGAGAACCAACATCACCGGTTGCCGGTGCGCCTCACCCAACACCCATTCACGCAAAGCCAGCACCGTCAACTGTTTGACGCGTTCCGGCTCCAAGCGATGCGAAGTGGCTCTCTCGCCCGGATCAAATCCCTCCACCAGCTGCCGCAAGAAGGGCCTCAATTCAGGCGACACGTGGGCGTCCCATTCGGCCTCCGGAGGATAGCTCAAGCTCACATCCCGCAGCAGAGAACGAAAGATGCCATACCCAACTCCCTGCGCGTAGGGCAACCCACGTCCCTGCCAGATCACAACCCTATCGGAAGGGATCGTCGAGAGCCATTCAGAGACCAGCCGCGACTTGCCCAGCCCGGCCTCCCCTCGGATCGTCACCAAGCGGCCTTGGCGAGCATCTAAAAAATCCGTCGTCAAGGTATACAATTGCTCCAACTCGGCGTCGCGTCCCAAGAGAATGGCCGTGACACCTACCACCCCACGCGTCGGCAATGGCTCGGAGCGAGTGCCTATCGCTTCGTAGACAGCCATCGGCTCGGCGACCCCCTTGATCTGGGTCATGCCCATCGCCTGGAAGTTGAACAGCCCCTGCGTCTGCTGGTAGACGCGGGAGCTAACCAGGACGCTGCCGGGGCGAGCCAACGACTCCAGCCGTGCCGCCAGGTTAACCGTCTCTCCGATGACGGTGTAGGCCGCCTGCTCCTCGGTGCCGAGGATGCCGGCGACGACCAGCCCACAGTGGATGCCGATGCGAATCCGTAGGGGAGCGCCCAGTTGGGCGCGGGCGACAGGCTCGAACTCGGCCGCCGATCGCTGCATATCCAGCGCAGCACGAACGGCCAACTCCATGTCGTTCTCGTGGGCAATGGGGGCCCCGAACACGGCCATCAGGCCGTCGCCGGTAAACTTGTCCACCGTGCCATCGTACCGGTGGACGCAGGCCATCAAACGGCTCAGCAGGTCGTTGATCAAATTAAAGACCGACTCGGCGTCCAGCGACGCCGCAAGCCTAGAAAAGTTGACCGTATCGGCAAATAAGACAGTTATCTCGCGACGCTCATCACGCAGCCGTTCCTGATCCTGCAGGATCCCCTCGGCGACGACAGGGGGAACATACCGACGTAGGTGGCGCACAGCTTCCTGGGCAGCGGCCAAATCACGCCGAACTTGAGCATCCTCCGCGGCAACCGGCGCGTCTTCAAGATGCGTAAGGTCAGCGCCGCAGACGTAGCAACGCGGCTCGTCCTCTGGATAAGGAAATCCACACTCGGGACAGCGCTTCAAATCCCCCTCCTTGGAAAGGACACCCCCCCCACTTATTCTAGCACACCCTGCGCGCCGTGCCAAACGCGCTTTTTGGGCCTTGACGCAGAACATTTGTTCTTGTATAATAGAGTCATCTCGGTCAACCAACGAAAAAACTATGCCAGAACTGCCTGAAATCACGATCTTTGCCCGCGACATGCAGAAGGAACTGGTCGGCAGGACGATCAGCGCCATCGAAGTGCTGCAGCCCAAATGTCTGAACGTGCCGCTGGCCGAGTTCCAGGCCGCACTTACCGGCGCCGAGGTTCGCGCCGTCATCCCCCGGGGCAAGTGGCTGCAGGTCGAGACGACTCAGGGGTGGCTGCTGCTCGGCCTGGGGATGGGCGGCGAGATTCTACTGACCGACCGGGGCAATCTACCGGAAAAGTATCGACTGATCTTTGACCTAGCGGATGGCGCCTGTCTGGCGATTAACTTCTGGTGGTTCGGCTACGCGCATTACGCCGCCGATTTGGCCGCGCACAAGATGACGAGCCAGCTGGGTCCCAATGCACTCGACTTGACGTTGGACGAGTTCCGAGCCCTGTTGCGCGGGCGGCGTGGCGCGGTCAAGACGTTCCTGCTCAATCAGAAGCGCGTCGCTGGCATTGGCAACGTGTACGTCCAAGATCCGCTGTTCAAAGCGGGAATCCATCCGCTGCGGTCGATCAACACGTTGAGTGACGAGCAGACAGCTCGGTTGTGGGAAGCGCTCCAGGAGACGCTGCAGGAAAGCATCGATCAGGGCGGCAGCGCGTGGGAACGCAACCTGCACGACGAAAAAGGTAAATGGGACGAAAGCTTCTTCCTGGTTGCCTATCGGGAAGGGAAGCCATGCCCGGCCTGTGGCACAACCGTGGAAAAGATCAAGACCGGCAGCACGAGCAGCTACATCTGCCCAACCTGCCAGCCATTGGAAAGTTAAAGGCTCGCTTATAGAAGGAGGAAGAAAATGGCAGAGCATCTTTCGGAAAGACAGAGGAGAATCGTCGAGTTCCTCAATGAGTACATCGAGGAGAATGGCTACCCACCCTCCATCCGCGAGATCGGTGCCGCGGCGGGGATCAGCTCCACCTCTGTCGTGAGCTACAACCTGAAGCGGTTGGAGGAAAAGGGCTACATCAGCCGCGACAGGGAAGTGTCGCGCGGGTTGAAGCTGGTCGCCATGGGCCGTCAGGCGATGCCGCGGGCCGTGGTCAGCGTACCGCTGCTGGGGCGCATCGTGGCCGGCGAACCGCTCCCAGTGCCCGGCAGCGACTTTGCGCTGATGGGCGACGAGACGGTCGAGTTGACCCGCGACATCCTGGGAGACCCCAAGGGACTGTACGCCTTGCAGGTGCAGGGAGACTCGATGATCGACGCGCTGATCAACGACGGCGATATCGTGGTCATGCGCTACCAGCAGAAAGTGGAGAACGGCGAGATGGCAGCCGTGTGGCTGAAGGATCGCGAGGAAGTGACGCTCAAGCGATTCTACGATGAAGGAACACAGGTGCGCCTGCAACCGGCCAATCCCACGATGAAGCCGATTTATGTAAATCCCCGTCAGGTGGAGGTGCAGGGCAAGGTGATGATGGTCGTCCGCCAGTTGCAGTGACCAGCGGCCAACGGCGTGTCTCAGAGGCCCAGTTGCTCAACTGGGCCTCTTTTGTTGCCTCCTGAAGCACCCGCCATCCCAAAATCCCGGTGCTAATCAGATCCTGATGCCACTTATCCCAAATTATCCCAAATCGATTTGGGATAAAATGATCGACCTCCTGCTTGACCTAGAACAGATGTTCTGTTATGATGTGACTGCCATTGTATAGCACTTTTGTTCTAAAGCGCTGGTTTCTGGGCGCGGCAGCATGCTGTTGATTGGATAACCTTGACCAGCTCATTGGAGAATTCTATGTCCACATAATTCGGGCACCAGGGCGGGCGTGTGCAACGTGGGTGATCATTGGAGCAAACAACAATGCGCGAGCGATTAGAGTTTCAGTCCGACAGGATCGAAGCGGTCCTGTCCCTACACAAAATACCGGCGCGAGTGACCGGCGGTACCGTGACGCCACGCTGGATTCGCTTTCAGGTGTTGCCTATGCTAGGAACAAAAATCTCCAAAATCAAAGGGTTGAGTGAGGAATTGGCCGCCGCACTTGATGCCCCCAATTGCAGGGTGTCGCGGCGGGGAGCGGCTGTGGACGTCGAGGTACCGCGCAACGACCCCATGCCCGTGCAGTTGCTGCCTCTCTATCGCCAACTGGATGAGGAAGACGGCAATATCCCCCCTGTGACCGCCATGTTGGGCTTGGGCGAGGATGGTGCCCCACTCCTGATTCGGCTGTCCTCTCCAGACGTGGCCCACATCCTGGTGGCCGGCACCACTGGGTCGGGCAAGACGGTTCTGATGCAGACCATGATCCTCAGCCTGGCAATGGCCAACCCTGCGCCATCGCCATTTCAGACAAGGGAGCTGGTCGGCGGGCTGCGGCTGATGCTGATCGATCCCAAGGGATATGCCTTTGGCGTTTTCCAGGGATTGCCGCATCTGGCGCGCGACGTCATTCGAGAAGCGGATGAAGCGGCAGAGGCGCTTCAAAGCCTGGTACACTTGATGGAGAGGCAGGGCAGTCAGGGTGAAACAGTCCCACGGACTGGAATAGTCCGCATCGTGGTAGTCATCGACGAGTTGGCGGATTTGCTGATGGTGGGGGGCAAAGAGATAGAGTGGGCGCTCACCCGACTGACTCAGCGCGGGCGCGAGGCCGGCATCCACATCATCGCCGCCACACAAAAGCCATCGGCAAAGGTGCTGGGCCCACTGATCAAGGCGAATTTCCCGGTGCGCCTGGTGGGGCGCGTGACCTGCGCCAACGACGCCCGCACGGCCACCGGCTGGAGTGGCACGGGGGCGGAGCGGTTGATGGGTCGAGGAGACTTTGTGGCCATAGCCGAGGGACGGGTGATGCGCTTCCAGGCAGCACACGTTTCACCGGAAGAGATCCGCGAGGTAGTGGCCTATCTGGCACAGAACGAGGCAGTGACGCCCTCGGTATCGTGGACGCGGCCGCTGGCACGACTGGCCGAGGCATTCAGAGGAGGCATGTAGACAATGCGAATGGCACAATCAGACGATCGCGGGACGGCTGAATCCCATAGCCCAAAGGCGGCTCTAGGACTGGTGGCGCTGGCGTTCGCAGTGACACTGGCGGTGATCGTCGGCAACCGACTGAGTGACGAGGCGCTGGCGGTGCTGGCCGGAGCGGTGTGTGGCGTGGGGGCAGCCATCCCAACCAGCCTGCTCATCCTGGCCATCGCCCGTCGACGGGACAAGCCGGCAACGGACTGGGACAACTCGCGACAATCGCAGATGTACCCGCAGCAGCAAGGGGCCTATCCACCGGTGATCGTGGTCGCGCCACCCAACACGCAGCAGCAGCCCTTCAACTGGAACGGCGGGTATCCGCCCTCGTTGGCGCCGCCGACTCAGCGACAATTCACCGTGGTTGGAGGAACACCGGAAAATAGGGAGGTAAGGTCAGATGAGCGCTATTATTAGCCTAGGGCGAAAGTCGCGGGCAAAACGCGATGGTAAGCGCTGCAGACGTCGCGAGTCTATCGACATGCGGGAGCGACGACACGGCTACTTTCCCAAGCTCTTTGTGTGGCGCGGGCATCGCTACCGCGTCAGCGCCGTCGAGCGCTGTTGGACGGTCTCGCGACGCAACAGGGGCAACCGGGTGGAACGACACTGCTTCCGCGTGCGCTGCCCCGAGGGCACGTTCGAGGTGTACCAGGATGTGCGATACAACACCTGGCACATGCAGCGGCAGGTAGCGTAACGATGGAAGAGGGTCTGTTGTGGTACGATGATTCAGGGCGCGATCTGGCCGATAAAGTGGGCCAGGCGGCGCGCAGGTACCGAAAGAAATTCGGCGCGCCACCCGATGCCTGCTACGTTCACC
The DNA here is from genome assembly GCA_964551295.1 of uncultured Anaerolineales bacterium. GTDB lineage: Bacteria > Chloroflexota > Anaerolineae > B4-G1 > B4-G1 > JAFGED01. The sequence goes on along the minus strand of CAZKDJ010000003.1, from coordinate 6,863 downwards.
CCTCGATTCTAAAGGACAATGGCAAAGTCAAAGAAGTGGGTGGGGTGCGTGTGATGGCATCCAACTCTGTACTGCGGCATCACTTTTGGCTGGGGCGAGAGGGGAAACGCCGCCTAGGAAAAGCTGCGCGCTGAGGAAACGTTCCATACTGAGCGAAAAAAGCGCCGGGGACATCCCCGGCGTTTTTCGTTACTCGGTCGCCGCCAACCCCGCCACCAACAGGTCGAGCGCTACCTCCGCCTCGATCTCCCCGCTCTTGATGTCCACGTCGGTTTCAAGCAGGTGGCGGTACACCGCCTCCAGTTGGACGGGAGTAAAGTAGGTGGCCTGATTGTGAAGCTTGCGCGCGGGGAAGGGATGGATACCCAGCTCCTTGGCGATGGCCCGCGAATCGGCTCCCTCCACCTTCAGTTCCTTGACCTGGATCAAGAGCCGGAACTGGCGCACGATCATCGCCAGCAGGCCCAGTGGATGCTCGCCCGCGTCCAGCAGACGGTGGAGCGTCTGGGCGGCGGTACGGCCATCGCGCCGGCCGAGGGCATCCACCAAGTCGAAGATGACGGCAGCCTGGGCATAGGGCACGACCTCGTCCACGTCCGCCGTCGTGATAGGCCGCTCCGCGTTGACGTAGGTCACCAGCTTGACCATCTCCTGGTCGAGCAGCCGCAGGTCCGCACCGACGGCGGCGGCGAGCTGCGCCGCCGCCCGAGGCTCGATCTCGCCGCCGTGCTTGTCGACACGCTCTGCAATCCAGTGAGGCAGCGCTTTTGCGTCCGGCGGGTCGAATCGCTTGGCGTACCCGTGCGCGTCCTGTTTCGCCAGTCGAAGAATAGGGTGATTGTCCGGCAGCGGATCCTCTTCGACGAACACCAAGCGGGTCGTCTCTGGCAATCGAAGGAGATACTCGGCTAACTCGTCAAGGAGCTTTTCTTGCTTGGCAGCTCGCGCCAGCAGGCCCTCGACGATGACGAGCCTCTTTTCAGCCAGGAAGGGAATGGCGTCACAGGCGTGATGCAGTTCAGCCAGCGAGGCCTTTCGCCCGTCGAGGTACGTGGTGTTCAGGTCCGCTGTATCGGCCGGGCCGAGGCGGCCCCTGAATTCGGCCAGCGTCTCAGCGCGGGTGAACTCGTCGCTACCATGAAAGACGTAAAAAGTCGGTGCGGATCCAGCCATCTACCCCTCGGGCGTGCTCATCTGACGGATGATGTACTCATCTTGCGGATGTACTCATCCGCCCGTGTGGACGTGGTGAACGAGAACGCCGGCCCGCCGCTCTCGCGCGACGTCGACGATGCGCATATCGCCGACGTCGGCCTGCGTGGTCACGCGGGCCTGGAGCAACGGTCCCAACGGTTGTGCCAAGAAAATCCCCACCATCGCCGCAGCGCAAGCCAGCGGCAGACGGATGAGACTCTGGGAAAGATTCTTGGGGTGGTTCCTCGATAGGCCTCCCAAGGCCAGAAAGGCGCCCACCCCGGCAAGTATCCCGGCGGCGGCCATGTTGGTGCCACAGGTGGGATGGATGGCCATCTCCCGCCGCCCGGCCTTTAGCCGTCGCAACCCCTCCTGAGCGGCGGCGATCACGTCCCCGGCGGACACATCGCCGTATATGTAGAATCCCCCGACTGAGGAACGCCCCACCAACCTGTGCGCTTTGTGCCGCTCGCCGAGAACGTTCATCGTCGCGTGCTCCAGGGCGTGGTTGCGGCGCACGCGGGAGACCAAAGGGACATCCAATAAAGAATCGTTTCTGGTCATTTTCACCTCTCAGGATAGGGACCCATCGGTGTCGAACGTTCGACCGGACGCGCAATGACGATCAACCGATTGCGCAGACTGCCATAGGGATGGCAAGTGACCAGCGTGAGCCGCTCGTCTTCCGTAGGTTCAATGTAATGCGCGTTCTCGATGCGTACCTCCAAGGGTTGGCCTGCCTCGGGCAGGATCAGCGTCTGCGTGACGGCGTAGGTATAGGCCGTCCTGTCCGCGTAGAGAACGATCACGTCACCGGTCTCCAGCTTGTAGAGATCGCGAAAGATCTCGCCGTTGTTGGTATTGTGACCGTTGAGCACGGTGTTGCCGGGCACACCTAACGACGCCGAGGTCACGTGCCAGCCGGCGGCGCGCGTGTCCGGCAGATCCCACATCGGCTGCTCTTGTCCATCCACCTCGACCACCGTCCAAGAGACCGGCACCACGGGTGCATTCAGGTCGATGACCGGAATGACGATACGATCTGGAATGATGGGTATGGGAGTAGAAGTTGGGATGGGCGCGGAAACGATCGTAGACGTGAATTGAGATGTGGGTGTGGGCGTTGATGTGAGTGTGGGAGTATGAGTGAGCGGCGCACGGGTAGCTGTGGGAACCCAAGTGCGCGATACACCTGTCGGGGTGGGAAGAGGAGCAGCCAGGCGGGAGCCTACATAGGGATGAAGCAAGAAACCACCAATGAGGAGCAGCGAAAGCCCTCCCCAGATAAAAGTCTGGGCTAGCGGACCTCGCCCTGCTTGCCGTGCCGGATCGTAATCGTGCATGTTCCTCATGTAACGTGACTGATCATACCCCCACAGAACACCTACTCTGCCAATTCGACGTCGAGTATCTCGATGTTCCACAACTCGCTCGGTGAGGTGGCGTCCAGCGTAAAGTTCAACACGTTCGGCCGCACCAGGGCGACCCGTAGCCACATAAACAGCGGAATGGCGGGGAGATCCTCAGAAAAGGTGGTTTGCGTCTGTCTGTGGTAGGTTTCATATTCGGAGGTGCCGGGCAGCGCCTGGAGCGCCGCCTGGCAGGCGGCATCGTAATCCTCACTGGCGTAACCGCTGGCATTCTTTCCGTACCATTGTCCCTTGTCGGGAATCTCGGAGGATACATAGTACTCACATTCCGGGAACAGGTTGAACTGCCGTCTCGTTTCGACCAGGTCGAACTGGCGGCCAAAGAACGAGCCTTCGGGGCCGTCGGCAAAAAGCCTCCACGCAGGCGTAGGCTCCACGGTAACGCGAATGCCACAGTCCGCCAAATTGGTTTTGACGATGGGGGCTACTTGTGTCGAGGCCACGCTATCTGCAGTCACCAGCAGCGTCACCTCGAACGGCGTGCCGTTGCGGATCTCGGATATGCCCCTGGCTTCACGCACGCCATCCCCGTCCTCATCGAACCAGCCTACCTCCTCCAAGAGCGCCTGCCCGGCCAGGGGATCATAATCCCAGTACGCCAGGTCGTCGACGGCGTAGAGGGGGTGCATCGGCGGCAGGTAACCATCGGGCACGACGCTGCGGCCATATGTGACTTCATCCACAATGGCCCAGCGATCGATGCACTGGGCAACGGCCTGCCGCACGCGCACGTCACCGAAAAAGTCGGGACGCCGGTAGCTGGAGACTGAAGAGATGCCAAAGTCGATCTGCTCCCAGCTATCGCTGGGCGTGGTGACCATGCGCAACAGACCCTCTTCCTCCACCTGGGCCAACGTCGGCAGGAGCGATTCAAACTCGGCGTCGCGGGTGCCGACGTCGCACTCACCCGAAAGGATGTACGATAGCATCTCGGGTCCGCTGGAGGCGAAGCGGAACAGGACCCCATCCAAGTACGGCAGCCCATCGCTCGCCCGAAAGTAATGCGGGTTACGCGAAAGCGCGATGTACTCTCCCGTTACCCACTCGTCGACCACGAATGGCCCCCAACCCAAGGGAGCGCGTCGCGTCTCCTCGGTCCGCAACAAGGAAGCCGGGGAGCGCCCGTCCAACTGGTGACGCGGAAGCGGGACGAAAAAGTTCATGAAATATGTGGGGGGGATAAAGCCAGGCAGACCGATCCATTTGACGCGCCAGTCGCCCTGCGCATAGTACTGGCCCGTGCGCTCCACCAGATAGCGGCGGCCGGGCGTGGCGGCATCGGAGGCCACCTCGAAGGCAAATGCGGAATCGTCCGCCGTGAGCGGCTCGCCATCGGACCAGGTGACGTCTTCCCGGAGCAAGAACCTAACCTCCATCTTGTCCATCTGCAACGGCTCACCGTCAAACTCGACCGCGCACTCTTCCGTGCGGCAACCGGCCGGATGGACGAGCATCCCCTCGACCAGGCTCACGACCTCTCCTGCAGCGTTGACCACCGTGCTGCCCGTTCGTACGCTCGCGGTACGGATGATGGCATCTCCGTTTTCCAGACTGGGCAACCTTTGGAGAATCACCGGATGGTAAACGTAATCCCGGTAGTCAATGGGGCCATCGTAGAGCGCCTCCATGACGTGTTGCGTGGCCTCTATCTGTGAGTCGCCATACAGGTAGAGGGTATCTGGCTCGCCGACCACACAGATGGTGACCATCTTGGGTCCCAGTGGTGTGGGACGAGGCGAGCGAGTCGGCGTCGTAGTAACCACCACCGTCTCCGGCGGCACCGTCACCTGGACTGTCACGATCTGGGGAGTACAGGCGGCAAGCAACAACGTGGCCACTGCCAAGACAGAAAAGATGGTTTGCCGTTGGTGCAACATCTATCTGTATCCTCCTTATGGAGGGCATCCTCCTTCAGAAGGCGTCCTCCTTAGAAATCGAGTATAACACCACACGGGCCGGAGGGCAACCTCTGGATGAGCCTACTCTACCAGCCAGGAGGCATAGTGCCCCAATCATAGCTCTCGAATGCCGGTGAGCACCCAGCGTTCGCTCTCCCGACACGGAACTCTTGCGCCGCGAGTTCGCCAATTCTACAATCTACGGTCAAACCCGTCAACTGGAGTGTACCTATCTCTTCATCTTGCGTGGCGAGATTGCCTTTGCCTCAAACCACAAGCGCACCCCTTTCCCGGCACGATTTGGCCGCCCACCCATCCTGTGGTAATATAGAACAATCACTCCAACCTCGATAGAATTCCTAATGACAGACGATGAGCGACAGACCCCTTTCTGATTCTGAGACAGATCGACGCCGTGAGGCAGAGGCGAGCAAACTCACTCGGTCCGCCGGGGCAGCATACGGCCTCGTCTTTGGCCTGAGCTTTGCCCTGATCGTGTGGGGACGCGATGCCGCGCTGCTGGCTTCGGCCAGGGCGAATATGGCGTGGGCCAAGCTGCTCCTCGGTCTCCCGATAGTTGTGATCATCGCCGGCTTGGTCAGTTGGCTGGCGAGCTTGTTCTCCTCGACGGCGGTCTATATCGCGCTATGGGCAGTCGCAGGCGCGCTGCTGGGTTGGTTGACAGGACGCATACCCTTCGATGGCGGAAACGTGACCGCGTGGCTTGCGGATCGACGTCTGTGGGGGTTGCTGGTGTTCCCCTACGGAGAATCGGCCCAGACAAGGACCGAGCTTTTGCTCCTCATAGGAGGCGGGATAGGAATCGCAGTGGGCTTTTTCGAAAGCCTGGCCGTACAGTGGGCCTGGGACCGCGCCACCCCACAGGGCAGGATGAGTCTTCAATCGTGGACTGTCCTGCTCGTATGCATCCCCTTGGTCATCCCCCTGGCGACGCTCGCCGAGGACCTGGTCTATCAGCGCGTGCGGGTTCCCCAGCAACGGGTGAGCGAGTCGGTCGCGCTCGCACTCTCTGGAGCGGATGAGGAGGCGTTCAGACAACGCGGCCTGAACTATTTCGCCATCGACACCTTTTACAATGACTTGTCGCAGAACTATCTGATTCACCTGGCGGGCTATCGGGACATAGGTGGTTACACCTCCACCCAGGTAGATGCAGTGTTTGAAGACGGCTTCGTCCTGCGCTGCGAGACGACAGAGGTGGGTATGTTTCTCTCGCCGGAACACAGGGTCCTCATCTGCACCGACATCTCCAAAAAGTACGCCGGCTGGATGGACGACCTGATCCACGCAAGCCTCACCGGCGAGCGTCGCTGGATCGATGATCCCATGCGCTCCCTGAGCGTTGAGGACGACGTCATAAGCTGGCTGAGGAGCCATAACGATCAGCTCAGTGAAAGCTACCAGGCAACCAGGGCGGGGCAGCAGGGAGGTTGGGTCTTTATGTCGGCCCGATTTGACACTGGCTTCGAGATGGTCTGCCGTTTCCACGGGACATCGTCAGTCCAGATCGATCAATGCGAGAAAGTGGGCCGGTCAGTGCCCTAGAGAGCCGCACCCTGTCACACCGACCCCGGGAGTACACCCGTATGCCACCTATGCTCAAGTTCATCATCCGCCGCTTGCTGGCGGTACCCCTCACACTTCTGGTCATCACCGTCGTGCTATACGGCATCGTGATGCTGGCACCGATTGAGGCGCGGGTCAGTCTATACGAGCCACGCGGGGGCAAGTCGCGTAATCCAGAAGCATTGCGCCAGCACATCATCGAGGAATACGGCCTGAACGACCCCTATCCCGTCCAGTACGCCCGCTGGGCCTTTCGCCTGCTGCAAGGGGATTGGGGATGGAGCCCACTGCTGCGCGCCGACGTTCTGGAGGCCCTGGTGGCGCGCACGCCGGCCACCGTGGAACTCACGCTCTACTCCGTGTTGCTGCTGGTCCCACTGGGGTTGGCCAGCGGTGTGGTCGCCGGCTGGCGACCCGGACGTCCGGCCGACCACGGCTTTCGCCTGATCGCCTTCGTCGCCACGTCCATTCCTCCGTTCATCCTGGGGCTGATGCTTCTGGGTATCTTTTACGTGGGACTGCGATGGTTTCCTCCTGGCCGGATCGACATCGCCGACTCTTTCGTGGTCACGTCCCCCTCCTTCAACACCGTCACAGGCCTGCTCACGATCGACGGACTGCTCAACGGACGTCTCGACATCACCCTCAACGCATTCCGCCACCTGGCACTGCCGGCCATCACCCTGGGCCTGGCCCACTGGGCCACGTTGGGCCGCGTGACGCGCGCTGCCATCATCGAAGAGCGCACCAAGGA
>CAZKDJ010000002.1:0-65212 GCA_964551295.1 uncultured Anaerolineales bacterium | reverse complement strand
CCCACGGCCAGTCCCTCCGGGATATTGTGCAACGTGATCGCCAGCACCAGCAGGATACTCCGCTGCCAACTCGTCTTGATGCCCTCGGCCTCCTCAATGGGAAGCCCCAGGTGCAAGTGAGGCAGCAGCTTGTCCACCAGCCAGAGGAACGCGCCGCCTAGCAGAAACCCGGCGACGGCCGGAACCCAGGCAGGCAATCCGCCTGATTCCTCCGCCATCTCGATGGCGGGTGCCAAAAGCGACCAGTAGCTCGCGGCAATCATGACGCCCGCGGCAAAGCCCAGCATGCCATCCAGAACCTTGCGATTGATACTCTTGAAAAAAAAGACCAATCCCGCTCCCAGGGCGGTCAAAAACCAGGTAAAGCCCGTGCCTATCAGCGCCTGTACAATGGGATTCAGTCCCCGCAACCATTCAACGATCGTCATGCGTCCCTCCTGATTGTAGTCCTCGGGATTCTACCCTATACCACCAAAAACCTCAAGAGCAGCAATCCACGCAATGCTCTTGGCGGATTGCCAAATCCGCCACATTCTGCTGGATTTGGCAATCCAGCAAGAGATTTTTCGTGATACACTCAAGGGGCGTCGACGCTAACCGCGAGCGTCAGCAGCGGCACGGCATCGCCCCGAGCGCTTCCATCAGGCGCTAGCCACGACAGACGCTCCCCCGTCTCTAGAAAATACATCCCCGCCACCAGCGGATACTCGCCCGGCGGTAGATCAGCGGGGACGACGACGGTACGGGGATCGGCCACGACCTCGCCCACGTCCAAGAAGGAGGTTGGGTAAGCGCCGTGCTGGGGATGACCATCGGCCTGGGCATACGGCGCCCCCTCGGGAGCGGCGAGGTGCAGGAAGACGCTGTAGTCGACGGGCACGGGGACCTGGGCCGCCCAGTAGAGGGTGACGTTGATCTCTCCACCAGGCGCGACCGCCCGCCGGTCTATGTCGTAGCCGAGCAACATGACCCGTCCGCCCAGGTTGGCGTCGAGCCGATGGGGCACCTCGACGGTGGCATACGCCTCAGGCCGGACCTTGACCTTGCCCAGCGTCACCAGCTCCAGTGGTGCGCCGCTCGCATCGTAGGCGGGCAGGTGCTCTTTCAACCGGGCGTCCTCGTACAAGTACCACCCCACCGCAACGTCATAGACTGCCGGGGCAGGGGCATCCTTCCCCACCGTGACACGCACGTCGTCGCAAAAGGCATCGCCAGGCGACCAGCGCCCCGTGGGGTAGCGGCCTAGGCCGGGGTGGGTATCGCGCGCTCCCGCCTTGCTCTCCTCCGGCCCGAGGATGTGGACAAAGTAGACATAGTCCTCCTCCGTCGGCGCGAGCGCCTGCCAGCACAGGGTGATGGTCACCTCACCACCGGGCAGAACGCAGCCGCGGTCGATGGCGTAACCCACCAGGCGAATCGAATCGCCAAAGCGCAAATCGGCAGGTTGGGTGCGGGCCTGAATCTCTTCGACAGAGCGCATCGCCAGGGACGCGTAGGCGGGCCGCAAGACGCCAAAGAGGGCAAAGAGCGCCAGGGCCAGCGTGGCGAGCGCCAGCCCAATCGGCAACCAGCGGCGGGCGCGTGGCCGCAGCCACTCGCTCAACCCCAGCACATAGAGCGGCGACAGAAACGCCAACGAGACGAACAGGTAGCGGCCAAAGTTGGCCGTGTCGATGAAGACCATGCGGACAAAAATGGTCGCCAAGACCACCAGCGGGCCGCTGAACACGATCAGCAGCGCGAGCGACGGCCGCTCCCAGGGAACCCGTCCAGAGTGGCGGCGAATCCAAAAGAGAACCAGCCCGCCCAAAGCCACCAACCCCAGCAGCCGCGCCAGCCCATAGGTCCAGCCCGGCAGCGGGATTTGCCCGTAGCCAAAGGCGCCCCAGGCCGAGTCGTGCAAAAAACCCAGTTCGCGTACCGCCGCCACGATATCCGGGCCGCCCGGCCGTTCGTCCTCCCACGCCTCCATCTGGCGACTCATACTGGTTGGGTCGCCGTAGAGAATCTGGTTGCGCACGAACCACCACCCGCCGACCAGGAGCGCCACCAGGGCGACGGTGGCTCCGACTTGTAGAAGCTGCCGCCACCCATCGCGCACGCCGTAGGCGCGGTTTCCCAACCGCGCGAGATCGGAAATCGCGGCTACGGCACCATGTCCAACCAGGGAGCCGTACAGCAGGGCCAGTCCAACCGTGGGCAGCACCAGCAGGCAGGTCAACTTGGTCAGGATGGCCAATCCGACCAGCAGACCCAGGACCGCCCCCCGCCGTACCGTCACGCCGCGCACGAGGATTCTCGTGGTCACGTAAAGCACACCCGCCGCCACCAGGTTCGCCAGCGGATCGTCGTGAACGGATGCGTTGATGAACAGAAACATGGGGTTAAAGGCCACCAGCGCCGCCGCGCCTACCGCCAGTCCCATCCGGCGGGGGAACAACTCCCGCGCCGTACCGTACACGCACAGGACCGTCCCCGCCCCCATCAGCAGCGATAACCAGCGCACCAGCAGCACACCCAGGGCCGCATCCCGAAAGCCCTCCAACTCTGGATCGTGTAGGTACAGGCTTTTGTTATCCACTCCGGGTTCCAACTTGTATGCCCAGAAGGGATTCTCCCGCGCGACGATGGCATCAAAATTGTCGTCTGGCACCCAGAAGGTAACGAACGCCCCCAGCGCGTAGTAGAGCGGCGGGTGATGGGCCTTGCTCACCTCGTCCGGCTCCAGCACCGGTAGGCTGCGCTGCTCGACAAAGAAGCGGATGTTGGCATAGTTCAGCGCCTCGTCGGGACTTTCGAAAACGGGATTGACCAGGCTGTAGGCCAGCCCCAGAATCAGGTAACTTCCCACGATGAGGGACAGCGTCCACCGCGCCACCCGCTCGCTCATCACAGCTCCACCTCCGTCAGCTCCACCACGTCATCCGGCAGACGCTCGCCGCTGGCATCCAGGGCGGGCAACCGCGCGCCGGTCTCCAGCAGGTACATCCCCAGGCGCAGGTGATAGGTACCCGCGGGCAGGTTCTGCGTCGCGACGAGCCGCTCGTCAAAGATGATCTCGCCGAACTCCCACATCGACGTGGGATAATCGCCGCCCGTGGGTGGGCCGTCCGCCTGGGCAGCCAGCTCGCCGTCGGGACCGACCAGGTGCACGAACACGGTATAGTCCTGATCCACCGACCCCAGGGAGGCCCAATGGAGAATGAGTTGCGCTCCCTCGGCATCTCTTTCCAAATCATAGCCGACGAGAGCAATGCACTCTCCAAAGCGATAATCGGTGGCGACCTCGGGCGGGGGGAGTTCTTTCACAGCGTTCAACTTCAGCCAGCCGATCGTCGCCGCGCCCACCGGGTCGCCTGCAGCGTCCACGACCGCCAAGCGTTCTCCACCGCCGCGCCGGTAAAGGCCCACGTCGAGCCGCAGCTTGGTGGGACCAAGGGCGTCTGAGGCAACGGGGATAAACACCTCGCCGGCGATCACCTGCCCGGTCTGCCAGAAGGAGGTTGGATAATGACCCAGCCCGGTGTGGGTATCCCGCTGGCCCACCGTCGCCGCCTGGCGCCCGAACAACTGCGCAAAGAGCGTGTAATTCGTCTCGGTCTCGCCCAGCACCTCCCAGTACAGCACCACTCGCAGCGTCCCCCCCGGCTCGACCCGCTTCTTGCCGAGATCGTAACCGAGCAGGCGAGCGATAGGACAGTCATCCTCCAGGTAGACCCAGTCCAGCCGATATTTGGGCTCCGGCGCAGAAGCGGCGTCATAGATAGGCGGGCGGGCATAGGCGGGCGCCAGGAAAAAGACCAGCGCAGCGATCCCCAGCACCAGCATCGCCACTGTGACACCCAAGGCCAGCAGCGCGTGACGGCGGCGGGGCAGCCAGGCCGCCAGGCCGGTGAACAGCAGCAACGCCATAGCCGGCAGCACCGGGAACAAATAACGTCCAAAGTTGGGCATGGGACGCAGGAAGCGCCGCGCGACCATGGGGCCGAAGGTAAGGAGAAAAGCTGCCGCAAGGATAGCGAACTGCTGGAAGCGCTCGGCAAATGGGGAATGGAGATTGGAGATTGGAGATTGGAGGAGGCTGTGGCAGCGGATTAGGGACCGCACGAGACCGGCAAGGGCCAACAGGGTCACCGCGTCCAGCACGATGTATATCCAGCCAGCGAGAGGAACTTGGTTGGCGCCCAAACGGCCCCAGAAGGAGGTGCGCAGCCAGTAGAGGTCGGGCCACAGATCGGCCAGGGAGGGCGCACGTTCCGGCTCTCCAAACCCCTCCATTTCCTGTGCCAGGCCGATAGGGTCGCCGTGAAGCACATACTGGCGGGCAGCCCAGGGCGCGATGAGCAGCGCCGCCACCCCAAAGACCACCAAACCCCAAATAAGCAGATCTCGCCAGGATCGATTGCGCCACGCGACCAGCGCCATCACCAGGCCCGCCGCCGGTATCAACGCTGCCGTCGTCAGCTTGGAGAGCCATCCCAACCCCAAGGCCACCCCCAGCCCAACGCAGCGGCGCGGGCTAAACCCCCGGCGCACGATGCGCACCATCGTCCACAGAGACAGCGCGCCAAAGAGGGCCGCGCCATTGTCATCGTTGACCGCGCCCGAGATGAAAAGGAACTCGGGGATAAAAGCCGCTAACCCGGCCGCTCCGACCGCCATCTCGGGCCTATCGGGGAACACCTCCCGCCCGACGCGATAGATAACCCAGATGGTAGCCGCACTCATCAGAACGGACATTACGCGCACAACTCGGACGCCCAGCCAGGTATCGCTGGCGCCGAAACGATCCTCGTCGGGATGAAAGTAGATGTTCTTGTTATCCCGCCCCATGTCGCCGAAGCGATAACCAAAGTACGGGTTGTAGCGCGTACGCCAGGTATCCAGGTCGTCCTCACCCACCCAGGCAGAACCCAGCGCGCCTATCACATAGTAAAGCGGCGCGTGATTGCTAAAGCTCTTCTGGCCCTCTTTTGCCCCCGGTGGACTGCCGGTGTTGACCAGGCTGCGGATGTAATCATAGTGATGAATCTCGTCGGGGGCCTCCAGCGTGGGTGTGGTAAAGGCATACGCCACCCCCAAGCCTACAAAGAGCGCGAGGATCACCGCCAGTATCCACTGGGCCATTCGCTCAGCCATCGGACCTCCGAACCGGCATCACCAATGCAGAGAGCAGCACCAACCCGCCAAGCCCCCATGCGACCCAAGCTGCCGGATGGACGCGCGGCCGCCGGACGACGAGCGTGGCCACGGCGATCTGATCGTCGGCGAGCCCCTCGCCCCCTGGCGTGGTCGCAGGCAGCCGTTCGCCCGTCTGCCAGTTGTAGAGGCCGGTCACCAGCCGATAGTCCCCTTCGGGCAGATCCCGTGGCAGCATCAACGTATGAGGATCGACGACCACCTCACCGATCTCCCAGCTCCACGTGGGGCGCGTGCCGTGGGCAGCCGCCCCGTCGTCCTGCCAGATCAACTCACCGCTTGGTCCCATCAAGTGAAGGAAGATGCTCAGGTCATCCTCACTCGCTTCCACCGCCTGCCAATACAGCACGAGCGGAACGCGGTCGCCGGGGGCCACTTCCGTCGAGCGTAGGTCGTGTCCCAGGAAGCGCCGCCGGTCGCCCAGGTGAACCTCCAGTGCGTGCTCGGGTTCCGCCTCGGCGGGCACCGCCGCATAGAGCCAGGCGTAGGGCACGCCATCAAAGTCGATCTGCCGCTCCGGCGTGCGAGCAGCGTGCCGCTCCCACAATGCATCCCACTGCTCGATCTTGTAATCGCGCACGGTATAGTTGCGGTGAAAGACAAAATAGTCGGCCGGGCGCTCGTGAATATCCAACGTAGCGCCGCGAAAACACTGGTTGAACACGTGCTTGAGCTGCGCTGCGACAGTTAACTCCTCCGCATCGGAGCGGGCGTTGAGCGTCGCGGCCAGCTCTGCCAGTCCTTCGCCCTCCTCGCCGGTGAGGATGGCGCGCGCGGCTGCCTGAGGGCCGCCGGCCAGCCAGTTGGCGGCCGTGCCGTAATAGGGATGGCGCGGCAAAACCAGCGCAGCCTGAACCAGCACAGGGAGCGCCATCAAGACCAGTGTCAAGGCGCGCCACCTGCCTGCCAGCGCGCGCGCCCAGACGACGATTCCCGCTGCCGCCAGCACGTCCAGCGCCAAGACGGCCGGCAGGACGTAGCGCGGCATCTTTTTCGCCCCCAGGCTCATCTGAGCCAGGAAGAAGATGATGTAAGCCAGGAGAAGCAGATAATCAACCCCGGCTTGCGAAAGCCGGCGGCGGCGGAGTAGATAGACCACGCCCAAAACCCCCGCGACGAGCGAAAAGAGCAGCGCCACCTCGCCGGTGCGAAAGAGCATCGAAACAGGGTAGAACACCGGCCCGGGATCCTCGTACGTGACCTGCTCTAGGAAAAAGGTCGGCGAGTCGTGGGCGCTGCTCACGTGGCGAGACAGTCCCCCCTCAATTGCCTTCAGTGCCCGCACCGGGTCCACCCACATGGCGGGCCAGAGGGCGAAATAGATGAGGGCGGCGATGAGGAGCCAGACAAAGAGACTGGAGATTAGAGATTGGAGATTGCGCAGAGTCCAACTCGGCTGCGTGCTGCGTGCCGCGTTGACCAGGAGAACGAGGCCACCAAAGGGAACTAGAAACAAGGCAGTAGGTTTGGTCAGGAGGGCCAGCCCGCCTAACGCAGCCGAAAGGATTAGCCAGCGCGCGCGGCGCTCACGGCAGTACAGGAGCAATACCAGCGCCGAGAGCAGCATCAACGTCGCCAGCCACGCATCCAGATGGAGGATCTTGGATTGGGCCAGGTAGTAGGGATCGAGGGCCAGGAGCAGGGCGGCGACCGCGGCGACTCGCGCGCCAAAGAGGCGGCGCAGCAAGAAATAGGCTCCCACGACGCCCAGCGAGATCAGCAGCGCCAACGGCAGCAGCGCGGCGGCGATCTCGTTCACGGGCACGGGGCCAAAGAACTTGATCGGCTCAAAGTCGGGCGGCACGCTTTGGGCCGCCGGAGTGATGTCGAAGAGCGCCCAGTAGAGCTTGAGGCCTAGGCTCGCTGGCCACATCAGCGCCACGCCTGGATGCTCCGAGTAGACCGTGTTCGCCCAATCGCCCGCCAGCACCGCGTCGATGAAGTGGGCAGAGCGCAGATACCAGACCAGGGGCCGGGAGACCGGTCGGATGGCGCGGGGGAGGAAGGCGACGACGAAGAGCGCAATTGGAAAGATGTGAGAAACGAAGGACTTGAGCCGTTTCATTGGCAGAGATTGTAACGTAAGAGGCCGTTTAGGGCAAGACAACGCGAACATCGCCCAAAAGGACCTGATCGTCGGGCCAGCGGCTCCCATCGGGACGAAAAGCGGGCAGCCGTTCAAGGGACGGCCAACCGTACATACCCACACGCAGATGATACCTTCCCGGCGGGATTTGCTCAACCTCAATAGGGTGTACGTCGAACACTCGTTGCCCCGCCATCCACTGGCTGGTTGGGCGACTGCCCATAGCCGGCGGCCCATCGTGCTGCCCCCAAACACGACCCTCTCCATCCACCAGGTGCACAAAGACGTGATAGTCCGCTGACGGCGGCGTCTCGCATCGCCAGAGCAACATCACCGCCAACATCTCGCCAGGGTGCAGCTCATTACCAGAAAGTGCATACCCGCGCGGTTCGATCTCGCTTCCCAGGCGCACAGGATCGGAGAGGGAAACCGAGGGCGGCAATTCCAGCCGATAGGCCCGCAGCTCGCCGAAATCGCGCCGCTCGGCAGCCACGGAGGCGACCCAATCCTCCAAGCCGGGCAAGCGCTCCAGGCGATTGGTGCTGAACAGTACCACCTGCGCCTCGTACCACAAAACGGTTCCCTTTACGTCGTTCGCCATCAGGTTGCCCACCTTGATCTGCTTGGTCGAGAGCTCCGTCAATGACGGGGGCACCAGCCGCCCGGCGGCGAAAGCGAGAAAAGGATCATCGGTAGCCACAAATCCACCCGGAGAGACCTGCTGCTCAAGAAACGCACGGGCCGCCAGGTGATCCGCGGACCACTCCGCCGCCAGCGCAAAATATGGCTTGGTCTCCTCCCACCTGTCCACTGCCAGTAAGACCGCGCTGATAAGCATCAGCAGGGCCAGCACCGCGCGCCAGCCTCGCAGGAACCGCCCTCCTTGAACGTGCCCGATGACCCATTTACCTACGGCGATCAACCCACCGCCGGCTATAACCACCAATGGAAATGCCAGGAACAACAGGTATTGTTTCTGCAGCGGCGAGCTGGCCATCAGGATGGCCACGGTGGCAAGCCACCAGACGACCGCAATCAACAACGGACGTCGTTTCTCCGGCGAAAGACTCAACGCCGCTGCCGAAAGCGCGGATAACCCTACCAAAGGCCAGATGTCTTTCAAGTAGCCCGTGATCCGCTCCCAGTTCTTTTGTGGCTCCAACAAGTCCGCGCCCGCCCCATAGTTGAACTGGAAAACCCAACGAAAGAAGGCGCGCCGATCGACCGCTATAAGCACGAGCAAGCCGGCGACAGCCGCCGTGCCTACAAAGATGAGTACATCAAGCGGGGCGATCCTGCACCAGGATTTGTCTGCAGGCCAAAAGAGGATCATTGCCAACGGCAACGCCATGTAAACCAGCACCGGATGGATCAACAACGCCCCGGCGAAAGTCGCTCCCGAGAGCACCATCCAGTCGCGTCGCCCACTGCGCCGAAAGCACAGAGCTGCCGCCATAGCGACCAGGGCCAAGGCCAGCGCCGGCAGGTCGGCCATCACGACGTTTGCTCTAGCGGGCACCTCGGGCAATGCCAGCAACACACCAGCGGCGGCCAGCCCGGCCCACCTGGACCACAATTGCCTCGCCACAATCGCCGTGGCGACAAATCCCACCAGCGTCAGGCACAGAACGGTGAAGCGGGCCGTGGCAACTGTCGGGCCAGCAAGCTGAAAAGCCAACTGCAATATCCAGACCAACAGCGGCGGCTTGTTCAAATAGATCTCTGCGTATAGAGGATATCCCGCGTTGGCAAGGGCCGCCCGCTGCATGTACAGTCCTTCGTCGTTGGTCCACAGATAGTCGTTAAGGTGAGCCAGAGGCCAGGCCAGGTAAAGCGCGATAACCACGCCCCACACCACCCAATAGGCCGCCCGCATCCAACCACGGCCCGGCAAGCGGAAAATGACCTCCCCGGAGCCAGATTCATCCGCCCTGCGCGACCGGCGGATCAAGACCATCGCCGCGACCAGAAGCAAGAACCCCACCACCATCAAATTGAAAGCAGTCGCATAGTCGTCCAGCGGAGACTTGTGCATATCCGCCAACAGGATCACCAGGCCAGAAAGAAAATAGAGGTCCCCGACGCGGTACTTGCGCACCAGGGGAGCCAGCGCCAGCACCAGGAGCGAGAAATACCCGCAGTGCAGCTTGGCCGTCAACAAAAAGATCGTCGTCAGCAGGAGGGCCAAATCCTCCAACAGGCCCAGGGGACGCCAGGCGATAATCGCCAGAACCACGAGGACGCCCACCACGAACATGGCCGAGTAAGTCGTCAGGCCGACCAACAGCTCGCCATCGTGGGCGCGCGACCAGAGATGGCCCAGGCTGATGCCGGCAAACTGGAAGGGATGCTCGGTATCACGCTGCGTCACGTCCCAAAAGACGGCCGACCGCCCCGCTGCGATCAAGAACGGCGCAAAGACCAGCGCAAAGACCAGCGCCGGGATGACCAGATACCTCCAATCTCGCGTCTGCAGGAACGCCACAGGGATGACGGGCGCTCCCGTCAACTTGACCAGCGAGCCCAACCCCATGGCTACACCCGTCATCGCCGGCCGGCGGTGCGCGAAAAACAGCACCGCCAGCGCGAGAAAAAAGACCAGGATCGACTCGTCCTGGCGGCGCAGGAGGGAGTTCCCGAACGTCAGCGGATTCAGAAGAAAGATGAGCGCGGAGCGATATCCCTCTTTGCGATCATCGGGCGTGTACAGAAGGGCGTAGGCGGCGAACAGGTTGAAGATCGAATAGTAAGCCATGAAGGATACAGTGGCCCACAGATACTGGTGATCGAACAGCCCGGATACCAAGACCGGCGGTATCAGCAGAAAGTTGATCAAGGGCGGCGTGGTGGTGAACACGTCGCGGTACAGCAGCCCGCCGCTGAGGATCGTCTCCACCCGCTCGATCCACGGATCGGTAAAGCCGGATTTCTCCGCCGTGCCATAGTACCCTACCGGCTCCAGGACGACGAGGGCCACGGCAAGGTAGACGGCGAACAGGGCCACAAAGACCCCCAGAATGCGCCAAACGTATGTGTTTCCCGTCACGTTTGCTCCTTTGTCCAATCGGCTGCCCCAAAGATATTCAACGGATTGAACGGAATGAACGGATAAACGGACAGGTGTGCCGTTCTCGTCATTCCACCCCCACATGGCCAATAAAGACCCGGCCCTCCTGCAATTGCTCTCCATCCGGGCCATAGACCGGCAAACGATCTCCCGTTCCCCCGTCGTACAGCCCCACGGCCAGGCGGTATCTGCCCACCGGCACCTCGGAGTCGACCGGCACGGTGAGGCGATCGGCGACTACCTCGCCCGCCTGCCACCCGCTGGTCGGCCGCGCGCCCAGCCCGGGCATGCGGTCCCGCTGTGCCAGGATGTTCCCCTCCTCGTCGTACAGGTGCACGAACACCTTGTAGCCCTCCTCCATCTCCCGGCGGGCCTGCCAGTACAGCTTGACGCTAAAGCTCTCCCCCGGCCTGACCGATTCCGAGTCCAATTCATAGCCCAGGAAAATGATGCTATCGCCAAAGTTGACTTGATGCGTGAGATCGATCTCCGGCGGCACGTCGAAACTGGGTTCCAGCGATTGAACCCACAACTGCGCCAGTTCGACAGGACGATCCAGCAGAGGGCCACCCTGCGCATCCAACAGGTTGAGCGCGATGGTCACCTCGCCCGTGGCCGTTATCGCGTCGGTGGGGAGCGGGTAGAGATCGTGAAGCAGCTCACCCGGCTGCCATTCCGTCGTCGGGTGATCCGTGTGCACCAGGTCGGACTCGGCCTGCCAGTGGACCTGCCCGTCGGCGCCTTGCAACGCCAGTTGGAGCCGGTACGCCTGCGCCATCTCGGCCAATGCCTGCCAGTAGAGGCGCAGCGTGACCCCCTCTCCCGCCAACACCGCGTCCCGCTCCAGATCGTAGCCCAGCAACCTCAACTCGGGGAGAACGTCGCGCGCCGCCGGATGCGGAATCGCCAGGTCCGATGCATCCGGCTGCACGTCCGGGACACCCACCTCCAGTGCCAGCCGGAACGAGCTTTCGCCCGTGTCGCTCAAATCCAGCCGCTCACCCGTCTCGAGCAGATAGACCCCCAACTCCAGCTCGTACCTGCCGGGCGGTATCCCCGGCGGGATGGACACGTGATACAGGACCCGATTCGGTGTCCCCGGCTCCCACTGGGAGGTCGGGCGCAGGCGCCGGTCGATCAACAGGCTATCGGTCTGGGCGATGCGCTGGCCGTGGCCATCGTAGAGATGGAGAAAGAGGCTGTAATCGCGTTGCAGCGGCTGCACGGCCTCCCACTCCAGGATCACGCCGCCGTCCCGCCCCCACGCCGGCGGCGGGTTAGTGAGGGCATAACTGCGCAGGCGTAGAGACTCAAACTGCAGGTCGAATTGCCGAGGCTCAACCAATTGCTCGACAAACTGATAGAGCCCGATCTCTACGTGCGGAAAGGTCGCTCGCTCCAACTGCACGGCGCGCGTTCGCAGCACGTCGAGATACGCCTCCTCCTCGTGTTCGGGATAACGGACGTACCACACCCGCCGGCAGTCGCCGCTCATATCGTCGACCAGCGCCGCCACCTGCTCGGCGCTCCAGTAGACGTACGCCTTTTGGGATGGAACCCACTGGGCGCGGAACGCATACACCGGAAGCCCACCCCCGTAGTTCTCGGCGATGAGCGAGCCACCGTTGACCAACAGGCACTCCCCCTGAGCAGGTCGGCCGTGTTCCTCCAGATACCTGAGCGGCTTGAGATGGTGCTCGTTGCGATAGATCCAGACGTAATCGACGCCGTGCAAGGTGACGACGTGCTCTGGTTGCACTTGCGGATCGTCGTAGTATTCAGTGGTCGAGACCTTGTCCCGTTCCCGCTGCACCTGAGAGACGTAGGCCAGGACATAGTCGCTTTCCCAGACGCTGTACCACCTCATGTCGCGCGTCTCGCCACGGAACAGGGCGGCAAACACGGGAAAGCCGGGCACCGTGGCCTGCAAATCCTGCGCGCCGGGTTGGGCGTTCAGATAGGACGCCGCCTCTCCGTACCCCTCTCCCCAACCCATCAGCAACACCTGGCGCGCCCGGGGCGCTCCGCCCAGCAAGGGGTTGTAATACGTCAGGTAATGGGGATGGTGGGGCAACACCAGGACGAGGCGGACGATCAAAACGATCAGGTAGACGGGCAGTCCGGTCAATAGCAGAGGGCGCAGCCTGCCCGGCAGACGAGCCCACAGGGCCTCGCCCATCCACACAAGCCCGGCAGCGGCCACGATCTCCAGGGGCGGAAAGATGGGCAGCAGATAGCGATCGAACATCTTTTTTCCCAAGCCCATAAAGATGCCGAACAGCAGGCTGTAGAGCAAGAGGAGCGCCAGGCCCAATCGACGCTCTCCCTTCCCAACCCTCGCCATCCCAATCAGCCCGCCGATCAGGCCCAGGAGGGCCAAGGGCGTCGTGCGAAACAGCACCGCCGTCGGATAAAACGCCCAACCGGGGTCGTGAACGGGACGGCCCAAAAAGAAGTTACCCGGCTCGTGGCCCTCCTCGGCGTAGCCGATGGCGGTATCCAACACCCGCCCGACCGTGCCCAGCGGATCAATCCACATGGCCGGCCACAGGGCCACGTAGACGACCCCGGCCGCCAGGCCCCACAGCGCCAGGTCGCGGGAGGCCTCCAGGATCCTGCGGCGGCTGACGCCGTTTCGCAGGACATCAGCGACCAGAACGAGTCCCACGAAGAGAGCCAGGAACAGGGCCGGCGACTTTTGCAGGCACGCCAGCCCGCCCACGCCGCCGGAGAGCGCCACAAAAGCCAGGCGCCACCGGCCCGGCCTCGCGGACTGGCGCGAGACCAGAAAGTTGAGCAAGGAAACAACCATCAGGCCAGCCAGCACAGCGTCCAGGTGAATGAAACGCGAGTGGGCCAGGTAAAAGGGATTCAACGCCACCAGGATCAGGCCCACCAGGGCGACCTTTGGACCCCATATCAACCGCGTCAGCAGATAGAGCACGCCGATGCACAGCCACGTCGCCAAGGCTATGCCGACGCGGCCGGCAAAGAGCAGCCGGCCCAACTCGCGCAGGCGCTCCGTCTGCTCGGCGGGGGTATCGCCGGCCGTCTCGGGGTTCTTGGCGTCGCCCGTGGCGCGGCAGGTTTCCAAGGCACGCACATCATTGCGGGGGATGAACAGGGCACCCAGCCAGGTCGTGACCACACCGGGATGACCGACACGAAAAGTGCCGGGCCAATCCCTTTGCCGCAGGGCCTGGCGAAACGCGATCGAGCGGCAGGTCCAACGGAGTTCATCGGAGGCGACAAAGGCATCCAGATCCAGCAGGCGCAGGACCAAGCTCGCGGCCAATATCAGGAGGACGGCTGCGACCTCCAGGCGGAGCGCTTGGCTCATGGTGTGCCCTCCTGAACATCGGCTGAAGGCAAGACCTGCACTGTTCCCACACGTATCGCGTTACCCCACACGTTGGCGTCGCGGCCCGACACCGGCAGCCGCTCCCCCGTCCGGTAATCGTACATACCTACGATCACGGGATACTCCCCCGGCGGCGTGGTCGGGTCTATGTGCAGGAAGCGGCCATCGATGACCATCTCGCCGGGCTCCCAATCGGTCGTCGGCATAGAGCCGCACACCGGAGTCCCATCGTGCTGGCCCCACAGCGCCTGACCTTCGAACTCGACGTGCGCAAAGACGATATAGTCGCTATCGAAGGCAGTGATGGGCTGCCAGTGCAGCGCCAGCACCATCGTCTCACCGGCGACCACCTGATCGGGCAAGTCAGCGCCCACCAAGACAGCCCACTTCCCCACGCGCGCGTCCACGCGGCGCCGAGGGGCCGTAGGCTCCAGCGCCCACAGCCACACGTCGGGTCGGGCCGCGTCGTCAAACACACCCTCCAGCTCGGCCAGGTCATAGTCGGCCGACTCATCCACGGGCTGATCGCTATAGATCTCGAGCACCCGTTGGCCCTCAGACCAGACGCGGCCTAACAGGTGTTTCTCCCGGAGAATGCGGTCCTCGGGGATCTTGTCGCGATCGTGGACGACGCTGGTGATGAAGTAATAGTCCGCCTCTTCGCGGCACCACGGCACCCCGCGCACGTACCAGGACGTGGTGATCGTCTCCTCGTTGGCGCTGTAGCTGCCCTGCAGCACGCCCTGGGCGTAGAGCGCGCCGACGGCCTTCCAGCCGCCACGGTGGGGGAACCCAAAGCCACCCCCCTTGGGGGACTCGTCGCCGTAGAACGTGGGGTAAAAGGCCGGCCGCGTCTCGGGATAGCCACGTCGAAAGTCCGGCTCGTGCCGCACGAACACGATATAGGTGTAATAGCCAAACACCGCCAGCACAGCCGCGCCGATCAGAAGCAGTCCCAACCGGCGGACCCGCGCTGACCTCAGCACCCGCTCGACGCGCCGATCGAGGCCGGTGACGATGCGGCTGATGGTCACGCCGATCAAAGCGGCCCCCGCCGGGAACATCGTATACACGTGGGTCTTGGGTTTCTGCATCAGGAAGAGCGCGATCAAGCACGGCACACTGAACCACAGGAGCGTGGCCCGGACCTTGGTCTCGACGCGCGGCAGGGCAATCAATAGAAGCAGCGTCGCTGCAAAGGGCACCACGGCCAAGTTCAGTTCACCGACGACGACCGCTTGGGGAAAGGCTGCCACGGCCGCCATAGCAGCAAGCAGCACGATCCCCACAGCCAAACCAAAGGCGCGCAGCGCCATCCGAAGCTGGTCCATCACGAACAACAGCATCCCCAACAGCAGAAATAGGATGTAATACACCGAGTTGTAAAAGGTGGCCCGGAAAAAGAACTCGTGCAGTTGGTTGTACAGCAACCCGCCCCCGATGCGCCGCTCGGTGATGTACTCGGCGGTCTCGGCAAAGTGGGGGTGGCGGACAAAGGGCACGTAGAACATGCCCAGGATGAGGACTGCGACGGCGACGGGCCGCCAGGCGCGCCGGAGCCACTGGCGGACGGACCACCCCTCACGCCGCCCGCGATCCAGAAACATCCAGGCGACGAAGGGGGCCGCCAGGAGAGCCTCGTAATGGGCCAGCGCGCCCACGGCCAGGAACAAAGCCGCGAGCAGGATCAGTGCCGGATGCTTCCGGCGACGCCAGACGCACGCGCTCCACGCCGCCAGCGCAATCATGAGGAACACCACGCTTTGGTACTGCAGGAGTCGTCCAAAGGCCGTCAGGTAGCCGTCGACGGCCAACAGGCCGGCGGCTATCGGGGCGGCAAGCGCCTGGCGGGGGAACAGCCGCCGGACCAGGAGATACATGGTCGCGATAGCGGTCACGTTTGCCAGGGCGAAAGGGAGGCGCGCCGTAAGCTCGGTGAGCGTGCCATCCAGCGCATAGAACACGGCCGGGATCAAAATCTCGACCGGGCCCTTCTTGTGCAGGAACAGAATCTCTTCCTGGCCCCGAACGACTGCAGCGGCCATCAGCGCAGCACGCGACTCGTCCCCCTGGAACTCGGAGTAGCCGAGATTGCCGAATCGCAAAAAGGCAGCCACCAGCAGCACGGCCAAGAGGAGCAGATCGTGGTACGTCGAAGAGCGACCGACCGAAGGAGTTGCGTCATCCCGGCGACGCCAGAAGAGAACGACCACGAGCAGAAGGATCAGCCCATCGTACAGTGCCAGGATAGACGGGCGGATCAACGGGCCAGGCAGGTAGTGGAGCACCAAGGTCCCCAGAATCAGGGCGGCATATCCCAGTCCGATGGTCAGCACCGCCCACTCCGACCGCTTCAGCGAGCCGACTCCGGGCAAGATAACGCGGGCCAGCAGATAGCCAGGCAACAGACAGACGAGAACAAGCCCAGCCGCAAAGATCAGCAGGCGGGAAGGCCCCCAGAGGATGACCACATTGCTCAGGAGGGCCAAGAGGATCACTCCCACCAAGCCTTTCGATCTAATCTGTTTCAGCGCGTCTACTGGCAACTATCTTGCACCTTTTATTTCTACACCCCAACAACGCATGGGGAGAAGTCCAAGTGCTCCCCTGGCAGAAAACGGGTCTCACGGGCCATGGTGGCAGACCATGGCATTATAGCCTCCCCCTGCTGGCTGACAAGCAATTCATCCAATACACCAAATCACGGATTGGGGAATCGGCTCATCCAACAATCTCGACCATCTCAGGCAGAACGAGCCGATCCGCTGGTTGTTGATGGTCACGCCCTGAGACGAGGAGCAACCGCTCCCCAGAGTCGGGATCATAGACGCCTATCTCCAGGCGATAGTTCCCTTGAGGCACATCCGCCAGCGAAAGCGCGATCTCGTCGCTGACGATCTCGCCGGCCTCCCACCAGAAGGTCGGATAGGTCCAATGATAGGGCATCACGTCGGCCTGAGTGACCAGTTTTTCACTCGTTGGATCGATCATGTGTACAAAGAACTGGTACGCTGTGTCCGTCCGCTGCAGCGCTTGCCAGTGGAGCGTTATCTTCATCTGACCGTCCGCCTGACGTGTATCGTACCCCAGCAGTCGCAACTGACTGCCAAAAACGGCATCGCTTTCTATCTCTACCCGAGGTATCTCAAACGTCCGCTCGACAACCTGTACGTCCAACTGACCCAACTCGATCGACGTGTCTAACTGCTCGCCCGCCTCCAAATCCACCAGGCCCAGGGCCATAGCGTATGTGCCACCCTGCGCAATATACGGATCCACCTGCAGCGTCCACTGCCCACGCAGCACAGCGCTATCGCCCCACTCTGAGGTTGGCCAATCGGGAAAGAGATCAAAGTACGCTCGCTGCACCTCCTGACCGGTCGGGCTCACCAGCTTCAGAAAAGCCGTCCAGTCCTGGCACGGCGCTTTCCGGGAGCCCCACACAACCGTTACGTCCAACGACTCGCCCTGCACCACGCTGTGCGTCGAGACGCCGGCGTCCAATACCCCGATGCCATCCCCTAACTCGGTCGCGAATTGGAAATCCTCCCCATAGCGAGGCGCAGTGCGAAAGACGAGCAGATGCTCGTCCTCGTAGTATGGTTGGAAAGGAAACCACGCCCGCCAATCATCCACCTCGTCAGACTCTAGGAAACGCTTGTGCAAGATGATGTGTCGAATGCCTTGACCGGCCAACTGGGCGAATTCCTCGCCAATGGCCCAGGCTGGATTGGGGGCCGGATTTTCGCCCAAGCGCTCCAGCAAAGGGATACTCAAATTATCAGCGTCGGCGACAGAACGCGACACGTGACCGCCAACAATCTTTTTATTATGAGAAATCTGACAGAACATGTAGTACTTTTCGGGTCGATTGCCCCGAGGATAGTTAGCCACGGCAAAGTTTCCCTCTTCACGAGCCAGTTGGTCCCAAAAAGGAGAGAGGGACAACGAGGTGGTAGGAAACGGCCAGATCAAATACTCTAGAAGCACAAGCACCGCAACCAGGGTCAGAGCCACGAGGGCCAGCGTTCGGCTCTGCAACGCGGCAATCCTCTGGTACAACCACAGGCTGCCGTAGCCAGACAGGACGGCCAGGCAAATGAAGAGAACCAGATTGAGACGGAGGGGATTCTTCAAGACACCGATGATGGGAATCGCCCAGGGCAACTTGAACGCGTGCAGGGGAACCCCATTGAAGCTGATTTGCGGACCTAGTGTAAGGACAAGGAGCACCAGTCCTCCCACCCACCAGAAACGGGCCCGCCGACCGGCGGTGATCGCTCCAGCAATGGCGAGTCCCAAAGCGACGAAGCCAAGATATCCCGTGTCTTTTCTGGTCAATCTCAGTTCGTCGTCGAAATCCAGAATCTCCACGAAGGAACCAACCACCGGATGCCCCCGATTGGGGGTGACGAAAGAGAGCAAATCGTTCGACGTGCCGCTGGAGCTAATGACATATCCAGTATTGGACGTCACCAGCGCACGAATGATAGGCCACAACAGCGGAGTCACGATCAAACTGATCACAATGGCCAACAAAACCAGGGAGTGAAACGCCTGCGGCGCCCACTCGGAGCGCTCGAAAAACAACCCATAGAGCAGGTAGAGGGCCGTCCATATGCCCAGCATGATCATAACGAGCCAACTCGACAGCGCCGTCAACAGGAACCACAGGACAGCCAGCAACGTCTGCTTGATCCGACTCACGCCGGTTTCGCGGAGCGCACGTATAAGCGCCAGCACAAAGAGGGGAATCCAATGGGTTGACGTCAAGTTAGGGTGAGCGCTCTCAAAGACGTGGTAGGGAAAGAAAGCAAAGATGAGACCGGCGACAAAGGCCGCCGGGCGGCAGTCCGTGAGATAGCTGACCAGCAGGTACATGTTAAAGCCGCTCAAGACATAGATAAGCAGGATAGCGACATTGAAGGCAGCGAGATGCCCAATCAACGGAGTTAGAAGTAGCGAGACGAAGGCGTTCGTGTGGCTAAAGCTGTGAAAAACGAGGCTCGCACCCGGCGGATAAAACAAATAGTCAGTACGATAAAAATCCAATCCTTCTGTAAACGCCTTTTTCGTCCACCAGTCGGCCCAGGGATTGATGTAGACGTCACTGCTTTTCCCAATCAGCATGGCGTTCAGATTCAAGACCAAAGGTAATGCCAGCACGATGGTCACTAACCCGTAAAGACCAAAGACTGCGACATTGTATCGTTTCATGCTGTCTCCTCTCATTCCCCGATTACGCCCTATGCCCTCCGTCACCGGTCGTCTCCTCAACCGGTCATGGCGCTATCACCCAAACTCCCTGAAGCACGATGCGATCCTCGGGCTGGCGATCGCCGAATGGACTGACCGCCGGCAGCCGAACTCCGGTCAAATGATCATACATCCCAGTAGAAAGCGTGTAAACGCCGCCGGGCAGACTCGGGTCAATGCTCAGTATGTGCTCATCTTGGAAAACCTCCCCGTCTCGCCAATCCCAGGTAGGCCGCTCGCCCTCCACCGGAACGCCATCGTGCTGAGCGGCTATCCGTCCATCCGGGGCTACAAGATGTACAAAGACGTGACAGTCCTCGACCAATCGCCCGTCCGACTGCCAAAACAGCGTCACGGTCAGCGCATCTCGCGCCGAAAGCTGAGTGGAGTTCAGTCGATATCCCAGCAGACCGATGTGATCGCCTAACTGTACATCCAAGCGATGGTCGATGGTGAACACCGCCGGATCGTGCGGGTAAGCCGGACAAATCCAGACATAAGGCACGCTATCAAAGGCTACCGACCACAGCGATCCCTCTTGCTGGCAAGCTTCCCACATCCGCTCCCATTCCTCAGCGTTCAGTCCGCGTTGGTTGACGTTGACGGCAAAGACCCTGTAATCTACGCCAGGCTCGTTGATGCGCCGAGTACGCCCGACAAAGTCGCGCTCAAATGAATCGATGAATCTTTTCTGCAAACCGACTGTCCTCCGCTCCGCCCCCGGATAGCTGTTGAGGAAACGCGCGGCTAAATCCAAACCCTCTCCCTGATCGCCCAGAGAGAGAACCCTCTGCGCCACTCGCGAACCACCCAACAGGGAATTATGGTGCGTACTGTAGTAAGGGTAATGCTCAAGCACCACGCCAGATTGGACAACAAACGCCGTCGCAATCATCGCCGCCGGAACCCAGCTCTGGTTTCGCAGTCGATTGCATCGTCCAACGGTCCTCGCCATCCGGTTCAATCCCCAGGCGGCCAGTATATCCAATGGTAGAAAAGCGGGCAAGACATAGCGTTCTCCTTTCTTGGCCGCTAGAGTCATCATCAAAAGAAATCCCCCGGCATAAATCAACAGCCACCACATATGCCGGACGTCCCTCCCCCCTCTCCACTGCAGAACCAAAAAGACCAGGGCTATGCAGATTGCCGGTAGTGTAATGACGGTCGTCTTCCACGCTATGGTCGCTCCATAAAAGAGCCAACCCGGGTCATCAAACACTCGACCGGCAAAGAACACATCGTGATGAGGCACCTCGGCGCGGAAAAGTGCCTCTTGAACCACTTTGGAGAGCGTGTCCAAGGGGGCAAACCACGCCGCAGGCCATACAAGAAAGAAAACGAGGCCAGCGACAATCCCCCACCCGCCCATCGTGCGAACTACGCCCCATAGTAACTGGACACACCGATGTCCTTTCTCTGAACTCTTGACTGAGCTGTCCCGTAAGGTCAACGAATGAGAGAGAGAGAAATACCCAATCACCATTAGGGTGTAAGGCAATAGAAAACCGGAGGGGCTCTTGGTCAAAAAGGCCAACCCGGCAAATGCCCCGCCAAGAATCAAGTCCGACCTCATCTTGTGTTGCAAATAACATATAAGAAACAGCACGCTGATCAGCATAAAACTCGCCAATATAGCATCCAAATGAATCATCTTGCTCAAGTATATGTAAAACGGATCCAATGCCAGTAGACATCCGGAGCTAAACGCCACCGGCCAATCTGTCAGGCGGGTCAACAAGACGTAGGCCAATCCAACACAGGCGGCGATGACAATACTCAACGCAGCCACGCCTGCCTCATCTGGATAATCCCGGCGGCCCAGAGGACCCGGCGGTGGATTCAAGAGTTCATCACCCGACCAGCCGTGCGCGACTGCATATATGCGCAATCCCAGACCTGCGATCCACATCACACTAACACCCGGATGATATCGCTGGTAGGTGCCGCTCAGGTCTCCCTCCTGCAAAGCATCCCAAAAGCGCACAGAGCGTTTGTACCACAGCATAGGCCGCGTTACCGGATAGATTAAGCGTAGCAGGAGCGCCAAAAGAAAAACAAAGACCAAGCCCGCCCAAAAAAACCTTTGGCTTCTAGCCACCCTGGTCGCAGACAAATGGGAATCCACTTTTCGATATATCCTTCCTCGCTAAAATGATCTTTTACGGTGTTCCTTTTTCCGATATAGATTCGGTGCAGTAGACCATTAGCCTCTCGTCCTCGTAGAAAAGATGAGAGTCGCCAAGCCATCCCCGCCAATTCTCCACCTCGTCGGATTTGAGAAGATGTTTGTGCACGACAATGTATCGAATATCTTGAGCAGCCAACCGGGCGAACTCGACTTCCATATCCCAATCTGGATCGGGCGCGGTCCCTTCGTTCAGCCGCTCCAACAAGGGATTGGCCTCCAAAAAAGCCTCGGCATCCTGGGGAGTACGCGATACACGGCCACTGACGATCTTTTTTCCGTGAAATATCTGACAAAACATGGCATACTTTTCACTCTTATTATCCTTGGGAAAATCAGCCACGGCAAAATCTCCCTCTTCCTGAGCCAGTTGGTGCCAGAAAGAAGAGAGAGTCACCGGGGTAGTGGGAAAAGGGCAGATCAGATATTCCAACAGGATAAACGCTGCAACAGAAGCCAGGGCTATGTGAGCCAGCGCCCGGTTTCGCAATACAATCCTGTTATGCAGCCAACGACCACCGTAGCCGACCAAAACAGCGAAACAAAAGAAAACGAGTACGTGGAGACGGCGAGGGTGCCGCAAGATGCCGATAATGGGAACCGCCCAAGGCAACGAGAAGGAGTGCAGGGGAACCTCATTAAGATTGATCTGCGAGCCTAGCGAGAGCACGAAAAATATCACTCCCGCCAACAGCCAGAAACGTGGCTTTCGACGAGCCTGGACAACTCCAATAACAGCAAGCCCTAGGGCAACATAACTCAGGTAAGCCGAGTGCTTTCTGGTAAACCCGCTTTTGTCCTCAAGGCCTAACGTGTACACCAGAGAACCAAGCAATGGATTATGCTGATTGGGAACAATGAAAGAGAGCAAATCACATCCATGGCCGCTACTCTTGGTCACATAACCCGCATCCGAAGTCATCAGTTCACGCATCATCGGCCACAAGAAGGGGATCAGCACCAGACCAACGACGACGGCGAGCAAAGCCAGGGCACGAAACGCCCGCGGCGCCCACTCGGAGCGCTCAAAGATGATTTTATAGAGCAGATAGAGAAATGTCCACATAGACAGCATGATCATGAGATGCCAACTCGATAACGCTGTAACCAGAAACCACAGGGCAGCCAGCAGTACCTGCTTGACTCGACTTGAACCGGTACTGCGAAGCGACCGCATAAGAGCCAGCGCAAAAAGGGGCATCCATTGAGTGGTCACCAAAACTGGGTGGGCACTCTCAAAGATGTGATAGGGGTAAAAGGCAAAAACGAGGCCAGCGACAAAGGCAGCAGAACGGCAGCCCGTGAGATAGGTCACGAGCAAGTACATACTAAAACCGCTCAATACATATGCAAGCAATATGGTCAGGTTGTAAGCAGCGAAATAACCCACCAACGGAGCCAAAAACAATATGATGAAGGTGTTGATATGGGTAAAGCTATGGAAAGCAAGGCTGGTACCCTGTGGGTAGAACACATAGTCGGTGTAGTAAAAGTCCAGGCCTTCCGTCAGGGCTTTTTTCGTCCACCAGTCGGCCCAGGGATTGATGTAGACGTCGCTGCTCTGTCCAGCCAGCACCGTGTTCAAGTTCGAAGCCAACGATGAGGTTAATATCAAAGTCAACAGGCCATACAGTCCCAAGACTGCCCAATCATATTGCTTCATCCCGAATGCTCCACTAGCTTTCCGCACAATCATAGCCTCAAGGCGACGTCTTGCGAACAGTCCGAAGCACGATGCGGCCATCGGGAAAACGCTCGCCAGCCGGCCCAATCGCCGACAGCCGCACGCCGGTCGCATGATCGTACATTCCGACAGAGAGCGTGTACGCACCGCCGGGCAAACTTATGTCGGTAATGAGGTTGTGCTCGTCCTCCAACACCTCCCTATCCCGCCAGTCCCAGGTCGGTCGCGCGCCCTGCATCGGCACGCCGTCGTCCTGCGCCACCATCTGCCCATCGGCGTCTTGCAGGTGCACAAAGACGTGATAGTCCTCGGTCACTCGGCCATCCGACTGCCAGAAGAGCGTCGCCGTCAGCGTATCTCCCGCCGAGAAGTCGTCCGAAGCCAAGTCGTAACCCAGCAGGCGCACGTGATCGCCCAGTTGCACGTCCAGGCGGTGGTCAACGTCGAACACCTCCGGATCGGTCTGGTACGCCGGGTAGACCCACACATAAGGCACCCCATCGAAGGAGATCGTCCACAGGGGCTCCTTCTCCTGGCAGGCATCCCAGGCCTCGCCCCAGTACTCGACGCGGTTCCGACGCTGGATAGAATTGATGGTAAAGACGTAATAATCCGCCTCGGGCAGCTCTATGCCGTCGCTGCGCCCGACAAAGATGCGCTCCGACAGTTCCTCCAACCGCCGGTGCACGCCGGCCAATCTGCGCTCCGCCCCCGGATAGCCGTTAAGGAAGCGCGCGGCCAGATCCGCACCCTCCCCTTGATCGCCCAAGGGAAGAACGTGCTGCGCCACTCGCGAGCCGCCCAACAGCAGGTTGTGATGGGTGCCATAGTAGGGATGGAGCCTGAGAACCGCGACGGCCTGAAAGGTTAGCGCGGCCACGATGATCGCCGCTGGAATCCACCCACGCTTCCGAAGCCACCCCAGTTTCCCGACCGCGCTCGCCACTTGCACCAGCCCCCAGGCCGCCAGCACATCCAGGGCGGGAAAGACAGGAATCAGGTAGCGCAGCTCCTTTCTGGCCGCGAGCATCATCGCCGCCGTAAACCCGCAGGCATACACTAGCATCCCCCACACCGATACATTGTCCCGCCAACGTCTCAAGCGTCGTATCAGGAGCGCAGCCGCCAGCAAAACTGACGGCAGCGTGATCGCGGTCGTCTTCCAGCCGAGCGTGGCCAGGTAAAAGAGAGGCCCGGGGTCGTCGGTGATCACTTGCCCGGCGAAAAAGTTGGGGTTACGGTGCACCGTCTCCATGTGAAACTCGACCCGCTGCACCAACTTGGACAGCGCTTCCCCCGGCATGACCCACATGGCAGGCCACAACAGCACGAATATACACGCCGCCGTAGACCCCCAAATCACGAGATCACGAGCGATCTCGCCGATTCTACCCGGCCAAGAGATACGAGTGTCCGCCAGATGGCGATAGGACACAGCCAGAGCCAACAGAGGAATCAGGACACCGGCCGGGCTCTTGGTCAGGAAAGCCAGCCCGGCGAAAATCCCGCTGAGGACGAGGGACACCCGGCGCTCCCGCTGTACGTAGTCGAGCAGGAACAGCACGCTCACCAGCATCAACGTCGCCAGCATCGCGTCTATGTGAAGGACCTTGCTCTCTTCCAGGTAGAAAGGATCCAATGCCAGCAAGCATCCACCGACGACGCCGACCCGCCAATTCCACAACCGAACCAACAGCACATAAGCCAGACCGATGCACAGGGCAATGGCCACGCCCAGCGCCGCCACGCCCGCCCCGATGGGGTAAGGCCGATAGTCCGCGGACGACTGAGGCGGGTCCAATAGATCATCTCCCGACAAACCGTGCGCCGCCGCGTAAACCCGCAGCCCCAGGCCCGCCACCCACATCGTGGTGACGCCGGGATGGTATCGCTGATAGGTACCGGCGGGGTCCCCCGCCAGCAGCGCATCCCAGAAGCGCACCGAGCGCTCGTACCACTCCAGGGGCCGCGAGACGGGATAGATCACGCGCAGGATCAGCGCCAGGAGGAATACGACCACCAGGCCGTACCAGAACAGGCGCGCGTTTTTATCGCTACACATCAGGGCCCGACCTCCACGCGGCCCAGGATGATCCGGTCCTGAGCCAAGCGGTCCCCATCCGGCCCATACGCGGCTAACCGATCTCCGCTCCCCTCGTCGTACATCCCCACCGCCACCCGGTACTCACCCGCCGCCACGTCCTCTCCCACCGGCACGATGTGCCGATCCGCCACCACCTCGCCCGCTGCCCACCCCGATGTCGGCTTTACACCCAACCCCGGCAGCCAGTCCCGCTGTGCCACGATGTTCCCCGCGTCATCGTACACGTGCACGAACACCTTGTAGCTCTGCGCCATCTCGCGCTGTCCCTGCCAGTACAGCGTCACGTAGAGATTCCCGCCCGCCCTCGCCGGCCCGGGGGCTAAATCATAGCCCAACAGTTTCACTTTGTCGCCCAGCGTGACCCCGGACGCTGTCTCCATTTCCTGGGGCTTGCCGAAATTCGGCTCGGTCGACTGTATCCACACGACGCCCACCATCACCGGCTCGTCCAGTACCCGCTCGTCTTCCTCACCCACCAAATCCACTACCAGAGCCATCTCGCCCGTCGGCGCTCCCTCGCTAACCGCCACGTCGTACACACCGCGCAACACCTCGCCCTCCCGCCACTCTGTCGTCGCATACGCTGTGTTCACCAACCCGTACTCGCCGCTCCCGTACACCTCACCATCCGCGCCCCGCAGGTCCACCACCAGCCGGTACGACTGCGCCATCTTTCCCAGCGCCTCCCAGACCACGCGCAGCGTCACCGTCTGCCCCGCCAGCACAGCCTCCCGATCGATGCCATAGCCCACCAAGCTTAGCTCCGGGACCACCTCCCGCTCCATCACGTACGGCACGTCCAGTTCCTCTACCGTCGGCGCCCCCTCTGCGACGCCTACCCCGGCTTTCACCCGTACTGCCGTTTCACCCTGCGGACCCTCCAGCGGCAGCCGTTTCCCCGTTTCCTGGTCGTACACCCCTAGCTCCAGATCGTACTCACCGGGCGGCGTGCCCGGCCCGATCGGCAGATGGTACAGCACCACGCTCGATGTCCCCGCCTGCCACTGCGACGTCGGGCGTAGCGCCCGATCCAGTACCGGCTCGTCCTCCTGCGCCACGCGCTCCCCGCGCGCGTCGTACAGGTGCAGGAACACTGCATAGTCCTTCCCCATCTCTTCCATCGCCTCCCACGCCAGAACCACGCCCCCATCCCGTCCCCACGCCGGCAGCGGCTGTGTCGCTCCGTAGCCCGTCAACCGCAATCCGCCGAACTGCACGTCCAACGGCCGGGTCGCCACGCCAGCACCCACCAACCGGTGCAGCGTCACCTCCATGTGTGGGAAGCTCGCCCGCTCCAGCAGCGCGCCGTGCATGTCGAGCACATCCAGATATGCCCCCGGTTCCCACTCCGAGTAGCGCGCGTACCACACCCGCTCGCACTCGGACGACATATCCTCCAACATTCCCGCCACCCGTTCGGCGCTCCAGTAGGCATAGGACTCGTCCTCGGAGATCCAGTCGGCCTGGAACGCGTACACGGAGAGTCGCCCCTTGTAATTCTCGGCGAACAGGGAATCGCCATTGACCAGGAGGCACTCCCCCTCGCCGGGCCGCGCGCGCGCCTCGATGTACGCCATCGGCTCGACGTAATGCCGGTCGTTACGATAGATCCACAAGTAGTCCACGCCGTGCAGATTGACCACGTACTCGGGCTCAACCTGGGGATTGACCACGTACTCTGCCAGCAGGTCGTCAAACCGCTGGCGCTGCACGTAGGAGAGGTAAAAGATCACATAGTCGTTGTCCCAAACGCAGTACCGCTGCAGACGGCGGGTCTCACCGTCAAACTGCGGCGCAAAGACGGGAAAGACCGCCTCGCTGACCTGCAGTCGTTCGACGCCGGGTTTGGCGTTCAGATACGCCGCCGCCCGCTCGTATCCCTCGCCCCAGCCCATCAAGAGCACCCGCTCGGCCTGCCGAATCCCGCCCAGCAGCGGGTTGTAATACGTCAGATAGTACGGATAGTGGAGCACAACCAACGCGATCTGGACAACCAGCACCACCACAGTGACGGCCAGGTAAGATGGCAGGGAGCGCTTAAGGCCCTCTAGCCGCTGCCACACGGCCTCCGCTGCCCACAGCAACCCTACCCCCGCCACGATATCCAGCGCGGGAAACACGGGCAGTAGGTACCGGTCGAACTTTTTGGCGCCCAGGCTCATGAATATGCCAAAGAGCAAGCTGTAGGCCAAGAGCACGCCCATCCCAAAACGCCGCCCGGCATCGTTCCTTGAACTCACCATCCACACGACGCCCGCGACCAAGCCCACGAGCGCCAGAGGGCTCAGGCGGAACGCCAGCGCTACCGGGTAGAACAGCCAGCCGGGATCGTCCACCGGGCGGCCAAAGAAATAGCTCCCCGACGAGTGGCCCTCTTCCGCATACCCGATGGCCTGGCCCAACACCCCCTGCATCGTGCCCACCGGGTCCACCCACGCCGCCGGCCACAGCGCCACGTACACCGCCGCCGCCACCAGCCCCCAGATCGCCACGCCTCGCGCAGCCTGCAACAGCCGCTCTCGCCGCGCGGTCCCGCGCAGCGCGTCCCATCCCTCCACCAACGCCACAAAAGGAGCCAGGAACATCGCCGGCGACTTTTGCAGGATGGCCAGCCCACCCAACACGCCCGATAGCGCCAGAAAAGCCAGCCGCCAGAGGGACGACCGCGAGCGGCCGAGAGAGACCAGCAGGCTCAACACCGACACCGTCATCGCGCCGGTCAGCACGGCATCCAGATGTAGAAAGCGCGACATGGCCAGGTAGAACGGGTCCAGGGCCACCAGCGCCAGGCCCACCACGGCGACCTTCGAGCCCCACAGCAGCCGCGCCAGGACGTAGATACCCACGATGCACACCCAACTGAACAAAGCCACACCGACCCGCGCCTCGAGCAGCAGGTGGTTCAACTCGCCCAGAAGCCGGTGCCGCTCTGCCTGAGAGCCGCCGGCTTTTTCGAGCTGCCTGCCATCCAGGCTGTCCCGGCACATGGCGCGGAGGCCGTCGCTTTCGGCTGGGGCGAAGATGGCGCCCAACCAGGTGGTCACCACGCCGGGATGGCCGACGCGGAAGGTGTTCGCCCAATCCCCTCGCAGCAGGGCATGCCGGAACCCGACGACGCGACACGTCCAGCGCGCCTCATCGGCGACCCGAAAGGCGTCCAGGCCGATGAGGCGCGCCGCGAGGCTCGCC
This sequence comes from uncultured Anaerolineales bacterium, assembly GCA_964551295.1. GTDB lineage: Bacteria > Chloroflexota > Anaerolineae > B4-G1 > B4-G1 > JAFGED01. The sequence continues at coordinate 37,081 of CAZKDJ010000002.1, read as the reverse complement.
AGCAACACGAGGGCAACTATCGCAATTTCCAAGCGTGAGAATCGTTTCATAGTCGCGTCAGCCGTCACCGCCAGGGGGTCTCCATCGCATCGAACGGGACAGCATTATACCGTGTCCAGTTGGGGCTGACAAGGAGTAAGAATTTGCGTCTTTGGGGTGAAAATCCCTGGGCTCACCTGACAACCCTCCCCGGCAGCATCAACCGGCCATCGCGTGTAGTGAGGGCGGGAGAAATGATCTCAATGGACAGGCGCTCTCCGGTATCGGGCCGGTAGACGCCCACCCACAGCGTGTACTCGCCCGCAGGCACTCCCTCCAGCGAGAGGGTGATCTCGTCGGGCACGATCTCCCCCACCCGCCACTGGGAGGTAGGATACGCCCACCCACGGGGCATCACGTCCGCCTGCGCTGCAAGCGCGCCGCTCTCGGCGTCATCGAGGTGCACAAAGAACTTGAAGTCTTCCATCCGCCCCAGCGCTTGCCAGTGCAGGGTGACACGCGCCTCGTCACCCGCCACCTCCACACCGTATCCCAGGAGGCGCATCGCGTCGCCAAAGCGTGCGTCCATCCTACGCGCCAATGGGAACACGCCGCGCCCCTCGTCGGCCCCCGCCACGACCAAGTCCCCGACCGTCGCCTCCCGGCCCACCGCTTGACCATCGCGCACCAGATTCAAGACGATGGCATAGACCCCTTCGTCCAAGTCCGGCGCGGGCTGGATGGGAAACTCGTCCCGCACGACGGCGTTGGCCGGCCACTCCCGTGAGGGCCAGGCGGGCGAAATCTTGAATCGCCGGACCTGACTCACGTGACCCGCTTCATCCACCAGGGCGATGTCGACCTGGTGGTCCATTCCCGGCGCGGCCGTCGTGCCCCAGACGATCTCCAATGCCAGGGCCGAGCCGAGCCGCTTCAAGTCGATCCGGACAATGCCCACCCCCGCCCCCAGGTCGTGCGCCAGGGTGAAATCCCCACCCGCGACAGGGGCCGTCGAGTAGACGGCCACCTCGCTATCTTCGTAGTGGGGCGCTATCACCAGATAGGACCGCCACTCCTCGACGAGCGCCGCCTGGGTCAGTTCCTTGTGTATGACAATGTACCGAAAACCGGCCTCAGATAGCGCGGCCAATTGGCGCGAGATATCGGAAAGCTCCGTGTTTATCCCCCCCGTTGAGCTCCTGTACGCGCCCGCTATCAGCGGCACCGAATCGGAGAATGCCATCGCCTGAGGAGGGAGGCGGGAGACGTGGCCGCTGAGGAGAGGCCGGCCGTGGACCGTCTGGTAGAACATGTAGCGCTCGGTGATCTGCCGCTTGCCCGGCAGCCCCACGATGGCAAAGTCGCCCGGTTCCTCGGCCAGCGCAGCGTAAAAGGCCGGCACGCGGGCCGAGACCATGTCGGTGGGAATGCTAAGATAGTCCACCAGAATCAGCGCTCCCAGGAGAACCGTGACTGCTGCTCCGAAAATATGTAGGGCAAATTGCCAATTTGCCCTACGCCGACGGCACACCAGCCACGTTTTGAGGGCCGATGCCCCACACCCGGCCAAGACCGCGACGGGCAGGCCGAGGAGAGCGGTAAAGCGATGTGGATGCCGCAACATCTGGACGGGCGGCAGCCAGCCGATCAACCGGTATGGCAAAGGGATGTGGGGATACTCGACGCCGTCGAACCGCAGGTAAGGTCCCAGGGCGAATACAAAGCACACGATCGCCAGCCCCACCCAGAACCAGGTCTCTCGGTGACCGCGCTGCTTGACGATCCCCACCACGCTCAACCCGACGGCGACGTAGCCCAAGAAAGCCGAATGATGCGCACGCGCCTCGTCCTGACCGTATCCCGGAAAAACCCGCGTGTACAGCCCGCCCAAGAGGTGCTGATGCTGGGGGATGATCCACGCCAAGAGGTCCTGCTCAGGGTCCGACGTACTCACGACGTACAGCTCTTCGGCGGAATCGCCCGCCAGCGCCTCGCGCGCCATGGGCAGTAAGGCAGGCGTCATCAGCGCCAGGGCAACCACAGCCATCAGGGCCAGCCCGCCCATCACACGCCGGTTCCACCGCCGCCGCTCGCCGATGAGGGAGTAGAGCAAGTAAAGGACGATCAAGAAACTGGCCAGGATCAACAACTGCCAGCGCATGTATCCAATCAGCGCCAGAAGCACGCCGGCGATCAGGCCGTCCCGAACCGGCCTCCCGCTGCGGAACAGGTTCCACAGGGCCAGCATGAGCAGCGGGAACCCCTCGGTAGAGACCATGTTGGGATGATTGGTGTCCAGCATGCGGTAGGGCCAGAAGGCATACACCAAACCGGCGATAAAGGCCGCGGCGTGCGACCCGGTCAGGCGGTGTGCCAACGCGAACATCGCCAGGCCACACAGGGGAACGTGGACCAGGTGAACGAGGTTGTACGCGGCGACGCCACCCGTGAGCGGCTCCAGCACCAACCACAGGGCGATGTTGACCCAGGCAAAGTTGTGGTACACCAGGCTGACGCCGGTGGGGTGAAACAGCAGCGGCGTGTAGTAGACGTTTCCCCCATGCTGCAACACGCGCTTGACCCACCAGTTGTTCCAATAGTGCACCCACATGTCGTCGCCGCTGCCCAGCAGATGCGTGCCCAGTTGGCCAGCCGCCGGCCACGTCATCGCCAGGGTAAGGAGGATATAGGCCAGGAACACGCCCCCATAGATCCACGGCGCCCGTCTCCAATCCTTCACGGCAGCACTATCTCCTGCAGGATCAAGGCGCCGGAGGAGGCCTCCGCGCCACGCACGGGCAACCGCTCGCCGGCATCAGGGTCGTACACGCCGACCGCCAGATCATACCTCCCCGCCGGCACCTCACTCAAGGGCAGGTGCAATTCATCGGAGACCGTCTCCCCCGCCTGCCACGACGTGGTGGGATAGGTCCAGTCGCGCGGCACCACGTCCACCTGGGCCGCCAGCGCGCCGCTCTCCGCGTCGTACAGGTGCAGGAAGAACTTGTAGCTCTCTTCCATACTGCGCAACGCCTGCCAGTGAAGCGTCACCATCAACGCGTCGCCCTCTGGCCGCAGGTCATACCCCAGCAATTCGAGCGCGTCGCCGAACGCGGCCCCTGTCTCAATCTGCACGGGTGGCCGGACAAAGGTACGAAGCTGCCACGGCACGTCCAGCGCGGCGATGGTCACGACCGACTCCTCCACCCGCTCGCCCGTATCGGCCCGGACCAGCGCCAGGGTCAACGCGTAGGAACCGCTGGGCAGTTGCGGATCGACCTGCAGCGCGTAGCGCCCGCGGCCCAGCGCGCCGGACGACCACTCGTCGGTGGGCCAGCCATCCACCAGGGGGAAAACGGCGGTCTGCAGCCGCCGCCCGGCCTTGTCCACCAGGGCCAGCTCTACCATCCAATCCTCGCGCTGCGGCTCCACCGCGCCCCATAGCACCGAAACCTCCACCTGGCCCGGCGCGCGTTCCACATCCGTATCCGTTGACACGGTCGCCTGCACGAACCCCAGCCCGGGGACAAGCTCCCGCGCCAGATCGAACTCCCGTCCGTGGGCGGGCTCGGTGTGGTAGGCCAGGAGCAAATCGTCCTCATACGCCGGGCGGAAGCCAAACCAGCGCCGCCAGCCCGCCACCGCCTCGGCCTCGGTGCGATCTTTGTGGACGATCACATAGCGCACCCCCGCCTCGGTCAGCGGCTCCAACTGCCGCGAGACGTCCGCGAGATCGCCCGGCGCGGGCGGCCCCTCCCGGGCCGCGGCCAGAAGCGGCACGCTCTCGACGAAGGCGTGCGCGTCCGTCGGCGGCCGCGATACGTGCCCGCCGACGATGGGACGCTCGTGAAGAGTCTGCACGAACAAATAGATCTTGTCCTCGGAGAGGTCGATGGGGAAATCAGCCACGGCGAACGTCCCCGCCTCCTCCCGCAGGCGCTGGTAAAAGGCCGAGTCGGGCGGGCGCACGGTGGGCACCGGCGCGACGCTGTACTCGAACAGGATCAGCAGGGCCAGACCGAGGGCTGTACCGCGCGTTCGCCAGCGCTCCAGGATCGCCTGCACCCCCATCGCCGCCAGCACGGAGATGGGCAGCGGCAGGACGATGTTGAACCGATTGGGGTGACGGATAAAATCGCCGACGATGGTGGGCTTGATCAGCGCATACGGCAGAGGGAAACCCGGCACCACGCGTCCGTTCACTTGCAGCTCGGGGCCCAGCGCCAGGACGGCGAGGATCGCGGCGGAGAGGAGCCAGGGCAGCGCCTCCCTGCACCGCTTGAGCGCCCCCCATCCTGCCAGCAGCAGGGTCACCCACCCCACCGCCGCAGCGGGTCCACCAAAGTGAAAGTAACGGTCGTACAGGCCGCCGAGTCCGTCGAGCAGGAAGAGTGAATGCTCCCGGTTGGGGAGCATGTAAGCCAACAGGTCCGTGCTCTTCTCATTCGACCCCGAAGGCACCAGGTCCGCTTCCTGGGCCCGCCCTAGCGCCGCGAGCATGGGTACCAGGAACGGCGCGATCAACGCGACGCACAGCAACCCGCCAAGCGCCAACGCCATGAGCGTACGCCGATTCCACCGCCGGCGCTCGCTCAGCAGGCTCCACGCCAGCCACATCGCGCCCCACAGGCCCGAAAGCAGCATCTGGTGCCAGCCGCACAACGCGGCGAGCGCCAGCCCCACACCGGCCCCCACGCCGTCACGCAGCCGTCCGCGCCGCGTCAGCCGGACGAGGAAAAAGGCGAACAGTGGATTCCACTGGTTGCTGAGCAACTTGAGCTGGCCGCGGTGGGAGAAGCGATGCGGATAGAAAGCATAGATCAGCCCTGCCACAAAAGCCGCTGGATGGGAGCGCGTGACCTCGTAGGCCAGCAGATAGGTCGTGTAGGCGCCCACGACGTAGGTGAGCAGGATGGTGACGTTGTGCCCCGCCAGCGCGCCGAACACGGCTTGGAGAGGCAGCCACACCAGGGTACTGAACCAGTTGAACCCGTGCCAGTACAGCTCGACGCCCCGGGGGTAGAAAAGGCAGGGTGTCCTATATACACTGTGACCCTCGGTCAGCGCCTTTTTGACCCACCAGTTGTTCCAGGGATAGATCCAAAAGTCGTTGGTGCTGCTCAGCAGATGCGTGTTCAGCCTGACGCTGAACGGGTACGTCATCACCAGCGTCAGGAGCAGATAGGCTCCCAGGATAGCCAGGTGCCGATAGCGCCCTTTCACGGCACCGTCACCTCTTGCAGGATCAGTGCATCCGAGAGCACGGGCAACGTCTCACTGGAGACCGTGAGCCGGTCGCCAGTCTCGGGATGATACACCCCCACGGCCAGCCGGTACGTCCCCGGCGACACCTCCCCCTCTAGGGGCAACTGTATCTCGTCGGAGACGATCTCTCCCGCCTCCCACCAGGTCGTGATATAGGTCCAATTGCGCGGCACGACGTCCACCTGGGCCGCCAACTCGTTGCTCTCGGCGTCGTACAGGTGCAGGAAGAACTTGTAGCTCTTGTCCATGCGGCGCAAAGCTTGCCAGTGTAGCATCACGCTCAATGCGTCGCCCGCCGGCTCCAGATCGTATCCCAGCAAGCTCAGATCCTCGCCGAACGTGGCATCCACCTCGGTCTGCATGGCGGGCGGTGTAAAGACGCGCGGGGGAATGGGCATCTCCAGCCCCTCCTGGATCACGACCGTTTCGCCCACCCGCTCGAGCGTGTCCTCTTCGACCAGCGATAGGGTCAGCACGTAGGTGCCGCTGGGGAGCCGAGGATCGACCTTGAAGACGTAGCGTCCGTGGCTCAGCGCGCTGGCCGGCCACTCGCTGGTGGGCCAGCCTGCAACCGGGGGAAAGATGGCGCGCTGCTGGGCCTGGCTCGCCTCGTCCACCAGCGCCAGCTCGACCGCGAAATCCTCGCGCTGCGCCGCCGTCGTCCCCCACACGACCGCCACCTCCATCGTGCTCTCCGGGGCAATGGAGTCGGTTACGGAAACGACCTGCGTCAGGCCGATGCCATCGAGCAACTCACGGCTCACGTCAAAGTCCCGCCCGGCCTTTAGGTCCGTGTGGTAGACCTCGATGAATTCGTCTTCATAGAAGGGACGAAAGGCCAGGTACGCGTGCCAGTTTTCCTTATCCCAGGGGAAGGCGTACTGCTCGTTGAGAATCACGTACCGGACACCGGCCTCCGCAAGGACGGCCAACTGGCGCGACACGTCCGGCAGATCGGGGTTCATCTTGCGGGTGTCGCGCAGGTGAAGGAGGAACGGGTTATCTTCCACGAACGCTCGCGCCTCGCGCGGCGGGCGGGCGATGCTGCCCTCGACGATGGGCTTGCCGTGCGTCGTCTGGCACAGCATCAAGAAAGGGCTCCTGTCGCGCCCGGTGGGCAGGTTGAGCAGGGCAAAGCGACCCGGCTCCTCGGCCAGCGACTGATAGAAAGGTGAAATCTCGGTATCGAACGTCTGCACGGGGATCTGTAGGTAATCCAGACTGAGCAGCAGCACCAGCGCCGCGAACAGGGTCGACTTGTAGCGAGGCGCGACGTTGTTCCTGCGTGCCCAATCCCGCAGGAACACGACGCCGTAGGCCGCCATCGCGGCGACGGGCAGCGCCAGCAGGATATTGAAGCGGCGCTCCTCGCGCATGATCTTGACCGGCAAAAAGTCCTTCACCAGCACGTATGGCAAGGGGAGGCTATCGTATATCTGCTTGTTGAACCGCACCGACGGCCCCATGGCCAGCAGCCAGGCCACGAGCCCCAGCCCCGCCCAGAACCACCGCATCCGGCGCGCTCGACCGACGCCGAGAATGACGAGGAGAATCACGAAATACCCCAGGTAGGCGTTGCTGTACCAGGCCCGGGTGTAGGAATCGGCGTACAGCAGCCCGTCAAAGAGGCCATCGAGCAGGTGATTGTGCGGCACCACCACGTAGGCCAGCAGGTCGGTCTGCTTGGATATGAGGCTGGGGACGAACAGGTCCTCGGGATGCTGCCGCGTGAGCTGCGCTCGAACCAGCGGGTAGAGCGCGGGAGTCATCAATGCCAGGGAAATGACGCCCATCATGCCAAGTGCGAGGACGACGTGCAAGCTCCAATGCCGGCGCTCAAACACCAGGCTATACACGACATACAGCCCGGCGACGATGGCCACGAAAACCAGCAACTGCCAGCGCGTATAGCCGGTGAGGGCTAGGAAAAGGGCCGCCAGTGTGGCATGCCGGAACTTTTCTTCACGCACGACGCGCATCAGGTACAGCAGGAAAAGGGGCAGCCACTGCACGGCGATCAGGTTGGAGTGGTCGATCTCGAACAGGCGATAGGGAAAGAAAGCGTACACCAAGCCGGCGACAAAGGCCGCGCCCGTCGAGCGCGTGAGGTAACGCGCCAGGACGTACATCCCCACGGCGCTCAGGAAGAGGTTGAGCAAATAGATCAGATTGAAGGCCACGATCCCGCCGACCAGGAATTGCAGCGGCAGCCACAGCGCAATGTTGGCCCAGGCGATGTTGTGATAGAGCAGGTTCACGCCGGTGGGGTAAAAGATCATGTCGGTGTAGAACAGGTCGCCCCCTTGGGTCAGCACCCGCTTGATCCACCAGCGGTTCCAGTAGCGGACCAGCAAGTCGTCGCCGCGGCCGGGTAGGTGCGTGCCGAGCTGTTTCGCCAGCGGCCACGTCATCACCAGCGTCAGGACGACGTAAGCGCCGATGACGACCAGGCTCTTCCAGTGAAATTGCAGCCACTTTTTCACATTCGTCTTCATCATCATCTCACGGCACGGTACGATAGACCAGCACCTCGTCGTCGGCGAAAGTGGGGGGTATGGACAGGTAAGCACTCAGGGCAGACAATTCATCCTCGTCCAGGTGCTCCCTGTGGACGACGACGTAGCGCACGCCGGCATCGGCCAGCGCCGCCATCTCCGCCGCTGGGTCACCCGCTGGATCGGGCCGGCGGCCCTGCCACAACGCCCGCAACAGGCCGTTGCCCACGATAAAGTCGTACGCTCCCTCCGGCGGCCGAGAGACGTGCCCGGTGACGGTCGCCTTGCCGTGCACGGTCTGATAGTACATGTAGCGCTTGGATAGATCGTTGGTGATCGGCAGATCGACGATGACAAAGTCGCCGGGTTCGCGGGCCAATTGGTGGTAGAACTCGGGCACATCGGGTGGGCGCGTGGGGAAGGGCCAAGACCAGTACTCCAAAAGCACCAGCGCCGCCACAGCGATGGCGATGATGGCAGCCATCCGGCGAGCGGACAGGCGGCGCAGCAGGTCGCTCACTGCAACCCCCACCACCAGCGCCAGGCACAACCCCACCGCGATATTGAACCGCTCCGGGTTGCGCAGGGAACTCACGGAAAACGTCCATCCGACCAAGCGGTAAGGCAGCGGCACCCGAGGGTAAGCGACGCCGTTGATGCGCGGGAACGGCCCGATGGCCAACATGAAGAAAGTCAACAGCGCCAGAAGCCAGAATCGCACCTGCTTGACAGCCCGCCAGCGCAGCAAGCCGTACCCCGTCAGAGCCAGAGGCACGTAACCCAGGGCGACGACATGATCCTTGTTGCGCAGGAAACGCTGATGGACCGGGGCAGCGACGTGGCCCCACAATGGATGGTACAGATTAGGCAGGACGTAGGCGACCAGGTCGGTCTGCGTCTCTCCCTCCTTACCGAGGTAAGGATCTTGCCCCTCTGGACTCACGAACTGTTCCCAGACCAGGGGGGCGAGGAGCGGACCGACGAGCACCGCCACCGTCACCGCCACCACCGCCAGGGCGCGCCAGTTCCCGCGCAGCCACTCGCCCCGCTCCGTCAGCCAAGCGTAGAGCAGCCACAGCCCGCCCAGCAGCCCGGCCAGCGTCAACTGGTGCCAACTGGAGAGACCGGCGCAGGCAAAGAAAAACCCGGCCAGGAGGCCATCGACCACCCGCCCGCGCCGTGTCGCCCGCATCAGGAAAAGGAGCGCAAAGGGCGTCCATTGCACGCTGAGCAGGTTCAGATGGTTGCGCTGGGCAAAGTGATAGGGGTAGAAGGCATAGATCAAACCGGCGACAAAGGCCGCCCACCGGTTGCCCGTTACCTTCCGCGCCAGCAAGTACGCCCCGAACCCGGCCAGTGGCCAACTCCACCACACGGTAAAGTTGTAGGCCGCCACGCTGCCGACGACGGGCCGCAGCACCCACCACACAAACGTGTTCAGCCAGGAGAAGCTGAGAAAATGCAGGTTGGTTCCCTGAGGGTAAAAGATCATCGCTGTTTGGTAGAGCGGCTTGCCCCGGCTGATAGCGTGAGTGGCCCACCAGTTGGTCCACAGAAAGACATACCGGTCGTAGCCATCGCCCGCCAGCGCCGTGCCGAACTGGCGCACCAGTGGCCAAGCGTAGGCCAACGCCACAAGCGCATATCCTCCCAGCGCCAGGAGATCCCACCGTCGCCCGCGTCGCTTCTCCGTCACGGCGCGACCCTCACTGTTCCCAGTTCGATCACGTCGTCCTCGGCCCCCGGCACGCCCGCGAGCACCGGCAGCCGCTCCAGGCCCGGCCATAGATAGACGCCGGCCAGGAGTCGATAGTCACCCGCTGGCAAGTCAGCGGGGAGTTCGAGGGGCACCGGATAGCGAAAGACAGCTCCCGCCGGCCAGGCCGATGGAAGGATGCGTTCCCCCACCAGCGCCCCGTCGTGCTGAGCCACTAATGAGCCATCGGCGGCCATCACGTGCACAAACGCGACGTACGTATCGTTCAATTCGACCACCGGCTCCCAGGCCAACGTCATCGTCAGCGTGTCGCCCGGACGCACTCGTTCGTTCTCCAGCTCCCAGCCGCGCAGGCGCACCTGGCCGCCAAAGTTGACGTCGAGCGCCGCACCCGCAGGCAGATCACTCTGCGAGATGAAGGACACGTCGTCGAACACAAACGTGCGGCAAGTCACCGGCGTGTCGCAGGGAGGCGTACCATCGCCCGCGGGTGGATCGAGCAGCGCGTCGCCCCAGCAGCGGGGATCGTCCAACACGTCGGGGCACCCGCCGGGCGCGTGGAAGCGCAAGACGTTCATCCCCTGTGTGAGGGTGAACGGGCGCGTGGTGTACGCGGTGCGCTCGCCCACTACAAAGGTGTCCACCAACCGCTCTCCCAAGTACACCTCCAACACGGGGAACGCCAGGTGGGAATCCACCGTGAGACGCAGGCTGCCTGTCTCCTCAACTGCAGAGTAGACGTACAACCGGCCATCGTTGTACATCCATCGCCGCCACACGTCCCCATCCTGCTCCGGCGCGTGCCATCCGTACTGGCTAAAGGTATAGAGGCGCGAATCTCCCGGAGCCGGACCGTCGGCGGGCACAGAAAAAGCGATCAACGTCTCGTCCTCCACCACCGCAGGCCCCAGCAGTTCCTCCACAAAGGGACGATACCGCTCTTCATCGCCTGGATATAAACGGTGAAGCAAAACCCAATCAACATCAAAGTGATTCAACCAAGTCCGTCGCTGGGCCACAGAAGGGCGCGAAACCACATCAGGCGAGGGGTCGGCCTTTGCCAGCCCCTCGATCGTCTCCTGCCAAGGCGGGACATCCGGCAGTGTACGGAGCACGATGCCGCCGACGATGGGCCGGGCAGCGGCCGTCTGAAAGTACAGTGCCCGGTTGTTGACGCTGCGGCGGCGCATAGGGATGTGCAGCAGTCCACCGTCACCGGGGCTACCGGCAATGTACTGAATCGCGGCAGGGATAGAGGCGTCGCCGGCCGGAAAAGGCCACATCGGCAGGTATTCAAAGACGACGAGGGCCACAATGACCAGAGCGAACGAAACGACGAACCAGCGCCGGGCCGAAAAGCGAGCTACGAGCGCCTTCACGCCAAAAGCGGCCAGCACGCCGAGACCCAGCATCCCGGTGGTGTTGATGCGCCCGGGCGTGCGGACCCAATCGAGGAAAGGCACAAACTGCGCGAGCGCGTAGGGCATCGAGACGTAGGTGCGGTAGCCGTCGACCGTGTACTGAACCGGCGCTCCGCCTGCGACGAGGATCGGGCCCAGGGATAAGACAGCAGCGCCCACCGCCAGCACGAGCCACGACCAAGGTCTTGGTCGAGCCTTCAGAATACCCCACGCCCCCAGCAGCACGGCGATCAGGCCGGGATAAGCCAACCCGGCTCTCAGAGCCCCTGGATCGGCAAACACGCGCTGGGCAAATGAGGGGACGAGCCCGAGAGAGGCCAAGACGGGATGGTAAGGAGAAGGTGTGAAAAAGGCCAGTAGGTCGGTGGAATGCTCTACGAAACCCGACATCGCCAGGTAGTCGGTCTCTCCCTCGAATCGTCCTAAAACCACAGGCAGCAGAAATGGCAATGCCATCAACAGCGCAATGCCAAACGCCAACCCCAGGTAAAGAACCCGGCGGTCCTCGAAGAAAGCGCGTCTGCGGCGCACCAGATTCTCTCCAACGACGACAAGCGTGACAGGCACCATGAAGAAAACCAGATGAATGGGCCAAATCAAGGCCGCCATCCCCGCCAGTATCCCCAGTCCGAGGCTACGTCGCCACGTCGGGCGGCGCAGCGTGCGGATCAGGAGCAAAGCGTACCACGGGAATAGGTAGACCGTCATCTGAGGCAGCCAGCCGGCCAAGGCATGGCCCAACCGATTGGGACAAAAGGCAAAGATCGCGCCGCCCACCACGGCAGGCCAGTGCTCTCCCGTCAGCTCCCGGCACAGATGATAGGCAGCCAAGCCGCCCAGGACGAAGGAACTCAACACCATCAAGTTGTACGTCGCTGCGGGCGGAAAAAGGCTCGACAAAGAAGAGGCGATCAGACTGTAACTCACAAGCGACCACTGGTAAGGGTGCTGCAAGCCAACGGGATGGTTGAGCAGATACAGGTCACCCAGGCCACGCCCTTGCAAGAACAACCGCCGAGCGAACCAGAGCCACCAGGCGTGCTCCCAGCCGTCACGGCCGGTGAACCCGGCGATAACCGAGTTCAAGTGAAATGCGACCGGATAGAATACCACGATCGCGATCAGCACATAGATGAGCAGAGCCACCAGCGAGTCCCGGACGCCCGAACGGCGGACAAAGCGCAGGATGGAATCAAGGTATCTTCTCAATAAATCGGGGCAGATGTAGGGCGGTTTTGCTAACCGCTGCCTGGTCGGATAGCAAATCCGACCTACATTCGCCATTTTCCCCAGAATATTGAGAGGATACGAATCAAGCGCTTTTCTCACCGCACGATCTCCTCTGGCAGCACCAACCGCCCGCCGGGCAACTCCTCTCCCGCAGCGTCCACGACGAGCAGACGCTCACCCCTTTCCGGGTCGTACATCCCAACCGCCAGTTGGTATTGTCCGGGCGGCACATCCTTCAGCGATAGGATTATCTCGTCGCTCACCACCTCGCCGGCCTCCCACCACGTCGTGGGATAGGTCCAGTCACGCGGGACCACGTCCGTTTGCGCCACCAAAGCGCCGCTATCCACGTCGTACAAATGCACAAAGAATTTGTAAAAGACGTCCATCTTTCTTCTGGCCTGCCAGTGGAGCGTCAATCGTAACACTTCATCGCCTTGCTCGACATCGTATCCCAACAGGGCAATATCGTCTCCAAAGTCTACAGATAGCGCGTGCATCACAGTGGGAGGAGCAAACACCCGTGGCAGCGCAGCAACCTCAATCCTTCCGATGGTCACCGGATCTCCATGCATCCGCCCGGAAACCGAATCGACCAACTCCAACACGAGTGCATACTCACCTGGCCGGACGAACGGCCCAATCTGCATGGGATACACGTACGTCGCCGCTGCCCCCACAGGCCATTTCGAAGTCGGCCAATCCTCATCGCCTATTCGAAACAACTCGCGTTGAGCCACCCGCCCTTCATCATCCACAAACGACGCACGTACGTCTAGATCCCTCTCTGGTGGCCGATCCGCCAGCCAGGTCACCGATAGCTCTCCCCACCCGGCTTGGGAGATATCGCCAGGTATCCACTCAGCGTCCAGTATCACTAAATCGTCGCTGGCCTGCCAGCGCGGCGCAAAGTCAGACGCCGTATCATACACCACAGGATCCTCACAGATGGGAGGAACAGCCAGGTACGCCTTCCAGAGAGTCAACCGCTCGTCCGAAAGCTGATCCGCATGGAAAATCAAATACCGAATATCCTGGGCCGCGAGTTCTCCCAGTTGCTCTCGTACGCCAAAGGTGGCACGATCCGGCGGTTTGCCGGTATGGTTTATGGCACGAAGTATCGGCACCGTGTCCATGAAATCCCAGGCGTCACGAGGGGGACGAGATATAGTCCCCCCTACAAGCTTCTTGCCATGATACATCTGAAAGAACATGTATCGCTTTTCCCTGGCACGGCCCATCGGTACCTCGATGATGCCAAAATCCCCCTCCTCGTCACTCAATCGATCGTAGAATGCAGGGGTCTGAAGCTCAACTGCTGGAAACGGAATTTTTGCATAAACAAATAGCAGCAACACAGCGAGCGCACCCGTGGTCCAAGCTGGAGAAACCCTTGACCACTTGGCCTGCAACTGCACTTGCAGCGTATCCCACCCTATGGCTCCAAGAATGGCAAGGTTGAATGCAAAGAGATCGTTGAATCGAAAAGGATAAGAGATTATCCCCATAATCGAACCGGGCCGCGGTAGACGCAGCCGCTCTAACCTGACACCATTGATCGTCAGCGGAGAATTAAGGGAGAAAAAGGCAAACACAGTCGCGGCCATCAACCAGAAAAGGCTTTTGCGCCATCTCTTTATTGCAGCCCACAGGGCCAACAGGTAAACGACCGTGCCCACGTACACCGGTGGAGTGCGCCCAGCCCCAGGCAGCATCCTCAGATTCGAGTGAATTGGGCGCAGGAGAGCGCCCAGAAATGGATGGCCCGGCCCCGGCACGAAAAACGCGAGGAGGTCGTTGCCTGCCATATCGGGGCGCGCTATATATGGTTGATCCACCGTCAGCACCTCTCGCACCAATGGATACAGGAACGGCACCAGGATCAAGCCGCTAAGCGCAACAGTCAACAGGAGTGCGTGCAGAGCTCGGCGATCCCACATGTTTCTTTCGAATGCGACACTGTAAAGTAAATACACCCCCACCCACATACTGGTCAGTGTCATCAGATGCCAACTCGTCAACGCCGTAAGAGCCATAAAAATGGCAGCGAGTGCGCTGCTGCGTAAATCCTTCTCGCGTATCCCGCGCAAGAAAAAGAGGACAAACAATGGAATCCATTGAGTGCTACAGAGCACAGGATTATCCGCCTTGGCCAAGTGGTAAGGCGAAAAGCCATACACCAGACCCGCAAGAAAAGCGGCAGGACCGGACAGCTCCAGGTCTTTGGCCAACAGATACATCGCGAAAGCAGCCAATGGGTACGAGATCAATACGGTCAGATTATAGGCCGCGATGTCGCCCAGCAAAGGTGCCAGCGGTATCCACAAAAGAGTGTTGACGTGGCTGAAGCTGTGAAAGTGAAGGTGTACACCGCGTGGATAGAACAAATAGTTCATCTCGTAGAGATCAAGCCCTTCCCTCAGGGCTTTCATCGTCCACCAGTTGGCCCAAGGGTTGATATACACGTCTGTCGTATCCCCAAGCAGGTGCGTGGACAGTTGGGTAATCGCAGGATACGTCATCACTAACGACAGTAGCGTGTATATGAGGAGAACTCCCCCACACGTCCACAAAACCCGTCGCCGGTCTTTCACGGCACTATGACCTCCTGCAAGACGAGGGCATCGGAGAGCACAGCCAGCGTCGCGCCAGAAACCGGGAGTCTATCGCCAATTTCGGGATGGTACACCCCAACCGCCAAGCGATACCGCCCGGCGGGCACTTTCTCCACTGACAGTGGTATCCCATCGCTCACCACCTCGCCGGCCTCCCACCACGTCGTCGGGTACGTCCAGCGGCGGGGGACCGCATCATCTTGAGCGACGACGGCATCCGTCTGCGGATCGAACAGGTGCACGAATACCTTGTAGTAAGCGGTCGGCCGTCGAAGGGCCTGCCAGTGCAGGGTCAATTCCAACGTATCGCCTTCTTGAGTCAGGTCGTACCCCAGCAGCCGCAGGTCGTCCCCGAAACGAGCGCCAGCAGTGTGCTCCATCTGGCTGGGCGGCTCGAACACCCGCGTCAACGCAGCGATATCGAGGTAAGCCAAAACAGCCGGTTGACCGACATCGACCAACTCGGCCGTCAGAGCGTACCGACCCGGCGGCAAGTGAGGGTCTACCTGGAACTGATAACGGCCGATAGCGATCGCGCCATCCGGCCAATCGCCGGTCGGCCAATCGGCGCAGGGCGGCGACTCCAGCGACTGCTGAACCTCGCTGGCCTCGTCCACCAGCGACAGACGAGCCAGCAAATCTCGCTCCGGCGCCCCTCGGTTGCCCCAATGCACATCCAAATCCATGACGTCACCTTGACCCAAGGAGGTGGGCATAGAACCAACCTGAATGATGCCCACGTCGGCACCCAAGTCGAAATCGAACTCAAAGTCATGCCCGTAGCGAGGACGCGTGTTGTAGACGGCGATCAAATCGTCCTGATAGAGTGGCGCCATCGTCAGCCAATCCTGCCACTCGGCCCATTGCTCGGTGAACGGATATTCCGGGTACTTGCGAAACGCCGGCTCGCGGTGCATGATCAGGTAGCGCACGTCGGCATCGGCCAGATAGGCCAGGTGGCGCGACACGGCCGTCAGTTCGGGATCTATTTTGTTGTCGTTCAGCCGCATACCCTCTGTAAAGGGATCTCCGTCGATAAAGTCATTGATCCACCGGGTTGGCCGCGCCATTTTGCCCTGAACGATGGACTTGCCGTGGACCGTCTGGAGATACATGTAGAACTTGGCCGGGCCGCTGAACCCCATCGGCAGGTCATACAGACCGAACGACTCTGATTCAGCAGCCAGTTGGTCGTAAAAGGGAGAGTATTGCAGTCTCGCCGTGGGCACGGGCGTGCGCAGGTACTCGAACAGGACCAGCCCGGCCATCAGCAAGGGAACCAGGCGGGCGCGCCACTTTGATTGCGATAGATAATGAACTCCATAGCCCACGAGAACAGCCACCGGCACAGCCAGCAGAATATTGAAGCGATGCGGGTTGCGCAGGATGCGCACGGGAAAGCTCCAGCCGATGAGCCGGTAGGGCGTGGGTATTCCGGGGTAGACCTTTCCGCCCACCTTGAGATAGGGCCCCAAGGCCATGCCAAGACTAAATGCGGCAATCAGCACCCACAAGCGAGCGCCCCGACCGGCGCGAAAGGCGCCATAGACCCCCACCGCCAGAACGGTGTAACCGACAAACGCCACGTGGGTTTCCAGGATATCCGGAAGATACCGCTTGCGTAGGGCGTGGTTGGTGTTGGGCAAGATGTAAGCAAGCAAGTCCGTTTGATTCTCAGACTGCTCGTCGATAAAGACGTCATCGGGATAATCGCCTGCGAGTTGTTCGCGCACTAATGGGAAAAGTGGATAGGCCAGCACAACCATGGTCAACGCGCCGATCAGAACCAATCGGCACCAGGTTCGCCGATTCCAACACTCGCGTTCGGCAAACAGGCTGTATAGAAGACAGATCGCGGCCGGAAAGAGCGCCAGGACGAAAAGCTGCAAGCGAGCAAAAGCCGTCAGGATGAGGAATAGAGCAGCGAGCAAGACGTGGCGCCGCCCGCCCTCGCGCACCGCCCGTATCAGAAACAGCAGAAGCCAGACGAGCCATTGCGTGCAGACCAGATTGGGGTGATCGACGTGGATGAAACGATAGGGCCAAAAGGCGTGGACCAGCCCGGCCACAAAGGCAGCGGAACGACTGTGCAAAAGACACCCTGCCAGATTGTACATCGCGTATCCACACAGCGCGATGTTGAGCAAAAAGACAATGTTGTAGGCACCCACCGGGCCTGCCAGAGGCTTTAAGGCCAACGCCCCGGCGATGTTCAGCCAGCCAAAGTTGTGATAGACGAGGCTGGCTCCGTTAGGGTGAAACAACAGGTCGGTATGATATGGACTGGTTCCCCGCGCCAGGGCCTGGCCGATCCACCAGTTGTTCCAGTAGTGGACGTAAGTATCACCGCCATGTCCGATGAGACGTGTGGTCAGATACTCGGCCACGGGCCAGGTCATGACCACTGCAAGCGAGCAATAGAGTAGAAAAACCCCTATGTCAATTAACCAAATGGGTTTACAGAGATTCGTCTTGAGCCATCTCATCGGCAGGCATTGTAATGCAAGTAACCGTTTGAGGCAAGGCCATGATCAAGAAATAAAGGTGCCAAGCGCTCGCCCGAGCAGCGCCTGGCACCTTTGAAACAGCGATCAAAACTAGTATGACCTGCAGACTAGCGGCAAGTAAACCTTATGCGGCTCCAGAACCAAAGCAAAGTCGCCAAAGCTGTTCGTCGTTGCCACGAGCTGCCCGGAGTCGACCGTGAACGACACCAGCACCCACTCGCCATCGGCATCCGACCAACGGTACAGTTTGAGCACATTCTCGGCCACCAGCAGGCCAAGCACGTCGCGATAGTAATCGAGATCATACGCAATCGTGATCGTATAAGTGCCGCTGATCTGTTCAATGGGTTGTCCATCGGCTTGCGACTCGGCGGCCAGTGTGAACCCCTGGTAAGTGAAATCTCCCGGCACGGCGCTACAGCCGATGGGCACAGTGATCCAGGGCGTATGGGTGATCACCAACCCATCGCTAATGACGGTGCCTGCCACCGTATCGGTGTACACATTGACCCAAACGGTGCCATCCACCGAGGTCAGCGTGCCTCCACTGCCGCTGATGACTTTCGTCGCCGCTGGCGGAATGATGTCCACCGCCATGCTCGATGTGTCGACCAGTCCATCTGTATCCTCTACACTGAGAGTGGGCCAGTAACGTCCAATGTGATCGTATGCGTGGGTGAGAATATCGGTGACGCTGTACGCGCCTGTATCCCACACGCCATCCCCCTCCCAGTCCCAGCGGACCAGCAGATCCCCCGGGGCATCCTCGACGTCACTCGAGGCGGAAGGATCGACCTCGATCTGTGCCCAGGACGTTTTAGTGAGTGTGAAGGTCGCGGTGGGCACATACCCGGCCTGGATATCCTGCGTCAGCGTGCCGACCATGCCATCGGTATCCGTGACGGTCAGGCGCGCTGTGTGTAGACCACCGGAGGCATAGCTGTGGGTCGCGACGACGGTCGTGGCGTCGCACCCGCCTCCGTCATCCTCCCAATCCCAGCAGAAATCGAGGGAAGAGAGATAATCCTCAGCGTCGGTGCTGATGGAGGCGTTGAAAGTGTAAGTGGTACCCGGAGGCTGCGCAACGCTAGGATCGGGAGAGACGGTAAAGGATGGAACGGGGGTGGTCTCGATGCCGACGATGGGAGCAGGGGAGGCAAGATAGTTGCGCCAGTCCACGCCGGTACTCAGAATCGTACCACTGCCGCCATTACCTCCCACCCCACAGACTCCTCCGCCACCGCCGGCGGGCCCACTGGCGTCATTCCACCAATTGTACTGGGCGTTAACGCAGAAACTGCCGGGGACTTGGTTGTAGATGCCCAAGTTGGGAACGAAGACGTTCGAATGCGTGATCGTAAGCGCCGACGTTGCACCGTTCAGACTCACTCCGTTTTTCGGCCCCGTATGAAAGACGTTGGATCCGGTCATGTGGACCGCAGCACCTTCGTCAACTGCCAGCGCGTAAAGCCCAAAGTGGGTAATACTGACCCCGGCGATTCTCAGATTCAATCCACTGCCATGGGCATAGATACCGTGTTTCGAAGAATGATCGAGCGTACAGTTATTCAGCGTGTGCGTTCCCGACCCCTCGTAGTGCAACATCGCCATATCCTTACCGCCTATGGTGAAATCAACGTAACGATAATAGGAGGTCGATCCAGCGTAGTGGTTGATCGTCTTCCAGCGACTGTAAGCGTCAATCTGCGTGAAAGCAATGTGTTGACTGGGGGTCCCTCTGGCGATCAAGGATGCACCACCGGCAATGTGTATCTTGCCCTGATCTCTGAGGAGGACTTGTACACCCGGATCTATCGTCAGGGTGACCCCAGGGTTGATCTGAATCTCTTTCTTTGTCACGTAGTAAGGACTCCCGGCCAGTGTCCAGGTCGTGTCGACCGTGATATCGGATCCAATCGTCGTCCCTGCCGGCGCGGCTGCGCGCTCTGGCGCAGAAGCCCGACTGAACGTCGTCAGCCCAAAGCCCGCTATGCACATAGTTAAAAACAAAACACCCAGCCTTCTTGCATTGAAAGATGTTATTACTGGCAACATGTTTTCCTCCATTCAGATTAAATTCGCGCTGTATCTTCTCAATAAATAGGGGAAGATGGGGGGTGGGGGGGGGGGGGGGGGGGCCCCCCCCCCCCCCCCCCCCCCCCGCCCCCCGGATTATTGAGATGATACTTCGCGCTCAAGTTTGCTATTGTATTCGACTTCAAAGAATTTGCAAATTCTAGCTTGCGAGTACCGGTCGTCAGCCAGAGGCAGCCCGCCATTCAAAGTCCTTTCGGGACCGTTATCTCATCCTCAAGCTCGTACCGATCTCCTCCCAAACTAACCGGCAATCGCTCACCATCAGCACGGTAGACGCCCACGTACAGGTTATACACGCCTGGTGGAACGCCTTCCAACGACAACGTAATCTCATCGGAGACGAACTCCCCTGCCTCCCACCAAAAAGTCGGATAGGTCCAATCGTAGGGCATCACGTCGGCCTGGGCGACCAACCGCCCACTGACCGGATCGACCAGGTGTACAAAGAACTTGTAGGCCTCGTCCATTCGCTGCAATGCCTGCCAGTGGAGCGTTATCCTCACCTGATCGTTCCCCTGATGCAGATCGTACCCCAGCAGCCGCAGTTGTCCAAAGACCGCTTCGCTCTCCGTTTCCACTTCGGGCGCCTCAAATACCCGCTCAATCGCCTGCACATTCAACCGACCCAACGCGATCGATTCATCCGATCGCTCGCCCGTCACCGAATCCACCAAGCCCAGGGTCATCGAATACGTACCGCCCGGTATGTACGGATCTACCTGCAACGTCCATTGCCCACGTACCACGGCGCTTGGGCCCCACTGCGACGTCGGCCAATCCGGAAAGAGCTCGAAATCCTCACCTTGCGCCTCCTGGCCCGTCGGATCCACCAGGGCCAGACGTACCATCCAGTCCTGGCGTGGTGCGTCCCGAGAGACCCACACCGCCTTCACGCCCACCGATCCTCCCTGCCCCACTTCACGCGGCGAAACGCTTGTATCTATCACCCCGATGCCATCTCCTAACTCGGTCGTGAACTCGAAACCCTCCCCATAGCGCGGCGTGGTACGAAAGACGAGCAGATACTCATCCTCATAACAAGGCGCAAAGGCGAACCACCTCCGCCAGCGCGAGACCTCGTCCTTGCTGGCGCGGTATTTGTGAATCAGCACATAGCGCACACCGACCTGGGCCAGGGGACTCAACTGGCGGGTGACGTCGTCCAACGCCCCCTCCTGCGGCGGAGAAACGCGCGCCGCACTCAGAACAGGCACGCTCTCGATGAAACTGTGGGCGCCGGCAGGAACTCGCGCCAGGTTCCCCTCCACCGTCGGCCGGCCGTGGAGGGTCTGGGCGTACACGTACCACTTGTTGTGGGAGTGAAAGCCAATCGGAAAATCGACAACGGCAAACTCACCCGGCTCCTCGCGCAACTGCTCGTAGAAAGCAGATTGAACGGGCCGCGTCGTAGGGAACGGCACAACCAGGTACTCGAAAAGTACCAGGCAGGTGATACCGACGATTAACAGACCTCGTGGGACAATGCCGGCACGCAGGCGGCCGAGCAGATCGGAAACTCCGATGGCCACCAGGACCGCTATCGGCAGGGCCAAGATGATGTTGAACCGCTCCGGGTTTCGAACCGCCGTGCTGAGCGGTGTAAAAGCCAGCAATCTGTAGGGCAGTGGGATGAGCTCGTGCCCGTTGAACTCGAGCGTCGATCCCAGCGCCAACAGAGCAGAGATCAAGGCGGCAAAGACCCAAGGCCGCGCCTCGCGCCAGCGCTTCCACACGGCCCACCCAACCAGTGCCAGCGCGCCATATCCAACAGCAGCCGAGCGCTCCCAAAAGTTCACCACGCTCTTGTAGAGCTTCTTGAAGGCAGTCTTTTGGCTCAGGAGCGGATGGTACCGGCTGGGTATGAAATAAGCCAACAGATCGGTCCTTTTCTCAGCAGGGGTCGAAGCGGTCAAATCCTGCGACGTATCGGGGTCAAAAAACCCCACGGCCAGCGGTGCGAGCAGCGGTCCCGCGATCAGGGCACACGTAACGACAGCCAGCAGTAACGTCCTGATCGTTTTGTGGCCCCAATGACGCCGCTCGAACAGGAGGCTATAGCCCAGCCACAAGGCAGCCCAAAACAGTGTGAGCAGGAGCAAGCGCTCCCCGCTCAAACCGCACAGCGCGAAGGAGACCCCCGCCCCCAAGCCATCCCGTAAGCGACCTTGACGGGTGATCCGAACCAGGAACAGCGCGCAGAGCGGAATCCACTGTACACTCAAGAAACTGAGATGACTGTGGTACGAGTTGCGCGCCGGATAGAACGCAAAGACCAGCCCGCCGATAAAAGCGGCAAGGTACGCGCCGGTCAACTCTCTCGCCAACAGGTACGCCGTGAAGGCGCTGATCAGGTAGGAAAGCAGCACCACGACGTTATAGGCCGCCAGAGCGCCTATCAGGGCCTGCAGCGGCAGCCAGATGGCCGTGTTGAGCCAGCTAAACGCGTACCACGTGAGGCTGATGCCCTGGGGATAGAACATATACGACGTCCAATACAGCCTACCCCCTTCGGTCAGCACCTTGCGGGTCCACCAGTTGCCCCAGTGGTAGATCCACATGTCGTTCCCGCTGCCGGCTGCGTGGGTGCTCAACTGGGCTGCCAGCGGCCAGGTCATCGCGACGGTCGCAACGGCGTACAGGACCAACACGGCCAGGGGTATGAGCCTACGTCCTCGATGCAGTGACTCTGCCTGCTGACTCACTCCCGCCTCCCGAACCAAGCCTGCAAAACACCAGCCGCCACGACCACTAGCCACGCCCCAGAGAGCACCCATCGCCACCAGGGCACCGCCGGCCGCACCATCACGCCGGTCAGCACGACGCGATTCTCAGACAACCGCCTACCATCAGCGTCGACCGCCTCCAATCGCTCCACCGTCGCCGGATCGTACATCCCCGCGTTGAGCGTATACCGGCCGAAAGCGGCGTCGGCGGGTACCTGAACCTCGTAGGGGTCCTCGACCAGCGCGCCGGGCGCCCAACCGCTCGTGGGCCGCGTGCCGCGCACGGGCGGGTTATCCTGCTGCGCCATCAGGCTGCCGTCCGGCCCTTGCAGGTGAACGAAAACGGTATAGTCACCTTTGACAGGCTGCTCCGCCTGCCAATAGAGGGTCAACACCAGCGTATCTCCCGCCGAGACCGCCTCCTGGGCCAGGCGGTAGCCCACCAGCCGAATCGCCCCCCCTAACCCGGCATCTAGCTTGTGAGGGACAGCGGGCTCCGCGCCAGGTCGATGAACCCAGGCGTAAGGAATGCCGCCGAAGGACGCGACGAACTCCGGCTGGCGGAACTTGTAGGTCTGCTCCCACTCCTCGCCCCAACGGCCATAGTTTTTTCCGCGCATCGTGTACTGCACGCCGAACACCAAATAGTCCGCCTCGTCCTCCACCTGGCCCGTTTCGTAGACCGGCGCGCGGATGTGTTGGGCCAGCATCTCGTTGGCCAGGAACTGGGTGCCGACGACGAAATCCTCCACGCCGGGCTGGCCGTCCACGTACTGCCCGGCCCGATCCAACCCCTCCCCCCACTCGGCCAGGGGAAAGACCCGTGCCGCCGCGCGCGCGCCGCCCATCAGCGCGTTGTAATGGGTACCGTAGTAAGGATGACGGGAGAGCACGACGACGGCCTGAACCGCCAGCAATCCCACGATGACGACGATCTGCCCACAGCCCCTTATCGGCAAGCGTCCCACCCACCAGACTAAGCCGCACGCGGCCAGCACATCGAGAGCCAGCAGCACAGGCAGCATGTAACGCGTGTCCTTCCATCCTCCCAGCGACATCTGCACGAAAAAGAACAGGGCAAAACCGACCAACAGCAGCAGCGGCAGGCGTTCCTCCCGCCGCCACAACGCCAGCAGGCCGACCAAAGAGAAGGGCAGTGTCAGAAACGTGGTGCGAAAGAGCAGCGTGTCCGCGTAAAATCGGACGCCGGGATCCTGCACGGCCAGCGTCCCCCGGTAGAACAGGGGCTGGTTGCGGACGTCGTCCTTGTGCAAAAGCACCCCCTCGTCGATCAGCCAGCCAAAGCTATCCCCTGGACGTACCCACAGGGCGGGCCAGAGGGCAGTGAAAACAAAGACGGCAATGAGAGCCCAGAGCACAAGATTCAAGATCAGGGGGTAGAGATTGGAGATTGGAGATTGAGAGTTGCGGAGCGATAGAAGCCAATCCACCAGGAGGCAGAGGCCCCAGAAGGGGAACATAAAGACCGCCGATATCTTGGTCGAGATGGCCAGGCCGCCCAGGATGGCGGAGAGGACCAACTGCCGCCAGCGGCGCTCCCGCAGGTAGATCAGCATCCACAGGGCGGAGAGCGTCATCAGTGTGGAAAGCGTGGCGTCCAGGTGAAGCGCCTTGGAGTTCGCCAGGAAGAAGGGATCGATCGCCCACAGGAGCGCCGCTACCCAAGCCACCCGCCGCCCAAACAGGCGGCGCAGGAGGAACCACCCCCAGACGATGCCCAAAGAAACCACCAGCGCCAGCGGTACCACGCCCACCGCAACCCGGTCGGCGAAGGCGTACCCCTCCGTCTCCAGCGGCGGGGGCAGGTTCAGGCCCAAGAGGGACTGCAGGCCGTACCAACCCCACAGCGCCGCCCCCGAAAGCCACATCACCGTCACGCCGGGATGCTCGGAGAAAAGCGTGCCCGCCAGATCGCCGTGCAGAACGGCCTGGAAGAACTGCGCCGAGCGAAAGTACCACTGGAGGGGGCGGGAGACGGGGTGTATGGCCCGTGGCACGAAGGCCAGCAGAAAGAGAGCCACGAGCGCCCATCGCCCAAGTCGTTGCCGGTTGCCCATAGAATCCTCTAATAAAGGGCGCTGCCGCAAGGCAGCGCGCCCCATCGAGCCAGCATTGTAACCCAGGCAAGCGAATTGGGCAAGAGGAAGGCTATGCTTCCTGGTAAGCTTCCAAAAAGTCCTGGCGTGGAATCCCTGCCTGGGTGCAAATGGTTCGCAGGGTAGAGGCTTTGATGCGCCGATGGTTGGGCATTGTGAGCGGTGTCAGTGTTCCATCAGGATTTTCCCGTGCCATAGCGATGTGCGTTCCTTCTCGCACTGTTCGGAATCCCAGTCGCTCAAACGCTTTGATCACCTTGGCGCGAGGCGCGTCAACGGGGAATTTTGGCACTAGACAGGTACTCCAGCTTCTGCTACGAACGCTTCGATCACGGAGTCTTCCATATCAAGGATGACCTCGGGGCCGAAGGTTTCAACGTGGAACTGGATCGCTGACCCGACGTCGGCAAGAGCCTCTTCGTAGGTGTCCCCTTCCCCAACGACGACGCCTTTCAGCCCAAGTGGGTAAGCGACGTACCCATCCGGGTGTTTTTCAACGATAATTTTGAACTGTCTCATAGTTCCCTCGTGTGGTCTTGCTCAACACCTGATCTGTAGTCAGTATAATGCAACTCCACGGGGAAGTCAAAGAACGTATTTTCGATTGTATGAACTAGGAACCGGGCTCAAATGGTAGTTGATGTTTCGCAGCAAAGTCGAAAGCAGTGGAAAGAACAATCAGGCTGTTTAGACCAGTGCGTTTTACATAGCCATATTCTTCCAACAGCATGATCGGATCCTCCTGCAACCCTTCACCAATCATAACATCTTCTCCTGTTACGGGATGCTTGACCTTACAATCAAAAGCGCCTACTTGATCCCCTGGATCACAAGCATAAGAGATTGTTCTTGTCTCACTCTCCCGAGCAAAACTGACAACGTTGAGCAACACCTGACTAAGTACATCTGAGAGCATAATCTTTTCCTCCTGAATTCACCATGATCGCTCCCAGTATACCGCAAATTTACTAGACAGTCAAGTTTGTTTCTGCAATATTTTATGCCCACGATAAGATGTTCAACTGCCATCAATTTTTGGGCATCTCAATCCCCCTCCGCCTGCAACAGCCGGTAGAGCGTCCGCCGGGCCAGCAGATCGCCGCTGATGATACCGCGCACGCCGCCATCATCCACCACCGGCATAGCGGATATCTCGTGATGCTCCAACCGGCGCACCACATCGAGGACGGGTTCGTCGGGGCGGGCGGTGACCACCTGGCGGGTCATGATCTCGGCCAGTCCCAAGTCCTCGGCGCAGGCTATGGCCGAGGCGCGGGTGACGTCCCAGTCGGTGACGACGCCCACCAACTCGCCGCCCGCCGAGACGACGACCAGCAGGTCGCATCCCTCGTCGACCAGCATCTGCGCCGCGTCGCGCACGGTAAGGTCATCGGCGATGGTAGGAATGGGCGACATGACGTCGGCCACGGTGCGGTAGCGCTCGCTGGAGGCGATGCGGCTGACGCTGATCTGCTCGGCGGCCTCGCAGGGCAGCATGTCGGGATCGGCCACCAGGCGATCCACCAACTCCTTCATATTGCGCCGAATCACCTCGTCCCGCTTGGCCTCCCCGGCGACCTGCCGCTGTTCGGCCAGCGCCTCCAGGTCGGCCTGGTGGTCGACCAGCCACTGCTCCACCGCCTCCCCGTCGCCCAGCATCTCGTCAGGGATGCGCAGGTGATCGGGCGTCTTGATCATGCGCTCCTGCGCGGCATAGATCACACCGCCAGAGTTGACCAGATAGTCGGTGGCGATGAGTACCCCCGCCTGCCAGTAGACGGCGCGCTCCATCCGGGCGCGGGCGGCCTTGCGGGCCGGGTCGGGCGAGTAGGTGTTGGCCCCCTCGACGATCATCCCCCAGCGCCCCATACGATCCACCGTCATTGAGGGATTGGAGCCCGCGTCCACGTCCAGGTAATTGGCCACCGGCGCGGCCGGCACGAAGCAAAAGGCCGACTCGCGCAGCAGGTCGTTGGGCGCGTTGGAGAACTTACACTGGGGATCAGGCGAGCGCACGTCGATAAGATGCTCGAGAAAATAGGGAAAGGTCACCACGCCGTGCGCGTCCCGCGCGTCGAACAGCTCCGAGACGGGCAGCCCGACCTCGTCGTAGAGATAGCCCGTGGCGTCGCTGATGCCGACGATGCGTGTGGCGGGATCGCGCGCCTGCAGAATTTTGGCGGCATTTGCGCCCACCGCGCCAAAGCCCTGGATCAAGACGGTCATCTCGGCGCGGGAGGGGACCTGCAGATTGGCGAACTGCGGCAGGGCGCGCAGACGTTCGACCTCATCCAGCAAGGCGTCGATGGCGATGACCACGCTGCCACCGGCGGCGCCCAACAGGTCGATGCGGTTGCCCCCCATGTCGGCCGGCTTGGAGAGCGCGCAATCGAGGCCATTCTCGATGGCCACCGTCTTCATGTCGGCGTCGTTGGTGCCCACGTCCGGGCCGGGGAGGTAGATGTCGCGGTAGCGGTAGATCAGGTGGGCAAAGCGGCGCACGATCTCGGTGTGCTCCTCTGGAGTGAGATCGCGCTCCGGCGCGACGATGCCCGCCTTGCCGCCGCCGTAGGGCAGGTCCGCCGCGGCATTCTTGAGCGTCATGCCGCGGGCCAGGTTGTGGATCGCCAGAGGCGTCACGTCGGGCAGCATGCGGATGCCGCCCATCGACGGGCGTCCCATGGCCAGGTTATCGACGACGAGATAGCCGCCGGTCTCGAGTGCCGCCTCCTCGTCCCACATGCAGACCACCAACCGCGGCCCCAGCCGGTCGGCGGTGATGCCCAGCCGCTGCAAGCGGTCCACATCGAGCGGGCCGAACTCGATAAAGGCCAGCCCATCCTCCCGGCGCAGCCGGTTGCGCCAGGTGCGCTCGGGGAGCGCGTCGTGCAGGAATTCGCTCATACGTTTGGGGATCATTGTGCACCTCCTAGCCGGCCCGAGGATAAATCCTCAGGCTGAGAGCTAAAGCACGCTAAAGCGTGCTGCCCAGCCTGCTTTAGCAGGGTTGAGCTTTTAGCTGGCGGATTCATTCGCCAGCCCTGGGCAACGATTCAACCTCAATACACTCCAATGCTCTGACAGCCGTGTTCTCCCTATGATGCGTCCTTTGATCGCGGACGTATTCGATTGCCTTGTCAAGGCCCGACGGACTAACCAATACGACCCCGTAGCCACGCTGCCAGCCAAAGCTTCCAAGAGCACCAGGCAAGTGGTTGACGTGATGGGCGCTGGCCCCCTTGAGCTGGCCGACAAAATCGGAGATGCTGACCTTGGGTGGCACGGAGGCAACCAGATGAATGTGATCTTCAACGCTCTCCACCTCGTGCACGATAGCTCCAAGCTCGTCGGCTTTGCCGATCAGGTAGCCGTGCAGCCCTGACTCGAGGTCAGGTGTGATGAGGGGCATGCGATTCTTGGTGGCCCACACAAGATGATAGTGCAGCCGCCAATAAGGCATTGCATCTACCTCCATTTGCCCGAGGATAAATCCTCGGGCTGAAAACCAAAGCACGCTGAAGCGTGCTACCAAACTTGCTAAAACAAACCATCTCCTCATTTTGAAAGGAATCGAGGACGCTAAAGCGTCCTTCCATTCCTGGGCCTGGGGGCTTTAGCCCCAGGCGTTTTAGCTGGCGGACTCATTCGCCAGCGCTCACGGCACTCCAGGAGCCGGCATCGACGTCACCGATAGCCCCGAAACATCCAACATTCCAAAATCGACCACCGTCTGTTTGCACGCCACAACGGCCGCCTCCTTGCCGATGGTCAAGCCGTGCTTCGCAGCCTCGACCAGGTAGGAGCCAGGTGGCACGGCGGGGATCGTGAACCTGCCCTCGGCGTCGGTCATGACCGAACTGGTGGGCAGATCGGTGGTGACGTTGACCCCCAACATAGGCAGTTCGGTCTTCATGTCGAAGACAACGCCACTGATCACGCCCGATGTGGCGTCAGATGTGGCGCCCGGAAACATCGGGGGTGACGTGAGCGTCACCAACGGCTGCGGGAAGACCAGCAAGATGACGTCATCCACCATCCCATCTGCCTGGACGCTGACGCGCATGCTATCGATCGCATAGCCGGACTTTGTGACTGTAACGGTGTAACTCCCAGGCGGCACGTTGGGGATCGAGAACTCGCCCTCGGCGTCGGTCGTGATCGAGGCAGTAGGCGGGTCCGTGGTGACGCTGGCCCCGATTACAGGCAGGCCGGTGCCAAAATAGGTGACGACACCGCTGATCGCGCCCAGGGTTGTGTCGGGCAGGGGAGACATTGCCCCAGGGGGGATTCCCCACAAAGTTACCGTTCCGCCCGAGTGCCCCGAAGCCAGCAGCGTCCCATCAGGAGAAAAGGCCAAGCTATACACTTTAGAATCCCCAGAAAATGCATGTATCCTTGACTTGGTTGACACTTCCCACAGACTTAGCACCCTGTCCTGCGATGCCGTGACCAGTAACGCTCCAGTAGGAGAGAAAGCGACAGCATACACAGGGAAATCATGGACCAGCGTGAACTCCTCACCCTCACCCAGCACTCGCCACATTCTTACCTTGCCATCCCTCGCCCATGTCATCAACAGCGCTCCATCCGGAGAAAAAGCCATCCCCTTCACATCCTCATGAAAAAAGATACGGACACGGCGATTAAAGTAATCGCCGCTTGTTACCCTCCACAATTCCACTACACCGCCACCTGACCCGGCTAACAGCGACCCATCAGGAGAAAAAGCAACGCTATTAACGCTGTCACTATCACCAGACAACGTATACACCTTATCCCCGGTGGCAACATCCCATAAGTCTACTCCAGCGTTACTCCTATACTCTCCTCCCACAGCTAGCAACGTTCCATTGGGGGAAAAGGCTAAACTCGTCACTTTGCCAATACCCTTCAGGCTATAAACCCTGCGTTGAGTTGAGACCTCCCATACTTCCACTGTATCATTAGAACCTTTAAAAGCCAAAAACACCCCATCAGACGAGAAGGCTATATCGCCGTCAATCGTACTCCCAGAAAAAGTGCGCACTCCACGCCCGCTTGCTACTTCCTGTATCCTCACCTCTCCGTCCCGTCCCCTTAAGGCCAACAAAGTCCCATCTGGAGAGAACACTACATTTAACACATCAGAAGTATAGGCCCAATTATCTAGCTGTGTAACTTGTTCGCAATTTTCAGGCGATATAGCAACCATAGATTGCGACAAAGATGCGCCCGACAGTGGAGGAGACAGGGTTGGAGTTGGCCTTAGCGTCGCAGTCGGCACCCCCATCGCCGGCCTCGAACGTTCAGGTGGCGAGATATTCGCAAAGGAGTATATCAAGCATATCACAGCCAGCAATAAGAACCCCATTACGACCAACCTCGGTCGCAAGGCCTGCTTCAGCACCGGAGCGCGGGTCGTAGGACGAACCCGCGTCCGGGCCACCCTCGGCTGTGCAGGCCTCGCCGTCTGCCGTTGCCCATGCTGAAGCCAAGACGAAAAGGTTATTCTCCGCTGCTGACGCGCAGCGGCAGCCCGCCGGCGTCGAGCCGCGGCAATATGCTTGGCCCGCTTGGCCGTGCGTTTATCCGCCTCGCACTGGGGACACTTGACCAGGAGGTTCGAGTGGTAGTGCCCCTTGGCGCACTGCATCAGCGCCGCCTCCGCCTCCTCCAGCCCGCCCCGCCACTCCGCCGCCGTGGGGCGCAGGTGCGGATCATTGTGTCCGTCCACGAAGCAGCGCTGCATCAGGGCCGAAAGCCCGGGATGCAGCGTGCCCAGAGAAGGGACGTTGGGCGGCAGCTCCACCGGGTCCGGCGGCGGCTTGACGTGCGGGAACAGCCCGCGCGCGATCTTGACCTCCAGCGGCGGCGGTTCCCCCGCCCGCTTCCACAGCGAGCGGAACGGGTGGTTCCCCCACATCAACAACTGGAAGATCAGCACCGCCAAAGCAAAGTTGTCCTGCTCCGGCCCGCGCGTCACGTCCGCCAGGTGCTTGCCCTGCAGCTCCGGCGCCGTGTACTCCGGCTTGCCCACCACGCAGCGGTAGCACACCTCCTCGCCCCGTACCTTCGCCCGCACCTGGAACGAGTCGGTGTCGATCATCGTCACCAACGCCTGCGGCGTCACGATCGCGTTGCTCTCGTGCAGATCCCCTACCACGTACCCCTTGGCGTGCAGCGAGGCCACCGCCGCCGCCAGGTTGCGCGCCGTGCGGTGCAGGTACTTGTGGTCGAAGGGCAGGGACTGGGCCCGCAGGCGCGGGTTAAAGACCTTTAAAAGGGTCACGCCCCCCCGGATGCGGGGCATCAGATAGCCGGTAAACCTGCCCTTGCGATCGTAGAGCAGCTCGATGGGCCAGGCCAGCGCCTTGTGCTCGTCGATATCTACAGAGTAATCCGGCTCCTCGGGGGGATGGTCCCTCATCCACGCCACCTTGGGCGCATAGTGCGGGTGGATGGGAGGCATATAGACCTTGGCCAGGAGGGTCTCCTGCCCCTGCACACGGTAGATGGCAGCCTCACCCCCGTGGCCTACCTCCCTGCCGAGGAGGATGCGGCGCTTTGCGGAGTCATAGACGACGATCATCGATGATCTCTTTTACGCAAAGGGCCCTTTCGGCCGGACAGCCAGCACGAGGGTCTTGTCGTCGTCGCTGCGGGCGCACACCCGCTCGGAGGCCAGGAAGGCGGCCATCTCCGCTTTGGCCTGCGCCTCATCCTCCGCCTCGACGGCAAAGGCCCACAGGGGATCAAAGAACCGGGCGGCAGGCGCGTAATCGGGCAGCTTGACCGCCAGCCGCGTCAGTCCGTCGCTGATCACGGCCAGCGACTTGACCTGGCGGGAGACGATCTCAACCTCGACAGTGTCCAGCGCGTCGGGCCCGGTGAGGAAATAGGTCTCGCTGGCGTACTCGCCCTTCTGGGGTTGGACCACAGTGGACAGATCACCGAACGTGTCGGCGGCGATGGCGACACAGTCGCCGATCTGGCCCACGACCAACCGGTCGTCGGTGGCGACTGCGCACGTCAGCGTCGCGGCAAAGGCGCGCAGATCCACCTCCTCGCGCGCGGCCAGCTCATCGAGTGCCGCACGCGCCTGGCGGAACGCCTCCTGCATCGCCTCTTGCCACGATGACTGGCTCCAGTCAAAGCGACCCTCGATCACCGAGGCCAACGAGGCCACAGCCTCTCGCACGGCCACTTGTGCTCCCTCGTCCGAGCGCTCGCTCGACCCGGCGCCATCGGCCACGGCGACGACCAGCTCGCCCCGGGGGAACACCCGATATGCGTGAGCGTCCTGGCAGGGCACGTCGTTTGCCTGGTGGGACGTCCCCCGCACCGACGCTCCAAATACGCGCCACTTGTCGTTCATCTGCCTTACCCCGCCTTGTAGCCGCGATTTCGCAATCGCGCGCGCCGTGAAGCACGGCCAAAGTCGCGGCTACTCTATCTGGCGCGCTAGGTGTCTATCGAGGCCCAGCCGACGGCCGGCAGCGGCACCTGGTCGCCGGGGCGCGACTTGGCCACCGCCGACAGGCTGCTGGAGAGCCACTGGAACAGCTCGCGGAACGCCAGCCCCTTCAGCTTGAGCGGCTGGCGCTGGTCGGAGAAGCGCGATAGGTTCTGGATGTCGGCACCCTCAACGCCCACGGCGTAGAACAGCACCCCCTTGCGCGCCTCCTCCTGCTTGACCTGGTCGGCGGCCGACTCCCAGCCGAAATCGGTCGGCTCCCCATCGGTGATGAGAAAGATCCACGGGCGAAAGTAGTCGAGGCCGTTCCGCTTGTAGATTTCCTTGCGCTCCCGGATCAGCGTCAGCGCTTTGCGTACCGCCTCACCCATCGGCGTATCGCCATTCGCCGTCAGCGTGGGCGGCTGAAAGCCATCGGCGGTGATAAAGGCATCGCTGGCATCCAGCGACGTGCCGGTCCCCGCGACGTCGGCCACCTCCACGCGCCCGCCAAAGGTGACGATGGACACCTCGACGCGCAGCGCGGCCAGCGCATCCGCCTTCATCGCCTCATCGAACTCTAACAGCGCCTGGTTCAACTCAGCGACGGGCTGCCCCGTCATCGACCCCGAGGTATCGAGGAGCAACACCACGGGACAACGGGGTTCGGGATTATCCTCGAACTCGACTACGTCTTCAAGTCTGCTTTCCATTACATCCTCCTTGTGATGATGATAATGATGTGTAGCCGCGATTTCCAAATCGCGCGGGCCGTGCAAGCGCGGACAGAAACCACGGCTAAAGTTTCAGATAGTGAGAGTATACCACACTTTGCCAAATCTCTCATTGGCCTTGAGAATGAGATTGGGATTGTACTCTGGGACTAGATCGTCGGGCCACCCAACTGCATTTACGTTTCACGCATCACGCTCGGTGCAACTCCTGTGCCGCCACGAACGCCAGCCCATTCTCCGTCAGCGCCCGCGCGGTGCGATTCACCGCGTCGTGCTTATCAAGATAGTTGCGCAGCAGGAACGGCATATCGCCCGCGTCCTCCACCTCGTCCTTGTCGCGGAAATAGTCGAGGATGTCAGACGGGTGCTCGCGTCTCGTCTCGTTCGCCGGGGGCGCGCCCTCGTGCTTGGCCGAGATGTTGGCCACGTGATCCGCGATCTCGACCAATTCGTCCAACCGATCATAGGGCTGGCGCACGATGGATTTGTACGTCTCGGTGATGTGATGCTCGAAGCGCACGACGTCCTCAAAGCCCAACCGGCGGCGAAACTGGGCTGTGATCTCCATGGTCTCGTTATTCACCGAGTTGGACCAATTGAAGCCGATGAGGGGACTGGTGCCATCCTCGCGGGAGAAGAGCTTGGCCCCGATCAGCGTCCACAGCGCGGCGTAGGCATTGTCGTTGCCCATATAGACGCTGATCTTGAACTCGTTATCGACGACGATCTTGTGCAAAAAGTGGCCCAGCAGCACCGTGCCGGGATTGATGTTGAGCACCTGTTTGATGCCGTAGAATGGGTAGAGGCGGGCCGGAGGGTAGAGCCAGGGCTTGTGCGTGCGCCTTGTTTCCCTTGCCACCTCGCAACCGGCCTCGGAAGCCGCTAACCCATCTTTTGCGGCTTTAGGGCGTTTTCAAACCCAGGGCACGAAGCAGCCGTAGGTCTATTTGCGCCATATCCGCCGGTGTCAACGTGCCAATGCAGTGAAGCACACGGGCGGGGTCGAGCGTGAACAAAACGGGCTTGAGCGCCGAGAGATAGCGCAACCCGGCCGACTGCCAGTCGCCTAATACATAGTCCAGAGGGCCTGTGGCCGCTGCAACCTTGGAAGTGAGCGCAGCCAGGAGAAGGTCGGGCTCGGTTGTGTGATACAGAGCGCTACTCACGACGACTGCCGGTCTCACCTTGGTTGTGCTGAGATCGCTGAACGGGAAGGGAACCAGGACCACGCTACTGCGCTGGAACGGCATACAATTCCCTCCAGTTATCGTAGACGGCGTCTTTTTCGTTATCCCACACGCACTGCAAGGCGGATTCAGAGAGGAACGACCATCCTCGCCGTTCGGCGTCCTCGTCCAGCAGATCGGTCAAACTGAAGAGAATGTCCAGAGCCTTCTCGATGACCTGATCTTCGCGCAGACGATGAGTCTGGGCTAGGCGATCAAGACGGTCCGCGCATTCTGC
This sequence comes from uncultured Anaerolineales bacterium, assembly GCA_964551295.1. GTDB lineage: Bacteria > Chloroflexota > Anaerolineae > B4-G1 > B4-G1 > JAFGED01. Next base: position 3,285 of record CAZKDJ010000002.1, on the reverse strand, counting down.
CGACAACCGGATGCGCTTTTCGACGACCTCTGGTACACTACTCATTTTGCGCCTCCTTCAAAAGCCTCAGCTTGATTATATCACTTCCGATATGGTGTTGCAACTGGCATTTGGCGCCCGTTTGCCCCCCATGTCGAACTGTGTTACAATCCCTGCCAGGTCTGTGGGAGGGACTGCTCCCTTCCATCACCTCGATCCTGCGGCGTGGAACCCCCTCTCAAGCCCAGGGAGCAGCGGCCGGAAGAGGCGCTACGGAGGTAGCTCATGCTGTGTCCATACTGCCTTGACGACGTCCAGTTCATCCTGGAGAAAGGCTATTTCTGCCCCGAATGTAACGAGCAGGTGCCCCCCATGTACGTGCGGGGCTACAAAGAGTACCCGCCTCTGGTCGTCAGCGCCGTCGGCCTGCGCGGGCACGGCAAGACCATCTACTTTGCCAGCCTGTTCTACCTGCTGAAAGAGTCACCCCTGTCCGCCTTCTGGCAGCCGGATTTCTTTGCCCTGAGCTTGAGCAACCGGGGCCTCGAGACGGTTCACAGTTCGTAGGGGAGTTTAGCGGCGGTTGAAGGATTGGGCTAGGGTACAGCAACACCGTCTCGTTTTTCTTGTCATTGTGTAATCGGCTCCAGTAGCTGCTAGCCCATCGTTCCACACATCTCACCTGGGATTCACGTCCCGGAAGTGACCGGTACCTTACGGGTGCCGGTCACTTGTTGTCTGGGCTTTTGCTCCAAAACCGCCTTCACCTACGATCCGCTGAACCGCCCGGAGACCCTGACCTACCCCGACGGCGAGGTGGTGACCTATACCTACGACAGGGCCGGGCGGGTCAATGGCCTCACCGCCGACGAGGGCGCGGCGGTCTACTTGCAGGACGCGGGGTACGACGCGCTGGGGCAGCCGACGTCGCTGGCGCTGGGGGCGGGGGTGATCAGCACCACGATCCAATATTACACCGCCGGCGAGGTCAGCGCAGAGCCCCCGTTCGCATTGCAATCCATTCAGGCCGCGAGTGTGGTCAGCGACCTGCTCGAGCTGCGCGACTATGCATATCATCCAGATGGCAACCCGTGGGGAGTAAAAGGGACTACGCGTCGTCCGGGACTGCGCCCGGAAGACAGGGCCCCTTCGGGGCAGTTGACAAGAAACACGATTTCTCCTAAGCTCCCATCATCCGACCAGAGGGGGCGATGGGAGTGATAAATACGACGGACGAATTCAGCGAGTATTACTCGGATTATCTGGACGGCACCTATGACTGTGCAGATCGGATCGTGCTCAATGGCTACTTCCGGCTTGGTTGCTCTCCGGGAGGGTTCCGCACATGGTAGCGGCGGCTGGAAGGCTCTGACGAGAATCTGGACAAGACTCACCTGATGCGCATGGCAGGGCGATTCAGCCGGCGTGTTCACGCTCACGCGAAGAAGCACGGCATTCCCATTATCCACTGCAAGCAAGGGCAGCGGAAGCACGAGATAGCCGAGCGGTACTTGCCAGAAGACCCTGACTTTGCTGGAGTGTTTCTGATCCTGGTGGGCCGAGCGCCGGCGCCGGTTTGGGAGGTCGAACGTTCCAAGAACGGCAAGACTCTGGACATCAGAAGGAAGAAACCATATCCCTACGTGAACCACTACTCGTTCCACATCATGGACCCTGAATGGGGGCACGTCATGATCAAGCTGTGTGGGCACCCTCCGTTTAGTGCCCAGATCGCGGTGAATGGCCACGAGTTCGTTGCCCGCCAGGCAAAGAAGGAAGGTGTTGAGTTCACAAAGGAAGGCAACTGCTTCACAGAAGTTCCCGACGCTGCGCAGTTGGCCGAAATCGCAGATACCTTGTACTCTCCGGAGACGATAGGGCGATTGATCCAGATGTGCGAGCGTTGGATTTACTCGGCGTGCCTGTGCTTTGGGTTGAGCTTGGAGGATCAGGAAAGAACGGGCTTCCACTACGACTACTCGATCTATCAGGCGGAGTACAGTCGCAATCTGGTGTTCACACGTGGGAGTGTAATGGAGGAGATTTTACAGGGCATCGTTGATCGCACCCGCAGCCGGTTGGACGTCAAAAGGCTGAAAACCATCTTTGGAGCCAAGAAACGTCCCCAGGGGCGCAAAGGCGAGAAGCCGCCCCGATTGGAGGTCGTGGTCGAGAGACCTACGTATGATCTGACGGTGTTCAAAATCCACTTTGGGAAGTTCACCCTCAAGATGTATACCAAAGGCGAACACGTCCTGCGGATTGAGGCTATTGTCCACAATGTGCGAGCCACACGCTGGAAGCGATCGTTGCCCAAGCTGCCTGATATCGTGTCTCGTTTGAAGGAGATGCTGAACCGATTCTTGGAGGTGGTTTACTGCGTAGCCGTTTCGTACATCGCCGAAACAACTCTGGAAACGCTGTCCAAGTCCTCGCGTGTGGGCCGGGCAAGAGTCGGCGGCATTGACATCAACAGCCCGAGGATGCGGGCGGTGATCGAAGCGGTAACCAGATTCGCTGCTGCCCCCAACGGATTCCGTGCTTCCGATATCGCCGCCAGGGTGCAGGAGCTCATGGGGTACAGCGAAGACACGTACACCTCCCGCAAGGCAGCTTATGATCTGAAGAAGCTGCGAGGCAAGAACGTGATTCGCAGGGTGGGAAAGTCGCGCCGATACGAAATGATACCGGAAGGATTGCGTGCTGTGATGGCTTTGCTGGTCTTGAGGAACAAGGTGATCAAGCCCATCCTGGCTGGAGCTGGCAAGCCTAGACGTGGAAGAAAACCCAAGAACCAAAGCCCGATTGACGCTCATTACGAAGCCATCCAGCTTCAAATGCGCACACTCTTCCAACTCATCGGCGTGGCAGCCTGAATCTATCGACAATGCTGTTATACATGTGGACTCTTTAAGCGCCTAGAAGAACTGCAGGATAATTACCTGATGGGCAAAGTCGGTAAGCGTTACTGGGGCGTCAAGCGGCCCATCACGTTTACTCACACCTACGAGGACGCGGAAGGAAAGGAGATCGAAAGGCAAGCCACGCACACGGCGCTCGTCGTATTCAGCGAAGCCACCCATCGCAATTGGCGTCGCAAGCACCTCGCGCAGCTGCGCGAGTTGTCACAGGTGCTTCAGGCAGAAGTGAAGGACCGGCTGAACGAGCCGTATTGGCGGACAGTGAAGACCATTCGCCAGAGCGCCCAGTCGCGACTGGATAACTCCCCGGTAGGAGAAGCGATGAAGGTGGGGCATAGTTTGAAAGTCGGGTGATTTGCATAGCACACAAGTGAGCAGACAGAAA
>CAZKDJ010000001.1:62437-75516 GCA_964551295.1 uncultured Anaerolineales bacterium | reverse complement strand
AGGCGTGTCAGTTGGGTTGACTTTTTACGTTCGACTTATTGCGGTATCCCAATTGCCAAACTAGGAGGTTGCAAAAATGGCGACTAACGGTATAATGGCGCGTGGTGGTGGGATTAACAGTCTCAGTAGATCCAATTTTCGTCACTCCGAGCGGAGCGAGGAGTCTCCCAATGCAGGGCGGAGATTCTTCGCTACGCTCAGAATGACGGTTTCGCAGGTGATTTTCATCAACACGCACATGTGCACACCAAGAATTTGGATCTACTGAGTCTGAAACCCGGAGGGATGGCCGAGTGGACGATGGCGTCGGTCTTGAAAACCGATGTGGCCGCAAGGTCACCGGGGGTTCGAATCCCTCTCCCTCCGCCTAAAAACGGAATAGCGTGATCTCGGGGAGGTGCCAGAGTGGCTGATTGGGACCGCCTGCTAAGCGGTTGTGGGGTTAATAGCTCCACCCAGGGTTCGAATCCCTGCCTCCCCGCCTCTTTGCTATGGGGCTCCGCGAGGAGCCCTGCGCCCTCGTGGCTCGGTGGATAGAGCGTCTGGTTGCGGACCAGAAGGCCGCAGGTTCAAGTCCTGCCGAGGGTACCAGAGATCGTCAATATGGCCTCCGTTTCCAAAAATGGAAAATCGGAGGCTGTTTGGTTTTATACCCCTGCATGTGTGCCCAAATGATGTTGACACGCGGCGGAAAATGTACTATAATTATGTTAGCGCTAACGTTAGCGCTAACGGTAACGCTAACAGGAGCTAGCCCCCCATGCCCGGACGTGTCACCATGGCACAAGTCGCTCGAGAGGCGCATGTTTCTTTGATGACCGTCTCGCGGGTGATCAATAAAAAAGAGGGAGTCAGCCAAACCACCCGCGAGCGCGTGCAGGCCGTTATCGAGCAGTTGGGCTATCGCCCCAGCGACATTGCCCGTGGCCTAGTTACCAAGCGCACGGGAACCCTCGGCTTGGTGATGCCCGATGTCGCCAATCCTTTCTTCGCTGAAGTAGCGCGCGGAGCCGAGCACGTCGCCTATGATGCGGGCTACAATCTTTTCCTGTGCAGCACAGAGGAAGATACCCAGCGTGAGTTGGAGATGCTTCAGTCTCTGGAAGAAAAGCGGGTCGATGGCGTCATGGTGTGCAGCTCACGGCTTGAGGAGGACGTGTTGGAGGAAGCGGTAGCAGGCCACCCTGCTGTTGTGTTGGTCAGCCGTCGGCTCGAAAGCGACGACGTAGGCATCGTGGTGATCAACGATGTAGTGGGGGGACAGATGGCTACCGAGCATCTGCTGCGGGCCGGCCATAGGGCGATTGGTTTCCTCGCCGGGCCGCCGATTTCTGAAAGTGGTCGTGGGCGAGCCAAGGGCTACCGCGCTACGTTGGCCGCCGCCGGTGTGTCATTCAATCCCGGTTGGACGCGCCACTGCTTACCGACGGTGGAGGGTGGGCGAGAGATGGCGCGTGAAGTACTCACTGCTCATCCGGAACTCACCGCGTTTTTCTGCCACAACGATTTGATTGCAATTGGTGCTCTGCAGGCTTGTGCGGATCTGGGGCTAGCAGTCCCCGCTGACGTTGCCATCGTCGGCTATGACGATATCCCCCTGGCGGCTCTGGTTTCTCCGTCGCTGACGACCTGCCGTGTGCCTCGCTACGAGATGGGAGCTGAGGCTATGCGATTGTTATTGGAGAAAATCAGCGGCAGCTTGGAAGAAGGGTGCAGAGAAATCACCGTGCAGCCGGAGCTAGTTATTCGCGCCAGTGCGCCGTGAGTGAATGTTTTGCGGACCTGTATCGACCTGACAGGTCCGATGGGCCAGGCAAAATGATCAGGTCTTCTGGCAAGTGCCGGTGGCAACGAGGTTACAGAAGGGAGGAGGTGATAGGCGGCCCAAAAATCATGGATTTAGAAGCACGCAGGCTATCACTCCCTACATGACACAAAAGTGCAACCTGCGCGCAAAGGGTGTGGATGTATACTCCACAGATTGCAATTTACCAGGCTATTTCAAATAGTCAAGCTTAGTCAATCAAGGAGGAAAGCGAATGAGCAAGAAAAGAATAAGCCGGCGCGATTTCCTGCAGATGAGCGCCCTGACGGCTGCGGGAGCGGTTCTGGCTGGATGCTGCCCGCCCGAGGTTCAGACCGTCAAAGAGACGGTCGAGGTAGAGAAGGAAGTTGAGAAGGAAGTCGAGAAAGAGGTGCTGGTCACTATCGAGCCTGACATGTACACGGAGGCGCCCATGTTAGCAGATATGGGACTTCCGCCGGTGAAAGACCGTCTTCCCGAAAATCCCCTGATGGTCCTACCCGTCAAGTCGATAGGGCAGTATGGGGGCACCTGGCACCGGGCCTTCCTCGGCGTTGCGGACTTTCACGCCCTGGGACGACTCATCTACGAGTCCGTCCTGCGCTGGCCGCGCGACCCCAAGGATCCAATTCAGCCTGGTCTGGCCGAGATGTGGGAGTGGTCGGACGACGGCTTGGAGCTGACTCTCTACTTCCGTAAGGGGCTCAAGTGGTCCGACGGTGAGCCCTTCACCGTGGACGACATCACCTTTTGGTGGGAGGACATCGAGAACGACTCGGAGATCACGGCTAGCCCGCACATCGAGTGGCAGGCCGGTGGGGCTCCAATGGAACTGGAGAAGATAGACGATACCACCATCACGCTCAAGTTCGCCGGGCCTAACGGCTTGGCCGAGTCGGTGGGGTTGGCTTTCCACGGTTGCCAGTGGCCGCTGGGCTTTGAGCGCTTTGGCTTCTTCGCCCCCAGGCACTACCTGGAGGAGTTCCATCCCAAGCACAACACGGACGCGACCTACGAGCTTTTCGAAGAGAAGGCGTTCAACTTTAACACCGAGCTTCCGGTGATGTACGCCTGGAAGGTCGCGGATTGGGAAGCCGGGGCCACGGAGATGGTCGCCGAGCGCAATCCCTACTACTGGAAGGTGGACGTGGAGGGCAAGCAACTCCCCTACATCGATCGGATTCACTACACGCTGGTCGAGGGCGGCGAGGCCATCAATCTGATGGCCATCGCGGGTGATCTGGACATGCAGCACCGACGGATCAGCTTTGGCCAGTACACCGTCTACCAGGAGAATGCGGAGGCGGGCGACTACCGCCTGTTCTTGTGGAACACGGCGCAGGCTTCCACGATCACCCTCTTCCCCAATCAGAGCTATCCGGATGCCAAGTATCGCGAGCTGCTGCAGAATTTAAAGTTCCGCCAGGCCCTGTCGCTGGCCATAGACCGCGACTTGATCAACGAGGTCTCTTTCCTGGGGCAGGCCATCCCGCGCACCATCAGCGTCGTGCGTGATTCGCCTTTGTTCCAGGCGGACATCGAGAAATACTATGCCGAATACGATACGGAGACAGCCCAGACGTTGCTGGAAGAGATCGGCCTGGTGAAAGGCGCCGATGGCTTCTATACCTTCTCAGACGGTTCGCCGGTAGAGCTGATCATCGAGGGTACTGACGCCGTTTCGGGTGCCAGCATCGATGCTCTGGAACTGGTGGCTGCGAACTGGAACGACGCCGGGCTCAAGACGGTTCTGGAAACCATGTCGCGCGATATCTACTGGCCCAGGGCCAACAGCAACGAGGTTATGATCGCGACCTGGGAGACGGACCGCGGCCTGGTGCCGATGGTGGACCCAATCTACCAGTTCCCCTTCGACGAGCGCTCCTGGATGGGGCCGGCTTTTGGCACCTGGTACAAGTCTGGCGGCGAGCTAGGCGAGGAGCCGATACCTCTCTTCAAGGAGGTGCAGGACCTCTACGACGAGTACAAGGCTACTGTGGACCCTGATGAGCAAGTAAAAATTGGCAAGCAGATCGTCCGAAAAGCCACTGAGGGCCTGTTCACCATCGGCACGGTGGGCCAGCCGCCCGCCTTGACGGTGGTCAAGAACGGCTTCCATAACGTCATGGAGGAGCACACCTCTGACTGGCTCGTCTTCACACCGGGCACTATGGATCCGCCCCACTTCTGGATGGAGGAGTAGGTGTGGCAGAAGACCGATGCCTTTGCTGTAGAAAAGTAGCATAATAGGCAGTAGGCGGAGGTCATACTGGGCGAGGAGGGATCGGCAGAGATCCCTCCTCGCTCCAGACGGCGTGCTTTCCAGGTGATGTTAAGGAGTATCCGTTATGCTAGCTTATATGGGGAGACGAATTCTGGGAATGGTTCCCACGCTCGTCATTGTGTCCATCGTCACTTTCATTATCATCCAGTTGCCGCCGGGCGATTTCTTCACCACGCGGGCGATCGAGGCGGCTATGAGCGGCGGCGGGCAGGATAAAGAGACGGTCAAAAAGATGCAGGAGCGATATGGCCTGGATAAGCCGCTATACGTGCAGTACTGGCGATGGGTTTCCGGCTTCCCTCGTGGGGACTTTGGGTATTCTCTCGAATGGAACAGTCCGGTTCTGCCCATTGTGCTTGGACGAATGGGTTACACCATCCAGGTAGGTGGGCTGTCGCTGCTTTTCATGATGGGGGTTGCCGTGCCCATTGGCATCTATTCGGCCACGCATCAGTATTCTTTTGGTGATCATGCACTTTCCTTGGTGGGATTTCTGGGACTATCGTTGCCCGGCTTCTTGTTGGCGTTGCTGTGGATGTTCTTGGGTATTATTGTCCTACGTATTCCTGTCGGGGGAGAGATATCTCTGAAAATGGCGGAGCAGCCTTGGAGCCTGGCCAAGCTGCTGGATTATCTGAATCACCTCTGGCCGCCAGCGGTCATCCTTGGTCTAGCGAGCACGGCCCAGCTCCAGCGCATCATGCGGGGTAACTTGCTGGACGTGATGGGACAGCAATACATCACCACTGCGCGGGCTAAAGGGCTCAAGGAACGAAAAGTGGTCAACAAGTACGCTGTGCGGGTAGCCATCAATCCCCTGATCAGCGTGATGGCCATGGAGGTCCCCAAGATCATTTCAGAATCTACCATCGTGGGCATCGTCATGTCGGTCCCAACCACTGGTCCTCTTTTGCTGCGCTCCCTACTTACCCAGGACATGTACCTGGCCGGGACCTTTTTGCTCTTTATGACTTTGTTGTTGATGATATCCAACCTACTGGCCGACATCGCCCTCGCGTGGGCCGACCCAAGGATTGTGTACACATGAGCGATTTAACAACCAAGTCAGAGGAACTGTTCGAGCTGTACGAGGGGCTGGGCGACGCAAGTGAGGACCTGGAGCCGGAAGATCAGACCAGCCAGAAATCTCTCGAGTCCATCTACGCCCTTTCACAATGGCAACTGATGTGGCGCAAGTTCATTCGCAACAAGGTGGCCATCCTAGGAGGAATCGTGGTCTTGCTTTACTACCTAGGCGGGCTCTTCGCCGGCTTTGTGGCCCCATATACCCTCTCCACACGGTTCATCAAGTACATCCACATGCCCCCTCAGCGTATTCGTTTCTTCAACGACGGAAAGTTTCAGCCGTTTGTCTGCGACCTTGACCTGACCATTGACGAGAACTTGCGCAAGACTTATACGCCGGACTGTGAAAAGAGAATTCCCCTCGAGTTCTTCTCCCACGGCGAATCCTACAAGCTTCTTGGATTGATCGACACCGACGTACACCTGTTCCAGGCGCCGGGAGGGATCGTCTCGCTCTTGGGCACTGACCGACAGGGGCGCGACATGTTTTCCCGCGTTCTCTACGGCAGCCAGGTCTCGTTGACCATTGGGCTACTGGGCGTGGCTTTTAGCCTGACCTTTGGATCGGTGCTGGGTGTTGCCTCGGGCTACTACGGCGGTTGGATTGACGACCTCATCCAGCGGTTGATCGAGTTGGTGCGTGCCTTTCCTGCAATTCCCCTGTGGATGGCTTTATCGGCCGCAGTGCCCCCGCACTGGCCACCACTGAGGACCTACTTTGCCGTGACCATTATCCTGTCCGTAATCGGCTGGACCTGGTTGGCCCGTCAACTGCGGGGGAAGGTGTTGGCCTTGCGCGACGAGGATTTCGTCCTGGCGGCGAAACTTGCCGGGGCAAGTGATGTGCGGATCATCTTCAGACATCTCATTCCGGCGACCTTTGGCCACATTATCGTCGTCTCGACGCTGGCCATGCCGTCCATGATTCTGGCAGAGACTGCACTGAGTTTCCTGGGGCTGGGACTGCGCCCGCCGATCACCAGTTGGGGCGTGCTGCTCAAGGAAGTCCAGAATATTCAGTCTATAGCACTCTATCCTTGGGTGTTTACTCCGGCGCTTGCTATCGCCATCGCGATCCTCGCCTTCAACTTCTTGGGCGATGGTTTGCGTGACGCCGCTGATCCTTATACGGTGTAGATATGGTATCAAATAATCAGCACTACATTGTTCAAGTGGAGAATCTGAAGACGTACTTCCACACCCTGGACGGGGTGGTTCGGGCGGTGGATGGTGTGTCTTTGGAGATTAAGCCTGGCGAGACGCTTGGCTTGGTTGGTGAGTCGGGGTGTGGGAAGAGTGTGACGGCTTTCTCGATTCTCCGTTTGCTCCCCCCAAAGACGAGTCGAATCGTTCAAGGCAGTATTTTCTACGATCGGGGAGATGGCAACCCCGCGTTTGATCTGACCACCGTCGATCCAAACGGAGATCTCATTCGCAGTATCCGGGGAAACGAGATTGCCATGATCTTTCAGGAACCACTGACTTCCCTCTCGCCGGTGCACACAGTCGGCAACCAGATCATTGAGGCGATTCAGTTGCACCGTGGCCTCGATGACAGGGGGGCTCGCCTGGAGGCGATTTCCTGGCTCAGGATGGCCGGCATGGGCATTCGCGGGGCCGATCAGATCATCGATGAGTACCCTCACCGTCTGTCTGGAGGACAGCGGCAGCGGGCCATGATCGCCATGGCGCTCTCGTGCAACCCCCAGCTTCTCATCGCCGATGAGCCTACCACGGCCCTTGATGTCACCATCCAGGCACAGATCCTGGAGTTGATGAAAAACCTCCAGGATCAGCTCGGTATGGCGATTTTGATGATCACTCATAACCTGGGGGTAATTGCCGAGGTGTGCGAACGGGTGGCGGTGATGTACATGGGCAGGATCGTGGAAACCGGCGACGCGCGCACTATCTTTCACGATCCACTCCACCCGTACACCGTGGGTCTTATGCACTCTATCCCGCGCTTGGGACGTCGGGTGAAGGCGCGCCTTACCCCCATCCCTGGCAGCGTTCCAGATCCTTATTCGGTGCCGGTGGGATGTGCGTTCTTGCCACGTTGTCCCGTTTCCAAGAAGGATGCCTGTAGTCAAGAGCAGGAGATGCCGCTGATCGAGGTAGAGCCGGGCCATTACGTGCGTTGTCTGCTCTACACGTAGCTAAAGAAATCTTGCAAGAGGCGATATGGAATCTAAAGCACCGGTCCTACTAGAAGTCAAGAATCTGAAAAAGTATTTCCCTGTCAGAAAGGGCTTTTTCCGCAAAGTCGTCGGGCAGATTCGCGCCGTGGACGGGGTGAACTTTTTCATCCGCGAGGGCGAGACCCTGGGGTTAGTGGGAGAGTCGGGCTGCGGCAAGACGACCACCGGCCGGACCATTCTGCGCGCCTACAAACCGACCGCTGGTGAGGCCTGGTTCCGCCGGAATGGGGAGATGGTGAGTATCTTTCAGGTTCCCAAGCGTGAGATGAAGGCCCTGCGGCGCGAGATGCAGATCATCTTCCAGGATCCGTTTTCCTCGCTCAACCCTAGGATGACGGTGATGGACATTGTCAGCGAGCCGCTGCGCATCCACGGTATCGCCTCGGGCGGGGAGCTGCAGACGATGGTGCGCGAGCTTTTGGAGGCCGTGGGCCTGCGGGCGCAGCACATGAATCGCTATCCCTACGCCTTCAGCGGTGGGCAGCGGCAGCGCATCGGCGTCGCCCGCGCCCTGGCCCTGCGGCCCAAGCTCATCATATGTGACGAGCCGGTCTCGGCCCTGGACGTCTCCGTCCAGGCGCAGACGCTCAACCTGCTCGAGGATCTGCAGAAAGACTTTGGGCTGACGTATCTCTTTATCGCCCACGACCTCTCCGTCGTGGAGCACATCAGTAGCCGCGTGGCCGTGATGTACCTGGGTGTTATCGTCGAGCTGGCCTCGGCGGAGGAGTTATACGACAACCCGCTGCACCCGTACACCGAAGCGCTGCTCTCGGCGGTCCCCCGGTCTGACCCAGATCACGTGTCCCAGCGGATCGTGCTGGAGGGGGACGTCCCCAGCTCGGCAAAACCGCCGTCGGGTTGCAAGTTCCATCCGCGGTGCCGCTACGCTCAAGATATCTGCCGCTCCCAGGCTCCAGAGTGGCGTGAGTTGAGCGACGATCACTGGGTGGCCTGCCACCGGGCGGACGAGTTGAGCTTGGCGGGCATCGATTATGACTGATCTATATTGGTGGTGGAGCAGCTACGGCACGAGGTACAAGGCGCGATGATCTCCCCACCGAGTTTTCTCGAGGCAGAACTGTGTCGCATACACCGTCTTCTCACGCCGATTCACGGGCCGCTCTGGCGGATTCGCTGGAGCGGCTCTGCCGCTACCATCAGGCGCTGGGCAATCTGTTCCTTACCGTCGCAGAGGGAACCCGCTACCAACTGACCGAAAACGACAACTGGCTCACCGGATTCTGGACCGGCTTGTTGTGTTGGCGTACGCTGCGACGGGCGACGACCACTTGCGCGATCACGCCCAGACGTTTTTGCCCAGTTTCGGAGGGTGGCTCGACAAACGGGTTCACGTTACCCACGCCTTGGGAATTCACTTCATCCTCAGTGCCAGAACCCAGTGGCAAATCGCTGAGAAAGCCCGGCAGTTGGCCCTGCGGGCGGCGCTGGATCACGCCGAGACGAGCCTGCACACCTCATCCGTCGCTTGCTGCGTCGAGACCCAGCCCGAGGCCCAGAGGCTCCTGTGCTGCGAGACCTATCACGCGCACAAAGGGCTGGGGGGGAGGCTTATTTCATCTGTGGTGATTATTTTTCCGAGGCCCTGCTGGCGCTCGATGGAGAGGCGCTGGATTCTTGGGGTCCCCATAGACCTTGAGGAGGTGAGAAATGGAATACTTTGCATCGCTGGAGGCAGAACAGGGGTTGAACGCCCTGCCGTATAACCCGTGCAACCTGCTGGGTTTTGACCTGCTGGTGCTGCCCGATGGGGAGCAGTTTAGCGCCCAGACGGGCGGACGCGAGGTTCTGGCGGTGGTCCTGGGTGGCAGGGCCACTTTCGACGTGGGCGGGAAGCGCTTCGATCATGTCGGCGGGCGGCCCAACGTCTTTGCCGGCAAGCCGCACTCGGTCTATCTGCCGGCGGGCGTCGAGTACACCATTGCCGCCGAGGGGCCGGTGCGGATCGGCCTGACCAGCGCGCCCAGCGACCTGGAGGTAGAGCCGTACGTCATCGCCCCGGCCCAGGTGACCACCGGCGTGTGGGGGGCGGCCAATTTCAAGCGCTACTTTCACCAGATCCTGACCCTGGCCGGGCAGCCTGACCTGCCCGCACGGCGGCTCATCGTGGGGGAGACCTTTACCCCAAGCGGCAACTGGTCCACCTACCCGCCGCACCGGCACGAGGTGGACGACCTGCCCCGCGAGGCTTTTATGGAGGAGATGTATTACTTCAAGGTCAGCCCGCCAGAGGGTTTTGGCATCTGTCGCTACTACAACGACCAGGGGGTCGAGGAGAACTTTACCGTACGTGACAATACCATCATGATGGTGCCCGTTGGTTACCACACGGTCGTCAGCGCGCCGGGTTACACGACCTACTACCTGTGGTTCCTGGCCGGCGAGCACCGCATCCAGGCAACGGCCGGAGATCCGGACTTGGATTGGGTGGGCAAGACCGTTTCGATGCTGCGAGAACTAGGACACTGATTGAGAAGAGGAGGCAAGATGGGCATACTGGATTCGTTTCGATTGGACGGGAAGGTGGCCCTGGTCACCGGCGCAGGCCGTGGGCTGGGGCAGGCGATGGCGCTGGGGCTGACCGAGGCAGGTGCAGAGGTCGCAGGCCTGGATATCATTTCGCTGGAGGAGACGCAGGAGCTAGTGGAAGGACTTGGCAGGCGGTTCCTGGCAGTGGAATGCAATCTGCATGACGCCAGCGTGAGCGAGCTCAACGAAGTGACGAGAGGGATAGTCCGGGAGATGGGGGGCCTGGACACCCTGGTCAACAACGCCGGCATCATCCGCCGGGCACCCGCGCTGGAGTTCAGCGAGGAGTACTGGGACGACGTGCTCCAGATCAATCTCAAGGCGCTGTTCTTTCTCTCCCAGGCCGCGGGCCGGGTGATGGCGGAGCAGGGGCATGGCAAGATCATCAACGTCGCCTCGATGCTCTCGTTCCAGGGGGGGATTCTGGTGCCCTCGTACACGGCGGCCAAGAGCGGCGTGGCCGGGCTGACGCGCGCGTTGGCCAACGAGTGGGCCAGCAAGGGGATTAACGTCAACGCTATTGCGCCGGGATATATGGCCACCGACAACACCGCACCTCTGCGTGCCGACCCGCAGCGGAGCCAGGCCATTCTAGACCGCATCCCGGCCGGGCGCTGGGGCACTCCTGCTGATCTGAAGGGCACGGTCGTGTTCTTGGCCTCGGCGGCCTCCGATTACATGCACGGGGCCATCGTGCCGGTAGACGGCGGCTGGCTGACGCGGTAGGGGGAGACGTTCCGAAGATCAGGAGGAGCGCTTGCAGTTCGCCCGGCAGATCGGTGCGGGCGGTGCCAGCATCTGGGCTTTGGCGTGTGCGGGATATGACGAGCGCTGCTGCCTCACCGTAGGCGACATGCGTGGAATGCGCGCTAGCCGGGCTTGGCAGGTGGGGTACATCCGGAGGGGGGGCAGGCGTTGGAAATACAGGATAGGCAGCATGGTCGGTCAAACGTGGCGTTCAGAGATTCGCGAGTTCAAGGACGATAAAACCGGGCGCACCATCAGGCAGTTGACGGCGATGGGCAACAATGTGCATCTCTATTTCACCGAGAACTCGTTCGACGCGGAAAAGGACAAGATCATCATTCGCTCCGACCGGGCCTCTGGTGCGGGCAAGGCCCCGCACGAGGGGCCTTGCTACAATCTCTTTCGCATGGATCTCGCAACCGGCGAGATCGTGCAGTTGACCGACGAGCGGGAATCCGTACGTGGCGTGACCAAGACGCCCGATAGCCGCATCGTCGTCTACTGCACGGGAAAGGCGATCGAAAAGCTCGATACCGAGTCCGGTGAGACGTTGACCGTCTACGAAGAGAGTGGGAACTATACCGTAGGCTCGCCCTCTATCAGCGCCAACCGGCGCTACATCGCCTTCTGCCGGAACGAGCGCGTCGAGGTGCCGCGCGGGCCGAACTATTCGGGTTTCAAAGACCGCTACTATCTGGTCAAGGATGGCCGCATCACCCTGGCGTATCTCGATGGCTCCGGCTGGTTTGACGTGTTCAGGGACACCCATCAGTTGGGACATTTTCAGTTCTGCCCTGTGGATAGCACGCTGGCCACCTTTTGCCACGAGGGGCCTTGGCACCTGGTCACTCAGCGCATCTGGCTGCTCGATTTTGTCTCTCGCCAGGTCTGGCCCTGTTTTCGCCAGCAGGAGCAGGACTCGGTGGGGCACGAGTTCTGGACGCTTGAGAGGTACATCTTTTTCGACGACCGCGGGCCGGGTCACGACGGCACCATCACCTCCGAGCGCACGCAGGCCGTCGCCACCGACGTGGCGGTCAAGCAGGAGACGATGGTCCCCTTCGTCGGGCTGGCGGACCGCGCGGGCAACGTGGTCAGGCGTATTGATATGCCCTACTACTGCAACCACTATCACGCCAACCCGGATCACACGCTGCTGGTCGGCGACGACGTGGACGACCTGGTGCTGATCGACATCTCTGGCGATAAGGCGGAGCTTGAGACCCTGTGCTATCACGGGACCTCGTGGCACACTCAGACGGCCCATTGCCATCCCACCTGGAGCTGGGACGGCAGTCGGATTCTGTACGCTTCCGACCGCGGCGGGCGGGTGAATCTGTACCTGGTTGAACCATAGGAGATGCACCTTGATTATCGATGCCGACACCCACATTTCTCCCATGGGAGAGGACGACAGGGCGATCACCATCGACGATCTGCTGCGCCGCATGGACCGCGCTGGTGTCGCCAAGGCATTGACCTGGCTGCGCCCGCCCTACATGCGCGAGATTGCCACATCCAATGCCTACGTCTACCAGGCGACGCAACAACACCCGGATCGAATCCTCGGCTTCGGCTGGGCCGATCCGCGCCTGGGCCTGGACGAGGCGAAGGCCGCCGTCAAGCGCTGCGTCGAGGAGTACGGCTTTTACGGGGTCAAGCTGAACGGTGCCCAGAACAGCTACTACATCGATGACCCGCAGCTTGCGCTGCCCATCGTCGAAGAGATCGCCAAGACCGGCAAGCTGCTGGCTTTCCACGTCGGCGCGGACGCCTTCGAGGCTACGCATCCGTTCCGCGTGGCCAAGATCGCCAGGATGTACCCCGGGGTGCAGATCCTGATGGTCCACATGGGGGGCGTCGGCTATGCCGATCTCTCCAACGCCGCCATCGAGATGGCGCAGGAGTGCCCGAATCTGACGTTGATCGGCAGCGCTGTGCGGGCCGTGGCCGTTCTCAAGGCCATCCACACGCTGGGCGCCGACCGCGTCTGCTTTGGCAGCGATACACCGTTCGCGCTGATGCACGTCGAGGTGGCCAAGTACGAGGCGCTCTTGGAGGGCGAGGTCACTCCGGCGGAGAGGCAGTTGGTCATGGCCGGCAACATCGCCCGACTCGTGGGGTTGGAGCTGGCCTAGCATAGGTATTGCCCAAGCCGGGCGAGGAAGGACGAGATGAAAGCGGGTATTCTGACCAACGATCGAGAGATTCACTTAGGCGACGCGCCCGACCCGCGCATCGGGCCGGACGAGGTGCTGGTGCGGACCGGTTACGCCGGTATCTGCGGCACCGACCTGCACATCTACCGGGGCGAGTTTCACGACCGGGTCGCGTTCCCCGCCATCCTGGGGCACGAGTTTGGCGGCGTGATCCAGGAGGTGGGCCGGGACGTGGTGGGCTACAGCGT
>CAZKDJ010000001.1:0-62427 GCA_964551295.1 uncultured Anaerolineales bacterium | reverse complement strand
CGACCGGGTGGTGGTCGATCCCATCATCTCCTGCCACCGGTGTCCAGCATGTCTTTCGGGGCACATCAACGCCTGCCGCACGCTCAAGCTGCTGGGCGTCGACCTAGACGGCGGGTTCGGGCAGTATGTCGTCACGCCGTCGAGCCACCTGTACCCGCTGCCCGATGCCATTCCCATGACCTACGCGCCGATGGTCGAGATGTACGGCCTGGGGCACCACATCCTGTGGCGCGGGCAGGTGCAGCCGGGAGAGATTGTCGCCATCCTGGGTGCGGGCAAGCTGGGACTCTCGATCCTCGACGTCCTGTGCCACAGCGCCGGCCCGGCGATGACCATCGTCGCTGACCTGCAGCCCTACCGGCTGGAGACGGCGCGCAAGCTGGGCGCAGACGTCACCATCGACGTCGCCCAGGAGGACCCGGTCGAGCGCGTGATGGAGGCCACCCACGGCGCGGGCGCGGACTGTGTGATCGAGGCGGTGGGGCACTATCACTTGCTGGAGGGCCGGGAAGCGCCGCTGGCCCAGGCGGTCAAGATGGTGCGCGCAGCCGGGCGGATCGTGACGGCAGGGTTGGGCGAGCAGCTGTCGGCGGTGCATTTCAAGACCCTGGTGCTCAAGGAGGCGCACATCATCGCCTCGCGCGTGACGCTGGGTGAGTTCCCGCGCGCTATCCGGCTGATGGAGAAGGGGTTGTTGCACCCGGAGTTGTTGGTCACCGACCGGTTGGCGATGCGGGACGTGGCCGCCGCGTTCGAGAAGGTGGATCAGGAGGACCCGGCCACCATCAAGGTCGTTTTGGACGTGCAAGCAGTGTAGGGAGAAGATTACAATGGCAAAGAAACGCTATGTACAAGTGGGGGTTGGCAGCCGGTCGATGATGTACTCGGTAGTTATCACCGAGCACTTTGCCGATCATGCTGAGCTCGTGGGCCTCTGTGACTCTAACGCGGGCCGTCTGCAGTTGCGCGCCGACTGGGCGCATGAGCATGGCGTCGAGGTGCCGGCCTACAGCGACGATCAGTTCGACCAGATGATCGCCGAGACCAAGCCGGACGTAGTGATCGTGACCACCAAGGATTCGGCGCACGACGATTACATCTGCCGGGCGATGGAGTTGGGCTGCGACGTGATGACCGAAAAGCCCATGACCACCGACGAGCACAAGTGCCAGCGCATCATCGATACGCAGAAGGAAACGGGGCGCGAATGCAAGGTCACCTTCAATTACCGCTACGCGCCGCCGCGCACGCAGGTCAAGGACCTGCTCATGTCGGGCGTGATCGGCAACGTCTTTTCGGTCGATTTTCATTGGCTGCTCGATACCAAGCACGGTGCCGATTACTTTCGCCGCTGGCACCGCAACAAGCGCAACTCCGGCGGTCTCATGGTGCACAAGGCCACGCATCACTTTGACCTGGTGAATTGGTGGCTTTCGACGGTTCCCGAGGTAGTTTACGCTACTGGGACGCGTAACTTTTACACGCCGGAGATGGCGGAACGGTACGGGCTCACCGAGCGAGGAGAGCGTTGCTTGGGTTGTCCTGAAGCCGAGAGATGTCCGTTCTATATGGACATGCGTGCTTTTCCGGGGCTCAGGGATATGTATTTGGAGAATGAGCAGTATGACGGCTACTACCGCGACAGGTGTGTCTTTAGCGCCGAGATCGACATCGAAGACACGATGGCCGTGACCGTGACCTATCGCAGCAGAGCGCAGATGAGCTACTCGCTACACGCGTTTATGCCCTGGGAGGGATACACCGTCGCCTTCAACGGCTCCAAGGGTCGTCTCGAGCACATCTGCATGGAGACTGCGTATTTTAGCGGTGATGGCACCGTGCCCGGCGAGTTGCGGCCCGAAGGTACCAAGATCAAGGTCTTTCCACATTTTCGCAGCGGCTATGAAGTCGAGGTCTGGCAGAGCAAGGGTGGCCACGGCGGAGCCGATCCGGTGATGCTCCAGCATCTTTTCGATCCCAATGCCCCCGAGGATAAGTACCTGCGCGCTGCCGACCAGCGGGCTGGGGCCTGGTCGATCCTGACGGGCGTTGCGGCCAATCGCTCGATGGAGCGCGGGCAGCCCGTGCGGATCGACGATCTCGTTCACGGCCTGGAGGAACCCGATTGTCCACCGATGCCATCGCCGACGGAGCCGCTCGAACTGCCGGGGAAGGTCGATGCACTTCCTCCATGGCTGAAGAGGTAGCAAGGAGGCGTGTATGAAATATCGTGAACTGGGTCGAACCGACATCGAGGTCTCTGTAGTGGCGATGGGCTGCTGGGCCATCGCCGGGGGCTGGACGTGGGGGCCACAGGATGAGGCCGACTCCATCGCCACGATCCACGCGGCGCTGGACGCGGGGGTCAATTTTTTCGACACTGCTGAAGGGTATGGAGGAGGGTATTCCGAGGAGGTGCTGGGCCGGGCGCTGAAGGGCCGTCGCCACGAGGCTGTGATCGCTACCAAGGTGAGCCGGAGCAACCTGTCGCCCGATGACGTGCTACAGGCCTGTGAGGGCAGCCTGCGGTGCCTGCAAACCGACGTCATCGACCTGTACCAGATTCATTGGCCCAGTCGCACCGTGCCCCTGGATGAGACGATGGCGGCGCTGCAAAAGCTGCACGATCAGGGCAAGGTACGCGCTATCGGCGTGTGCAACTTTGGCGCGGGGGATCTCCCTGACCTGCTCGATATCGGATGGGTGGAGACGAACCAATTGCCCTACAGCCTGCTCTGGCGCGCCATCGAGTACGAGATTCAGCCCCAGTGCGTCGAGGCGGGTGTGGGCATCCTGTGCTACAGTCCGCTGATGCAGGGGCTCCTGACCGGCAAGTATGCTACGCCCGACGAGGTGCCCGAGGGCCGGGCGCGCATACGCCTCTTTTCAGGGGATCGCCCCGGATCCCGTCACGGCGAAGCAGGCTGCGAGACAGAGGCGTTCGCCGCCGTCAAGGAGATTGGCCGCATCAGCGGGGAGGTCAGCGAACCGATGGCCAAAGTCGCTGTAGCGTGGCTGCTGGCCCAACCTGGGGTAAACGCGGTACTTGCCGGAGCGCGCAAGCCAGATCAGATCGAGCAGACGGCCCAGGCAGCCGATCTGGAGCTGTCCTCCGAGGTCGTCGACCGGTTGACCGAGGCGACGGATGCGGTCAAGCGCATTCTGGGACCGAACCCGGATATGTGGCAGATGGAGAGCCGATTTCGATGATGGAAGGAGTATAGAGATGGATACACCTTGGGAACTCTTTAAGCAAGCGGCGCGGCTGGAGGAGCCGGAGCGGATCCCCGTGGGTCTGATCGTCGATAGCCCGTGGCTGCCCGGCTACGCGGGCATCGACACGCGGGATTATTTTCTCTTTCCCGAAAAGTGGTTGGATATCAACTTGGGGTTGCTGGAGCGCTTTCCCGATGTGGCCTGGATTCCCGGCTTTTGGGTGGAGTACGGCATGGCAGCCGAGCCTTCGGCGTTCGGCACCAAGATGCGTTTTTACACCGACCGGCCGCCCTCCATCGAGCCCCTGGTGCCCGACCTGGCCTTTTGGGCGCAGGCGAAACCGATCAACCCGCAGGAAGACGGGCTGATGCCCCTGGTGCTGCGCCTCTACGAGACGATGGACGAGCGCTTGCAGGCGCAGGGGTTGGCTATCCGGATGGTCTGTGCCCGCGGGCCGATGACGGCGGCTTCCTGGTTGGTGGGGATGACGCCCCTGATGATGGCGCTGGCCACTGAGCCGGAAAGGACGTCCAAGCTCCTGGACACGGTGACCACATCCATCATCCGCTGGCTGCGCGCTCAGCTGGACGTGCTGCGCGAACCGGAGGGCATCATGCTGTTGGACGACCTGGTGGGTATGGTTTCGCCGCAGCACTATGAAGAGATGATCCACCCTCATCTGCGGCGCATCTTTGACGCGTTCGACGGCCTGATCCGCGTCTATCATAACGACACCCCCTGCCCGCATCTGCTGGAGAGCCTGGCCGAGGCCAATTTCGAGGTGTTCAACTTTAGTCACAAGGTGGACGCTGCTGAGGTAAAGGCCAAGATGGGGCATCGCGTGGCGCTGATGGGCAACGTGCCTCCGCTGGACTTGGGCGTGCGCGGGACACCCGCGGAAGTAGCGCAGTGGGCAAAAGAGTGTTTGGATAAGGGGGCTCCGGGAGGGGGGATGATCCTCTCCTTCGGCGGCGGCGTGTCGCCGGGAACGCTTCCTGAAAACATCGACGCCCTGGTAGCGGCCGCCCGGCGGTGGCCTTCAAAAGGGTAGTATCGGATTTTTCATTGAGGAGGACAGACTTTGAGTATTGAAGCGATCTATGCCGCGGTTCTCGATGGCGACGAAGCTGCCACAAAGGCCGAGGTACAGGCTACCCTGGAGGCGGGCGTCTCGGCGGCCGATATTCTATACCAGGGCTCCATCGCAGCCATGACCGAGGTGGGCCGCTTGTTCGAAGAAGGCGAAAAGTTCGTGCCCGAGATGCTCATCTCTGCACGCGCGATGAAAGCGGGGCTGGCGATTTTGCGGCCGCATTTGGTGGATGCCGGCATCGAGCCGGTGGGCAAGGTTGTCCTGGGCACGGTCAAGGGAGACCTCCACGATATCGGCAAGAACTTGGTGGGCATGATGCTGGAGGGCGTTGGTTTCGAGGTGATCGACCTGGGCGTGGACGTGACGCCCGAAGGGTTCGTGGAGGCGGTAGAGGCGCACCGACCCGATTTCGTCGGGTTGAGCGCGCTGCTGACCACCACCATGCCCGGCATGCGGGCGACGGTCGAGGCGTTGCAGGAGGCCGGATTGCGCGACCGGGTGATGGTCATGGTAGGAGGCGCGCCGGTGACGCAGTCTTTCGCCGAGGATATCGGCGCCGATCTCTACGCTCCTGATGCTTCTGCCGCTGCCGGCCGGGCCAAGACGTTGTTGGCGGCAGATTGAGACTTGTGGTAGACTTGACTATGGAGACGGTTCTACGGGGAAAAAACAGTACCGTTCGCATCAGCCCAGAACTGCCGACAGTGATCATCGGTGAGCGCATCAACCCCACCGGCAAGAAAAAGCTGGCGCGGGCGCTTTCGGCGGGTGATCTATCGCTCGTGCGGGAGATGGCGCAGGCGCAGGTGGAGGCCGGTGCTGCCGTGCTCGACGTGAACGTCGGCGCAGCAGGCGTGGACGAGGTGGCGCTGCTGCCCCGCGCCGTCGAAGCGGTGTTCGATGTGGTGGACGTGCCGGTGTGCGTCGATACGCTCGATCCACAGGCGCTGGCGGCTGCGCTGGCCATTTGCCCGGGCAAGCCGCTGGTCAACTCGGTCAACGGGGAGGAGGAAAAGCTGGCGGCGGTGCTGCCGCTGGTGGCGGAGCGCGGTGCCGCCGTGATCGGCCTGTTGATGGATGACGATGGCATCCCGCCCACGCCGGAGCAGCGCCTGGCGGTGGCCCACAATATCCGTGACCGTGCCGCCGCGCTGGGTATCCCGGCCGAGGACATCATCTTTGACCCGCTGGTGTTGGCCGTGGGGACCGAGCCCCAGGCTGGGCGGGTTGCGCTGGAGACCATCCGCCTTCTGCAGGCCGAGCTGGATGCCAACATTACGGCGGGGGCCAGCAATGTCTCCTTTGGCATGCCGGAGCGCGACCTGCTGAACCGGGCGTTCATGGCCATGGCGATCGCGTGCGGGGTCAACTGCCCCATCAGCCATCCGGCGCTCCTTTGCGATACGATCCTGGCCGCCGATGTGCTGCTGGGCCGGGACGAATATGGGATGCGGTACATCAAGGCCTGCCGGGCGCGGAAAGGTTGAGAGAGGAAGAAAAGGAAGGAGAGCTTGGTGATTCATTCGACATGGCAACTTGACCCGGATCGATTCTTCGATCCCGACCCGGCGCAGCGACGCGTGGCGCGGGAGCTGTACGACGGGGTGAAGGACCTGCCCATCGTCAGCCCGCACGGCCACGTGGATCCCAGATTGTTCGTGGACGAGGACGCCACCTTTGGTACGCCCGCCGATCTACTCATCATCCCCGATCATTACGTCTTTCGCATGCTGTACTCGCAGGGGATACCGCTGGAGGACCTGGGCGTTCTCCGCGTCGATGGCGGGCCGGTGGAGCGGGACCATCGCAAGATTTGGCAGATTTTCGCCGATAACTTTTATCTCTTCCGTGGCACGCCCAGCGGCATCTGGCTGACCCACGAGCTGATCGAGATGTTCGGCGTCGAGCAAAAACTGGACGGCGAGACGGCCCAGGCGATCTATGACCAGGTCGCGGAAAAGCTGGCCCGCCCCGAGTTCCGCCCGCGAGCGCTGTTCGAGCGGTTCAATATCGAGGTGCTATCCACCACCGACGCCGCTACCGATATGCTTGAGGTTCACAAGACGATCCGCGAATCGGGGTGGGGGGGCGACATCCGGCCCGCTTTCCGCCCCGACGGGGTGGTCAATCTGCTGCGCGAGGGCTGGCGGGAAAACGTCGACAAGCTGAACGAGGTCAGCGGCATCGACGTGACTTCCTACGCCGCTTTCGTCCGGGCGCTGGAGCAGCGGCGCGCGTTCTTCAAATCGATGGGGGCCATGTCCACTGACCACGCTGCCATCTCGGCCTATACGGTGGAGCTCTCGGAGGCTGAAGCAAACGCGATCTTTCAGCGCGCGCTGCGCGGCGAGGCCACTGAGGACGATGCCCGGCGCTTTACCGCGCACATGATCATGGAGTTTGCGCGGATGAGCATCGAGGATGGACTGACGATGCAGTTCCACGTCGGCTCGGTGCGCGATCACAACCGGGGCATCGTTGAGCGCTTTGGGCGCGATATGGGCTGTGACATACCGACGACGAGCGAGTTCACCCACAATCTACGGCCGCTGCTCAACAAATATGGCAACGACCCACGGCTGACGCTCGTTGTCTTTACCCTGGACGAATCGACCTACGCTCGCGAGCTGGCCCCGTTGGCCGGCCACTACCCGGCGCTGTGCATCGGTCCACCCTGGTGGTTCCACGACAGCCTGAACGGGATACGGCGCTATTTTGATCGGGTGATGGAGACGGCCGGGGTGCACAACACTGCTGGATTCAACGACGACACGCGCGCTTTTCCCTCTATCCCGGCACGCCACGACGTGTGGCGCCGCGCCAGCGCCAATTGGGTGGCCGGATTGGTGGTGCGCGGCGTCGTGGACGAGCAAGACGCTCAGGAGATGATCCTCGACCTGGCCTACCGTCTGGCCAAGCAGGCGTACAAGCTGGACTAGGATAGCTTCATCCGGTATTCGCGCTTTCCATGGCGTGATTTGGAAATCGCGGCTACTTGTTTGAGCAGACGTGCTAGCCATGAATGAGAGGGAGCGGTTCTGTGCAGCTTTACTCTTTAACAAACCGGACAAGGTCCCTTTAGCGCCCGGCTCGCCGCGCGAATCGACCCTGGCAGCCTGGCATCAGCAGGGGTTGCCCGAGGGCGTCGCCTGGTACGAGTACCTGATGGGGGTGCTGGGCATCCCATACGAACCTTGCACGCGGCCACGGGTCGATCTAGGCGTCGATTTCAAGATGATCCCCATCTTTGAGGAAAAGGTGCTGGAGCACCGCAACGGTCACTACGTCGTCCAAGATTGGATGGGGGCCATCACAGAGATATTGGACCGGTACGACTACACCTACATCCGCAGCGCCAAGGACTTTGTCACGCGCAAGTGGCATCGTTTCCCGGTGCAGACCAGGCGGGATTGGGAGGAGAGGATCAAGTGGCGCTACGATCCGCACCATCCCCGGCGCTTTCCGGCGGATTTCGAGGCGCGCTGCGACGCGCTGCGCGAACGGGATTACGCCCTGCGCCTCACGGTCAACGGGCCGTTCTGGCAACTGCGCGAGTGGTGCGGCCTGGAGAATCTCTGCGTGTTAATGATCGACGATCCGGCCTTTGTGCAGGAGATGGTCGATTTGTGGGCCGATTTCGTGCTGCAGACGTTGGAGCCTATCCTGGCGCGGGTGGAATTGGACTTTGTCCAGGTGGGGGAAGACATGGCCTACAAGATGCACAGTATGATCTCCCCGGCGATGGTGCGGCGCTTTCTGCTGCCCGTTTGGAAAAAGTGGGTGGATGCAGTCAAAGGCAGCGACTGCCCCATCGTCTCGATGGATTCGGACGGCTACATGACCGAGTTGATGCCGCTGTGGATCGAGGTGGGCTTTAACTGCTGTTTTCCGGTCGAGGTAGCCGCCGGGAACGACATCGTGGCCTACCGGCGGCAGTACGGCCGGCAGATGGCCTACCTGGGCGGGCTGGATAAGCGCGCCTTGGCCGCCGGTGGCGAGACGATGCGCAAGGAGGTGCTGCGCGTGGTGCCGCCCCTGCTGGAAGAGGGAGGCTTCATCCCGGGTTGCGATCACGGCGTGCCGCCTGACGTATCGTGGCCGAATTTTTGCGAGTACACTCGTCTATTGGCGCAGTTGATGGGTTGGTCGTAGCGTACAAAGGAAGATGTCGATGGAATCCTGGGAGGTCAATGTGGATGAGGCAGAGGTGCCTGAGTATACCTTGCCCGATCCACTGATCCTCTCCGATGGAACGCGGGTTGCCGATGCCCAAACTTGGATGGCGCAGCGCAGGCCCGAAATCTTGCGGCTGTTCGAGCGGCACGTTTATGGCAGGGCACCGGGTCGGCCAGAGGGGATGACCTTTGACGTGACCTCTATGGACCGCGAGGCGCTCGGTGGGAAAGCCACGCGTAAGGAGGTGTCGGTCTATTTCACGAGCGAGGAAAACGGCCCGTGGATGGATATGCTCGTTTATCTGCCCAACGATCGTTCCGGGCCGGTGCCCGCCTTTGTCGGGTTAAACTTTTTTGGCAACCACTCGATCCACCCTGATCCTGGCATCACGCTTTCGACCCGTTGGATGATGGAAAGTGAAGCGTGCCACGTGGTCGACCATCGCGCGACGGAGGCCTCCCGAGGTGTGAGCGCCCGTCACTGGCCAGTCGGGCGTATCTTGGAGCGAGGATATGGTTTGGCGACCGTATACTGTGGCGACCTGGACCCGGATTTCGATGATGGTTTTCAGAATGGTGTGCATCCCTTGTTTTACCGGGATGGGCAGTCAAAACCAGATGCAGATGAGTGGGGCACCATCGCTGCTTGGGCGTGGGGCTTGAGCCGGGCGCTGGACTATTTTGAGGCCGATGGAGACATCGATCATGAGCGAGTCGCGGTGATGGGACACTCGCGCCTGGGTAAGGCCGCGTTGTGGGACTGGGCGCGGGATGCGCGATTCGCGCTGGTGATCTCGAATAACTCGGGCTGCGGAGGAGCGGCGCTCTCGCGGCGGCGGTTCGGCGAGACGGTCAAGCTGATCAACGTCAGGTTTCCGCACTGGTTTTGTGCAAACTTTAAGCGGTACAATGACCGGGAGGACGATCTGCCAGTGGATCAGCACATGCTGATTGCGTTGGTCGCCCCGCGCCCGGTTTACGTGGCCAGCGCGGCCGAGGATCAATGGGCCGACCCGTGTGGCGAGTTCTTAGCGGCCAGGCATGCCGACTCAGTGTATCGGCTGCTGTCTACCGACGGGTTGGCCGTCGACGAGATGCCCGGGCTGAGCCAGCCGGTTGTGGGTACCATCGGCTATCACATTCGCCCCGGCGTGCACGATGTGACGGATTACGATTGGGAGCGGTATTTGGATTTCGCCGATGTGCATTTGAGAGGTTGATGGAGGTTCCAGTGGTCGAAGGTTTTGAAGTATATCCACGTTCGAAGGTCGAGCTAGATGGCGCGACTTATTCCCTGGCCCGGCGCAGCGCCGATGCCCGGAAGGTGTTGCTCGTCCAGGGTAGCGATTTGGGTGGCTTTGCTGGCCAGCAGCAGGGAGATGTGCTGGTCTGTTCGCTTACAGCGGAGAACGCGGCCGTGCTGCGCGAGCGCTTGCCTTGGCTGCGCCCGCGATCCCTGGGGTTGCAGACCTCGGCGGGCTGCGGCGACCGGCTGGGCTTGGCGACGCCGGGGCACGTGCGCGCGGCGCGAAAATACGAGACGATCGCGCCTATCTTTGCCCAGCAGTCGGTGCGCGAGAATGCCCGCACCGGGCGCACGCCGCAGCAGGTGATGGACGATGCCACGTGGGGCCTGTTTCAGGAGGGTTGGTGCGAGCCGTGGGGCAGCGACGCCGATCACCTCAAGACGCCGCAGGATATCGACTCCTTCGCCGCGGCAGGGTTCACTCTGTACACCGTCGATCCCGGCGACCATGTCGATGGGGAGGCGCACACCGCCTCGCCGGCCGAGGTGGACGCAAAGATGCAAGCGCTGCCGTGGGACACGCTGGAGGACACGTTGGGGGACATGGAGCGGCGCTATCTGAACCACTCGTTCGACTTGGGCGATCGGGCCATGACGCTCGACCGGGAGGCGCTGCACC
Source organism: uncultured Anaerolineales bacterium (assembly GCA_964551295.1). Lineage (GTDB taxonomy): Bacteria > Chloroflexota > Anaerolineae > B4-G1 > B4-G1 > JAFGED01. Next base: position 52,018 of record CAZKDJ010000001.1, on the reverse strand, counting down.
GCGCGGCGGCCAAGTACGGGCGCGCGGTCGCGCACGCGTCGCGCATGTACCGGCACTTGGCTGCCAATCCTCCCGCAGGATCGGGGTTCGAACTCGAGGTCTCGGTGGACGAGACGGAGACGCCCACCTCGCCGGAGGAGCACTTTTACGTCGCCAGCGAGCTCAAGCGGCTGGGCGTCGAGTGGGTCAGCCTGGCGCCGCGCTACGTGGGACGGTTCGAGAAAGGGGTAGACTATATCGGCGACCTGGACGAGTTCAAGGCCGAGTTGGCCAAACACGCCGCCATCGCCCGGGCCTTGGGGCCGTACAAGCTCAGCATCCACTCGGGCTCGGACAAGTTTAGCATCTATTCCCTAATCGCCGAGCTGACTGACGGGTTGGTACACCTCAAGACCGCCGGCACCAGCTACCTGGAGGCGCTGCGCGCGGTGGCTCAGGTAGACGCAACCTTTTTCCGCGAGATCCTAACCCTGGCTTGCCAGCGGTACGAGATCGACCGGGCCACCTACCACGTCTCGGCGGATCTGGCCAAGGTCCCCGCGCCGGATGCGCTGCATGACGCGGACCTACCTGGTCTGCTGGACCAGTTCGACGCGCGTCAGGTGCTGCACGTGACCTTTGGCTCGGTGCTGGATCGGTTCGGCGAGCGGCTGCTGGCGATGCTGGCGGCGCACGAGCAGGTCTATGCCGCGATGCTGGAGACGCACTTTGAGCGACACCTGTCGCCGCTCGTTGGGTAGTTGAGCTTTTAAGCTATATCAGGAAGGAGTAAACCTATGGCTCAACAAATCACTAAAGCAGTTGTTCCCGCGGCGGGGTTGGGAACGCGGCTGTTGCCTTCGACCAAGTCGCAGCCCAAGGAGATGCTGCCGGTGGGCCGCAAGCCGGCCATCCAGTACGTGGTGGAGGAGTTGCAGGCCGCCGGCTTGCAGCAGCTTCTGATCATCACCGGCGAGCGCAAACGTGCCATTGAGGATCATCTGGACGCCGACCCCGGGCTAGTGCTGGCTTTGGAGCAGGCTGGGAACGAGGCAGTGTTGGAGGACTTGGCCTATTTGGAGGGCAAGGCGCGCTTCTTTTTCACGCGCCAGAGCCCACCCAAAGGACTGGGGCACGCGGTCTCGTTGGCCGCCGAGTTCGTGGACGGCGATAACTTTGCCGTTGCCTTGGGTGATTCGATGATTGCCGCCGCTGACCCCGCTGCGCCGTTACGGGCCATGATGGCTGCACAGGAGCAACTGAGGGCCGCGGCCGTCATAGCGGTGGAGAAGGTGCCGCCGGAGGATACCTATCGTCGCGGCATCGTCGACATCGGCGGAGTGGAGCCTGTAGCGGGAGAGCCCGTGGCAGTACAGAGTATTGTCGAAAAACCAGCTGTGGAATCTGCGCCCTCCACGTTGGCGGTAGCCGCTCGGTATATTTTTAGCCCCGTCATCTTTGAGATGCTTGATCGCACGCTGCCCGGCAGAGGGGGCGAAATCCAGTTGACGGACGCCATCCGGCTTCTGCTCCAGCAGGGCGAGCCGGTCTACGCCTGGCCACTCGCTCCTGACCAAAAGCGCTACGATGTGGGCAACTTTGAGAGTTACTTTCGCGCTTTCATCGAGTTCGCCCTGACGGACGAGCGGTATGGATACCTGGTGCGCAAGTACATCAAGGCTCGAGCCTACGAATTGTGAGCGGAAAGAAAAAAGGCAATACCGCATAAGTTGCTTACCGTCATTCCGAACGTAGTGAGGAATCTCGTGCAAGCGACGGCGAGACCCTTCGCTCCGCTCAGGGTGACGTAGCAAGTTATGCGCCACTGCGAAAAAAGTCATATCTTGGGAGGTCATGTGGATAAGGAATACTTGGAGAGTCTGTTTGGGTTGTCGGGTCAGGTCGCGGCGGTGACCGGCGGCGGCGGCGTGCTGTGTGGGACGATGAGCCGCGCGTTGGGTAGGCTGGGCGTGAAAGTGGCCGTGCTGGATCTGTTTGAAGAGGCCGCCGAAAAGGTCGCTGCCGACATCGTGGCTCAGGGCGGCGAGGCCATCGCCGTCAAGTGCGACGTGCTCGACAAAGCCAGTGTGGAGGGTGCCCGCGACGTCGTGCTGGCGCAGTGGGGCCACGTCGATATCCTGATCAACGGCGCGGGAGGCAACAAGAAGCAGGCCACGACTTCGGCTGACCTTTCTTTTTTCGATTTGCCCGCAGATGCCATTCAATGGGTGTTCAACCTGAATTTCGTGGGCACACTGCTGCCCAGCCAGGTGTTTGGTAAGATGATGGCTGACCGGGGGGATGGACGTATCCTCAACGTCAGTTCGATGAACGCCTTTCGCCCGCTGACGCGCATCCCGGCCTACTCGGCGGCCAAGGCGGCGGTGAGCAACTTTACCCAGTGGCTGGCGGTGCACATAGCACAGGAATACTCGCCGGACATTCGAGTCAATGCCCTGGCTCCTGGCTTTTTCCTGACCGAGCAGAACCGCTTTCTGCTGACCGACGAGGCCACCGGCGAGTTGACCCCGCGCGGCCGTACGATCATCGATCACACGCCGATGGCCCGTTTTGGCGATCCGGAGGACCTGATCGGCGCGATACTGTGGCTGCTCTCGCCGGCATCGTCCTTCGTCACCGGCGTCGTCGTTCCGGTGGATGGCGGGTTCAGTGCGTTCAGTGGGGTGTAGATCGAGTTCAAAGTAACTGTTGAGCCATGTCTTTTTTACCGCCGAGACGCAAAGATCGCAGAGGAATGGGTGATTTCTCTGCGGCTCTGCAGTGAATGGTTACTTCACAAAATCATTGGAGGTGTTTTATGACAGATTATTCTGAAGCAGCTCGCCCTTTGGCGGAGCTAGAACCGGAAAAAGAATTCTTTGTCGGCATTGATTCCGACGGCTGTGCTTTCGACACGATGGAGGTCAAGCACAAGGAGTGCTTTACCCCCAACATCATCAAGCATTGGAGCCTACAATCGGTCTCCAAGTACGCCCGCGAGGCGGCCGAGTTCGTCAACCTGTATTCGAAATGGCGTGGCATCAACCGCTGGCCGGCGTTGGTGATGGTTTTCGACCTGCTGCGCGAGCGTCCGGAGGTGCAGGCGCGCCATGTCGTGCCGCCGGAGGCGCCCCGCATCCGCGAGTTTATCGCCGACGATGCGTTCCCCAAGAGCAACGACGGCCTCAAGGCGTATAGGCAAGCGCATCCCGATCCAGAGCTGGATACGGCCTGGGCCTGGACGACGGGCGTCAACGCTACCGTGGCCGACATGGTGCACGGCGTGCCGCCCTTTCCCTACGTGTGCGAGAGCCTCGAGTTCCTGGCCGATAAAGCCGACATGATCGTCGTCTCGGCCACGCCGTACGAGGCGCTCAAGCGGGAGTGGGAGGAGCACGATATCGCCCAGTATGTGCGCGTCATCGCCGGGCAGGAGCAGGGCAAAAAGGCGCTGCACCTGGAGCTGGCCGCCAAAGGCAAGTATCCCCCCGATCACATTCTCATGGTCGGCGACGCGCCGGGCGACATGCGGGCGGCCAAGGCCAACGACGCGCTGTTTTGCCCGATCAATCCCGGTCACGAGGAGGAATCCTGGCAGCGGTTCTACGAGGAAGCGGCGAGCAAGTTCCTGGCGGGCGAGTATGCGGGCGAGTACGAGGCGCAGGTGATCGCCGAGTTCGAGGCCATCCTGCCCGAGATTCCGCCGTGGAAAAGGTAGAGATTGGAGATCGGAGATTGATCGGTCGAGGATACACGGATAGAACGCTGAACGCAGACGAGGTGCGGCAGATCGTGGCGGCGGCTTTCGCCGAGCACGACGTGACCGGCAAACGGGTGCTCTTTATCACGCCAGATGCCACGCGCTCCGCGCCGATGCCGCTGATGTTCCGCGTCTTTTACGACGCCGTCGGCGAAAAGGTTACCGCACTCGATTACTTGATTGCGTTGGGGACGCACCAGCCGATGGACGAGGCGCACCTCAACCAGCTCTTTGGCCTGACGCCCGAGGAGCGGGTGGGGAAATACGCCCGGGTCGGCATCTATAACCACGAGTGGAGCGATCCTGCGACCTTCAAGCACATCGGCACCATCCCCGCCGCCGAGATCGAGGAGATAACCGGCGGGCTGATGTCGATGGACGTGCCGGTCACGATCAACAAGCGGCTGTTCGATTACGACCTCGTCATCATCTGCGGGCCGACCTTTCCGCACGAGGTGGTGGGCTTTTCCGGCGGCAACAAGTACTTCTTTCCCGGCGTCGCCGGGCCGGAGGTGATCGACTTTTCCCACTGGCTGGGGGCGGTGATCACCAGCTGGCACGTTATTGGCACCAAGCACACGCCCGTGCGCCGGGTGATCGATCGGGCGGCCGCGTTCATCGATGTGCTCAAGCTGTGCTTTAGCATGGTGGTGGTCGGATCCAAAGGATCCGCAGGACACAGTGATCTGGTGGGCCTTTACTTTGGCACGCCGGAGGCGGCCTACGAGGCGGCAGCCGACCTTTCGGCGCAGCACCACATCGTATATGTCGAAAAGCCGTTCAAGCGCGTGCTCTCGGTGATGCCGGAACTGTATGACGATCTGTGGACGGCGGCCAAGGGCATGTACAAGATGGAGCCGGCGGTCGCCGACGGCGGCGAGATCGTCATCTACGCCCCGCACATCGACGAGGTTTCTTACACTCACGGGCGCTGGCTCGACGAGACCGGCTACCACGTGCGCGACTATTTCCTCAAGCAGTGGGAGCGCTTCAAGGATTGTCCCTGGGGCGTGCTGGCTCACTCGACCCACCTGTGTGGTCTCGGCACGTACGACGCCGAGACCGGCATCGAGAGCCGGCGCATCAAGGTCACGCTGGCGACCGGTATCCCACGCGAGCGCTGCGAGCGACTGGGCCTGGGCTACCTCGACCCGGCCACCGTCGATCTGGACGCGTGGCGCGGGCGTGAGGAGGAGGGGGTGCTGGTCGTGCCGAGGGCGGGGGAGATGTTGTACCGAGTGGGCGAACCGGCGAATCAGCGAATGGGCGAATGAGCGAGAAGACAGTTCGCCTGGCCGTCATCGGCGTCAGTGGCATTGGCCAGCTGCACCTTGAAAACGTCGCCAAGCTCGACAAGGTAGAGTTGGCGGCGGTGTGCGACGTGGTGCCGGAGCGGGCACGTGCTGCCGGGGAGCGGTACGGCTGCCCGGCCTACACCGATTCCGACGCGTTGCTGAGGGATCGTATCTGCGAGGCGGTGCTCATCTGCACGCCCCACTATACGCACACGACCATCGGCATCGCAGCGTTGGAGAGCGGGCATCACGTGCTGGTCGAAAAGCCCATCTCGGTGCACAAGGCTGACTGCGAGCGGCTCATCGCAGCGCACAAACGTGCGGCGCACCGGGACGAGCGCCTGATCTTTGCCGCGATGTTCAACCAGCGCACCGATCCGCACTACCGGACGATCAGGCAGCTCGTGGATGAGGGCGTGCTGGGGGATTTTATACGGGTCAGTTGGATCATCACGGATTGGTTTCGCACGCAAACCTACTATGACTCTGGTAGCTGGCGGGCCACGTGGGCGGGGGAGGGCGGCGGGGTGCTGTTGAACCAGAGTCCGCACCAACTGGACCTGTTCCAGTGGATCTGCGGCATGCCGAGCCGGGTGTGGAGCGTGTGCAGCCTGGGCAAGCGGCACGCCATCGAGGTGGAAGACGAGGTGACGGCCTATTTCGAGTATCCGAACGGCTGCACGGGCGTTTTCGTCACCTCGACCGGGGAGGCGCCGGGCACCAACCGCTTCGAGATCGCCGCCGAGAACGGCAGGTTGGTGTTGGAGGACGGGCGGCTCACCTTTGCCCACAACGCGGTGCCGGTGACTGAATTTCTGCGCACGTCGAAGGAGGCATTCGCCAAGCCGGACGTCGAGGTAGAGACGTTCGACATCGAAGGCCACGGCGGACAGCATCTGGCGATCCTGGAGAATTTCGCCGACGCCATTCTGGAGGGGGCGGGACTGATCGCGCCTGCCGAGGAGGGCGTCCATTCCGTCGAGCTGGCCAACGCGATGCTGTACGCCTCACTGACGTGCGCGCCCGTCGACCTGCCGCTCGACAGTGTGGCGTTCGAGCGGGAGTTGAAAAAGTTGGTCGAAAACTCAACCTTTGCGAAAGCGGTGGAAAAAGAGGTCTAGAGGGCGAAAATTGGTATGGGATTAGCGAGTCAGCGAACTTGTCTACTTATAAACTTGCATACTTTTTAGGAGGTTTCGAATGACAGAAGCAAAAGTGGACATAGGCCTGATCGGCCTGGCCGTGATGGGGCAGAATCTGGTGCTCAACATGGAGGATCACGGCTACACGGTGGCGGTCTATAACCGCACCCTCTCGAAGGTGGACGATTTCATCGCTGGCAGCGCTCAGGGCCGGAACATCATCGGCACGCACTCGATCGAGGAATTCGTCGGCGCGCTCAAGCGGCCCCGCCGGGTGATGCTGTTGGTCAAGGCGGGCGAGCCGGTCGACGCATTCATCGAGAAACTGATCCCGCACCTGGAGGCGGGCGACATCATCATCGATGGCGGCAACTCGAACTATAACGACACCATCCGTCGCACCGAGACCGTCGAGTCGAAGGGTTTGCTCTACATCGGCACCGGCGTGTCCGGCGGCGAGGAGGGCGCGCGGCACGGGCCTTCCATCATGCCCGGCGGCTCGCCGGAGGCCTGGCCGCACGTGAAGGATATCCTGCAGGACATCGCCGCCAAGGTCGAGGACGGGGCGGATGGCTCGCCATCCGTGCCGTGCTGCGACTGGGTGGGCGAGGACGGCGCGGGCCATTACGTCAAGATGACGCACAACGGCATCGAGTACGGCGACATGCAGCTCACCAGCGAGTCCTACTACCTGATGAAGCACCTGCTAGGGATGAGCAACGAGGAGATGCATTATACCTTTGCCGAGTGGGACAAGGGCAAGCTCGATTCGTACCTGATCGAGATCACGCGCGACATCCTGGGTTTCAAGGACGAGGAGGGTCGATACGTCATTGACTATATCCTGGATACCGCCGGACAGAAGGGCACCGGCAAGTGGACGGCCATCTCGTCGCTGGAGATGGGCATCCCGCTGACCCTAATCACCGAGGCGGTGCTGGCGCGCTTTCTCTCGGCGCTGCTGGAGGATCGCAAGACGGCCTCCCAGGTGCTGGTGGGTCCCGAGGTCCAGTTTTCGGGCGATAGGGCCGCGTTCATCCAGGACCTGCACGACGCGCTGTACGCCTCCAAGATCATGTCCTACACCCAGGGGTACATGCTCATGCGGGCGGCGGCGGCGGAGTACGGCTGGAACCTCAACTATGGTGGGATCGCGCTGATGTGGCGCGGCGGGTGCATCATCCGCTCGGCTTTCCTGGGCAAGATCAAGGAAGCGTTCGACAAGGAGCCCGGCCTGACCAACTTGCTGCTCGACGACTACTTCCAGGCGGAGGTCGATGCGGCACAGCCGGCTTGGCGGCGCGTGGTCGCCCAGGCGGTCGAGGCGGGTATCCCGGTCCCGGCGATGTCCAGCGCGTTGGCTTTTTACGATGGCTACCGACGCGAGCGGGTGTCGGCCAACATGATCCAGGCGCAGCGCGACTACTTTGGCGCGCACACCTACGAGCGCGTGGACCGGCCGCGGGGTGAGTTCTTTCACACCGACTGGATCGGCTCCGGTGGCGGTGTGACCTCGTCGACGTATAGCGCGTAGCAGGGGGAGATGTATGGACCAACTCAAGGTCGTCTTGATCGGGGCTGCCAGCCCGCAGTGGGGGTACACGCTCTCGCGCGACTTTATCGTCAAGCTGTCGGATGACGAGATCAGTTCGCGCTACAAGCCTGTGCTCGTCCTGGAGGATATCGATGGGCATAACCTGGCGCTGCAGGCGCAGTTGGCGCGCAAGGTCGCTGATCTGACCGGCAACAAGGTGGCGGTCGAGAGCACCACCGATCAGAAGAGAGCCATCGAGGGGGCGCGCTTCGTCGTCACCTCGCTTGCGCAGGGGACGTTGGAGTACATGCAGTACGATCTGGAGATTCCGTACGAGTACGGCATCTACCAGCCGGTAGGCGATACGATCAGCGTTGGTGGAGCCATTCGGGCGGCGCGCAATATCCCCGCTATGTTCAGCATCGCCCGCGATATGCAGGAGCTGGCCGAGGAAAATGCCTGGCTGCTGAACCTGAGCAACCCCATGTCGATCCTGTGCCGGGCGGTGACCAGGGAGACTGGCGTCAACACCATCGGCTGCTGCCACGAGCTTTACGGCGGGATGGAGTTCCTTTCGCGTGCGTTGGGCTTTCCCTACAAGGAGTGGCGCGAGCGGCTTACCTTCGACGTCCTGGGCGTCAACCACTGCGCGTGGATGCAGTACTTGAAGATCGATGGGGAGGATGGATTCGCCCGGCTGCGAGAGATCCTCGAGGAGGAGGGGATCACCGGCGAGGTCAAGCGGCTCTACGACTCGGACCATCCCGAGCTGCGGCGGGTCAACCTCAAGATCAACCTGTTCCTGCGCTACGGCGTGCTGCCCTACAGTGGCGACCGGCACAACGGCGAGTTCTTTACCGAGTTCGTCAACGAGGACACCAACAAGGGGGCAGATTTTGGCGTTCTGCTGACCACGGCCCAGGAGCGCCTCGTCCATTGGCGCGGCGGGGCGCGGCAGCAGGTGCGGGAGCTGCTGGCGGGGAAGGAGGAGATCGATCTGAACATCTCCCGGGAGGCCTCTTCTCGTATCATAGCGGCGATGGTCCTCGACATGCCCTTCTACGATGTGGGCAACGTGCCGTTCCACGACGGCAACCTGCCAGGAGTGCCCGATGGCGCGGTTTTGGAGCGCATGATGACCTACGATGGCAAAGGGTACACCCCAAACCGCGTCGAGCTGCTGCCGGATGAGCTGATGGAACACCTGGCGCTGCACACAAACAACATCGAAAAGATCGTCACGGCCTGTGTGGAGGGAAACAGGGGTGTGCTGATCGAGGCGCTGGAGGCAGATCCGCTGCTTCAAAATATGGACGCGGCCGAGATTCCAGAGATGGTCGACCGGATGCTGGCGGCGAGCAGGGAATTCGTGCACCCAGGATTCTTTTAAGGAGGAAACACTATGGCAAAACCGAAAAACGTGGTCGTCGCTCAATCGGGCGGACCTTCACCCGTGATCAACAGCTCGCTGCAGGGCGTGGCCGAGACCTGCCTGGCGATGCCCGAGACGTTTGGCACTATCTTCGCCGGATTCCACGGCATCGAGGGGGTGCTCAAGGAGGAGTTGCTGGACCTCTCGGCGCAGGACCCCGAAGAGATCGCGCTGCTGCGCACAACCCCGGCGGCGGGCGCCATTGGTACCTGCCGCTACAAGCTCAAGGGCCATCAGCAGGAGGATTTCGAGCGCGTCATCGAGGTCTTGAAGGCGCACGACGTGGGCTATTTTTTCTACAACGGCGGCAACGACTCGATGGATACGGCCCATAAGGTGGCCCAGTTGGCCCACGAGCGTGGGTTGGACCTGGTCGCCACTGGCGTGCCCAAGACAATCGACAACGACGTCGGCGGCGCCCTGGCGGCCGGAGGCGTGTTCGAGCTGATCGACCACACGCCCGGTTATGGCAGCGTGGCCCGCTATTGGGCCTACATTGTGCAGAACGCGAACCAGGAGAACGCCGGTGCGTGTCCCTCCGACCCGGTGCTGGTGCTACAGGCCATGGGCCGCAAGATTGGCTTTATCCCCGCCGCCGCCCGCCTGGCCGATCCCCAGCGCGAGATGCCGCTGTTGATCCTGATGAAGGAATCGGGCGTGACGATGGAGGAGATGGCCGATCGGGTCAACGACCTGCTGCGCCAGCGGGGACGGGCCGTCGTCGTCGTCAGCGAGGGGTTTGACGTGGGCGACATCGGCGCACGGAAGGATTCCTTCGGCCACACCGAGTTCGGCGCCAGCCAGACGACGGTGGCCCAGGCGGTGATCAACTACCTGAACCACGTCGGGCTGGCGGCCGCCGGTTCGGCGCGGGCCAACGTGCCCGGCACCGACCAGCGCGACACCGCCATCTATGCCTCGACGATCGACATCGACGAGGCGTACAAGGTGGGGCAGAAGGCGGCCTTTATCGCGGCGGAGGAAGGATCAGGCTACATGGCCACCATTCTGCGCGAGCCGGGCCACATCTACCGCGTGCGCTACGACAAGGTGGAGTTGGGCCTGGTGGCCAACTCGGAGCGCGCGTTCCCCGAGGAATGGATCGCTCCCTCGCGCACCGACGTCACCGACGATTTCGTGCGCTACGCCCGCCCCCTCATCGGAGAGGACTGGCCCAGCGTGCCCCTGGTGAGCGGCTTGCAGCGGTTTACGCGCTTCGAGCCGATCTTTGCAGAGCAAAAACTGGACAAATATGTGCCGCAAGCGTATCGTGGGTAATGGGTGAGCCTTTTTTGTAACGGAATCTGCCCTGCCGCCATCACGGTGACGGGGCTTTTTCTTGTGGGTGGTTAGGGGGCAAACGGAAAGTGAGAATCGGCAAGTTGCATTTATGGCGACCCTATGTTATTATTTGATCTCTTAATCATGGGTAACTGCCTTAGGTCGGGTAAACTCTGTGTCGGTTTTCTTCTGCTAAGCTTTTGTGCGATCGCCACGCCCTCTCAAGCTGTAGCAATCTCTGATGGCGTTCAAATCGACCAGAATGATGCCTGGGTCGATTTCCCCCAATCCGTTGATTTTCATCTAGTTGCTACGGCTGCTGAGGCGGTCGAGAGCGTACACATCGAGTATGGGGTCAAAGCCCTGGCCTGCGGCGACGTGGCGACAGTGGCTACTCCTGACTTTGAGCCGGGACCTGAACTGGACGTTGCCTGGCGCTGGGAGGTCGCGTCCAGCGGCGTGATTCCTCCCGGAGCCGAGATCTGGTGGCGTTGGCGGCTGGTGGTGAGTGGTGAAGAGATCGTCACGCCAACGCGGACTGTTTCCTTCGATGATGCCTGGTTCGTTTGGGAGGCGTTGACTGATCGCCAGCTTGAGGTCCGTTGGTATCGCGGCTCGCGGCCTTTGGTGCAAGAGATGCTGGACGCAGGCCACGAGGCGCTGGATCAACTCGCCGCCGACACTGGGTTGTATCTGGACGAACCCATCGTCATCTATTTGTACGAAGAGTCGAGCGATTTGCGGGCGTCCATTCCTGGCGCGCCGGAGTGGGCCGGGGGGATCGCTTTCCCGGAGTATAATACGGTCATGGTCGTGGCCAATGAAGAGCGCGCCGCTTACGGGCGGCTGACAGTGCGCCACGAGTTGGGCCATCTGGTCATCCGGCGCTTCACGTTCAACTGCCTGGCCGATCTACCTGTTTGGTTGAACGAGGGGCTGGCCATGGCAGCAGAAGGGGAGGAGGACGCCGAATTGATGGCCGAGTTGGATGCGGCGATAGCGGAAGATCGCCTGCTTACCATCCATCAGATCGAAAGCGCCTTTTCTGTCCACAGGGATCGCGCCAAGCTGTCCTACGCTCAGAGCTACAGCCTGGTTTGCTTTCTCATCGATACCTACGGCCAAGAAAAGATGTTGGACCTGTTGGTGGCGTTTCGTGAGGGCGTCACGCCGGATGAAGCGTTCACACAGGTATATGGATTCGACACGTATGGGTTAGAAGACGCCTGGCGCGCCAAGATTGGCGCGCCCGTGCCGGTGCTCGATGGGCGTGATCTCGACATGCCGACGCCGATTCCCACGCTGGCGCTGGCAGTGTTGCCGACTGCTGCCTCAACGACTGCGCCTGCGGCAGAGATCGACGATACGCCTTTGCCCGCAGAGACGGCGGAGACGCGCACCGATCCTGGCGAGAGCCCGCCCGCTGTCTTGTGGATCGTTTGGGCAGGGGGCGCTTTTGGCCTGCTCGTCCTGGTAATGGCAGCCGTATGGCGGTTGCGACGTACCTAATCTTTTGAGGAGGATAACGCGATATGAAACATGCGCATCCATGCCGCCTGTTGTGGGTAGTGGCTATGTTGGTATTCGTCGGTTGTACGCCCGTCGTGCCCGAGCTGGCGACCAGAACGCCCCGGTCAACGGCAACGGCGCTGCCAACGGCGACGCCTCGGCCGACGGCGACGCTTCCGCCCGCTCCCACGTTGACGCCGGTCCCAGATGTGGGCTACTACCGCAATCCTGAACTGGGTTTTTGGTTTCTCTACCCTGCCGACTGGTTGAAGGAAGAGATCGGCGGGAATCTCCCTGCCGTCATCATCAGCGATGATAACGACCCGGTGCGTCTGCTGGCCGGTGGGCGGGCGGTAGAAGCGGGTGTAGAGTTGGCCGACTTTGCGCAGGGGATCGGGACCGAGTTGGGCTTGGCCGAAGAGGTCGAGCTGATCGATGATGAACCGGCGACTTTGTCCGATGGCACGCCCGCGTGGGAGGTCGCCTTTGCCTGGGAGGACGAGAACGGGGAGGCTTTGCAGGCAAAAGGGTACGTCACCCTATCCGGTGGAAAGGGGTACGTTCTGGTGCTGGTTGCGCACTCTGAGGTGCTAGAGACGCGGCAGCAAACTATCCAGGCTATTTGCAGCACGCTCCATTTGGAAGAGCCAGAGTTGTTCGGTGTTTCTCGCGCCAATGCGCTGGTGCTGATGATTGATAACCCTGCGACCCTTGACCCGGCGCTGACGCGCGAGGGACCGGCGGGCATCGTGGGGCACGTGTTCAGCGGCCTCGTGCGCCTCAACGCCGATCTGCAGGTCGAGCCGGATTTGGCCGAGGGTTGGGACGTGAATGAGGATGGGACGGAGTACACTTTCCATCTGCGTTCCGACGTCGAGTTTCACAGCGGTCGAGCGTTGACTGCCGCCGATATCAAGGCGGCCTGGGAGCGGGCTACCGATCCCTCCATCGGTTCACCGACGGCTGCGCTCTATCTGGGCGATATCGCGGGGGCGGTGGAAAAGCTGGCCGGAGAGGCAGACGAGCTCGACGGCGTGCGCGTGCTCGACGAGCGCACCCTGGTTGTCACCGTCGATGGTCCAAAGCCTTACTTTTTGGCAAAGCTGGCCCAGCCCGTCGCTTTCATCACCCAGGCCGATAACGTCGATGGCGGCGCTGATTGGTGGCGCCATCCGGATGGCACCGGCCCCTTTGTGCTCGATCGGTGGCGCGAGGGGGAGGCGGTCATCCTCAAGCGTAACGAGGCGTATTACCTGACCCCGCCGCAGGTCTTGGCCGTGATCTATTATCTCACCAGCGGCTCCGGTTTCCCGGCCTACGAGGCCGGCCAGGTGGATGTCACCGAGGTGGCCCCGATCTTTATGACGCGCGCTCTCGATCCGGCAGACCCATTGTCGGCGGACCTGGTCGAGGGCAACACGTTCTGCACCTACCGCGTCGTGTTCGATACGACCCGCGCGCCATTCGACGATCCCGCGATTCGCCAGGCGTTTGCACTATCCGTCGACCGGGAGCAACTGGCCCGGGTCGTGCTCAATGACTCGGCTGTTCCGGCGACGGGCTTTTTGCCCCCCGGCATGCCGGGCGCTGTGACGCGTCCGGTGGACGACGCGTTTGACGTCGAGGCCGCGCTAGACCTCGCCGCTGGGGCATCGTTGCCCGAGCTAACCCTGACCGCGCCCGGCGAAGGCGATCCCGATCCGTTGGCCGTGGCGCTGGCCGACATGTGGGCCGCAAATCTGGGTGTCTCTATCAAAACGGAACTCGTGAACCCAACTGGATATGAGGACGTGATCGCTCAAGCTCACGGGCATCTGTTCGTCTATTCTTGGTGTGCTGACTATGCCGATCCGGAGAACGCCCTCGACTTGCACTACCACAGTATGGGGCCCTTGAACTATGGGGGCTATGCCAACTCCCAGGTTGACGATCTGCTCGAGACAGCTCGCACAGAGTCGAACCCCGGCGAGCGTTTGGCCCTTTACCAGGAGGCGGAGGCTCTGCTGCTGGAGGATGCGCCCGCCGTGCCCACCGTCCATCCCGTGGCGCACGTGCTGGTTCGTTCCTACGTCCGGGGCTATCGGCTCTCTCCCATCCCCGTCCTCTGGCCAGCATTTGTCACGATAGAGCGCTAGGAGTAGCTATGTCTGAAGAAACTGTGGAATCTATGGAGTCTGGCGAATCTGCGGGCCCGGTAGCGCCTGTAGAAGACGCCCCATCTTTGCCGCGGAAGCCAAAGCGCAAAAAGGGGGTGGCGGTTGTGCTCTTTATTGTCGCCGCCTTCTGCTTGACCGTTATTGCGGGGGCCGTGGGACTGTTCTTTTATCTGCGGAATCAGGCGGCGATCCATATGGCCACGGGGCGTGCTGCCTCATCTGTGGGGCGTTACGAGGATGCTATCGAGGCCTTTGATCAGGCTCTGGCGGTGCGGCCCGCGTTCATGCGGGAACACGACGACGTGACCCTCCTCATGGTCCGCGCGCGAGCCTACCGTGACCTGGGCGATTTGCAAGCCGCTCTCCAAGACTTGAATCGCATACTAGAGATCGATCCGGAGCAGACGAACGCACTTCTCTTGCGGGGTGCGGTCCATCTGGACATGAACGATGGAGAGGCGAGCATGGCGGACTATGAGTCGGCCATCGCTCAAGCCCCGAATTCGGGTGAGCCCTACCTCTACCGGGGGTTGGCTCACTTGCACTTCCGGCGAAATGCCGATGCCCTGGCCGATCTAACCCAGGCCATTGAAAACGACGACACCCTGGTGGATGCCTTTGTCGGGCGCGGGTGGGTCTACTTTCTGGCCCACGACGACGTTGCTGCCCGCGCCGATACCGAGGCGGCCCTTGAGCTTGCCCCTGAATCGGTATCGGCCCAGGCCTTGGTGGGGGCTGTGACTGCCGATGGCGGCAATCTGGCTAAGGGACTGAGTATGTTGAACCAGGCGGTCTCGCACGCGCCGGATGATCGGGCGCTCGCGCGAGCCCTTCACTTGCGCGCGGGCACACATCTGGCCGCTGGCCATACCGAGGCCGCTCTCTCGGACGCGGAGCAGATCGTGGCCGCAGCGCCCGATTGGATTTGGGGCTATTTACTGCGCGGTGACGTACACCTGGCGCGAGACGAGGTTCCCCAGGCGCAGTTTGACTATCAGAAGGCGGTCGATCTGGCTCCCGACGCAGGAATCGTCTACGTCGGCCGCGCGGCTGGCTATTTCCACGATGGGGATGCCGCTGCCGCCAGGGCAGACCTGGCGACGGCGCTTGCATCGCTGCCCGACCATGTGCCGGCGCTCGTTTTGCGCGGGCGGGTGGCCGCTTCCACGGGCGACGCGGACGCTGCCTTGGCCGACCTGGATCGTGCATTGGAACTCGACCCCACGCTCGTCGACGCCCACGCCTGTCGGGCCGACCTGTATTTTGACCTGGAGCAGTGGGCAGAGGCGCGTATTGACTACGATACGGTGCTGCAAGCGCGCCTTGACGACTGGAATGGTCTGAGGCGGCATGCCCTGGCTGCGATGGCCGAAGGCGACTATGCGGATGCCGTCGATGACCTGGATGCCGCCATCGCTTTGAAGCCTGCTGACGCTGACTTGATCGTTCTGCGCGCCGAGGCATATCTGGAGCTGGACAACATGCCTCTGGCGTTGCGGGATGCGCAACGCGCGCTCGATCTGGACGACGACTTGCCGGTCGCCCACTTTATCGTGGGAGTATTCAACCTGGAGGCGGAGAATTATTTCCAGGCAGTGATTGATCTGACCGCTGCGATCAAGCTTGATCCCGAGTTGGCGCGTGCTTACGCCGCGCGCGCGAATGCCCATTTCTGGTCAAAAGATCCCGCCCGCGCGCGGGCGGATGCCGAGCGGGCGATCGAGTTGGATCCCGAGTTGGCTCAGGCTTACCTGGCACGGGCGTTGGTTTACGTCTACGAGCGAGAGTGGCGCGAAGCGATGGCGGATGCGGACCGTGCCGTGGAGCTGGCTCCCGACGATGAGGAGGTCTGGGCTACGCGGGGGCGCATCTACCTGGAGGGCGGCGACGCCAATGAGGCGCTGGACGACTTTGAGCGTGCGTTGGCCCTGGACCCGGATTGGGTGGAAGGACACCTTCTGCGTGCCGAGGCTCTCGACGCCCTGCAACGCTACGACGATGCGATCGTGGCCCTGGAGTCTGTCCTGGAGGTCAGCGGTGAAGTCGATGACGTGGAACTGGCAGAGAGTGGCATCGCCGACTTGAGGCGCATTCCGTCGGAGGTGGATGGGATGCGCATGTGGTCCGATGCCTATCACGGATTCTCTATCGCCTATCCCGCCGAGTGGCGCCAGTACGTGGATCCCGGGGAGGAAGTGCCGCTCCTGCTCGTCGGACCGTTGGATAAAGACTATCGAGCCAATGTGGTTCTATCCATCTTTGAGGTTGATTTTACCCTGCCGCCCTCCAAGCTGGCCAGGTTATATGGCCCCACTGTCGACGATCTACCGGATTATGAATTGGTGAGCGAAAGGACCATCACCGTAGATGGACGTGCGGCGATGCGCCGCGTCTTTACCTGGACGGCCGTCGACAGCCGACTGCGCGACGTGCCGGTGACGGTCGTGCGGGTTTACGCGCTCATCGACGGACACGTTGTCATTTTCACGGCGACGACGCGTACCGAGGGTGTGGAAAAGAACGAAAGGATTTTTGACGACGTCATCGCCAGCTTTGGCTTTGACTGAGACCGTGTCTTCTCGAACACTGGCCCTCGGGCCTGTTGAGAAGCTATCTAGAATGTAGCTGTTCAGTCTGCTCCTATTTGGAACACAGAGATTCGCAGAGATTGGGAAGAGATTCACAGAGGGTGAAAAAAGCTCTGTGTTTCTATGTAAAATCTGCTAGAGGAGGACGAGTGATGAAACGGTGCATGATGGTTTTCGTGGTGGCGGTGATGTTGCTGGTCGGGTGCAGTCCACCGACGCCAGAGCCAACGCAGACGCCGATCCCGACCGACACGCCGACGCCTACTCCCGAGCCGACGGCGACGCCAATTCCGGCGGACGTCCTAGTGGCCCAGGGAGATGAGTTGCTGTGGGAGAGTGATTGGGAAGGGGCAGAGGAGGCGTATCTACAAGCTGTCGAGTTACATCCTGACGACGCGTTGGCTTACGCTCATCTGGCATATCTGTATGCGCAACGGCCCCAGACCCGCAAAGAGGCGATCGACCAAGCGCGGACGGCGGTCGATCTGGCCCCCGATGACGCGGCGATACAGGCCTATCTGGTGTTCGCTCTGGATTGGAATCTGGAGTTTGACGATGCGCTCGAGGTGGCCGAAGAGGCCGTCGAGCTGGCGCCGGAGGATCCCCTGGTGCTTACCATGCTGGCCGAGGTGTATTTGGATACCAATCAGTATGAGGAAGCGCAGGATACAGCCGAGTATGCCGCAAAACAGGATCCTGACCTGTACGATGTCCAGCGTGTCCTGTCGAATGTGTATGCTGCCATGAATGAGGGGGAGAAAGCCGAAGGGGCGGCAGAGGCCGGCGCACTTTTACAGCCTCATTTTGTGCCTGCCTTGGTCCACCGAAGCCACTTTGTGGGGCTTGCGGATGAGGAGATGGAGGATGATGAACGGTATAAGGAACAGGAAAGTCTCCTTAAAGAAGTGTTGGAGTATGATCCCGATTTTATCCCCGCCCTGGGAGCTTTGGCAGCCGTTCACCGCGCCGAAGAAGAGTACGACAAGGCGCTCGATCTCTGTGATCAGGTCGTCGATCTGGAGCCCGAGTTGCCCGATGGATATCTTTGCCGGGGCTACACATATCTTGAACGGGAAGTGTATGATGAAGCCGAAGAGAGCTTTGACTTGGCCATTGACCGGGACGTCGAATCTCCGAGCGGATATTTTGGCCGAGCGCGCGTGCTCTGGTCTCGGGGCGATTGTGAGGATGCAGAGAGCGAATACGAAAAGGTGATCGAACTGGCTCCATACTCGGCGTCTGCCCGCACGTACATGGGGCTGGCCCAGTTGTGCCAGGACGCGTACACCGCCGCGATCGAGAGTTTCCAGGAGGCGATTGCCATGGCTCCTTACGACTCTTTTCCCGTGTTTGGGCTGGGCCTGGCTTATATGGGAGAGGAGCGTTACGAGGATGCAGAGGTTCGATTCCAAGCGGCCATAGATATAGACGATGATAGGTATATATATTACACGAATCTGGGGGATGCGCTCTCCGAGCAGGAAAAGTACGAGGAGGCTGAGGAGGTATACCTAAAGGCCGTTGAACTGGAGCCGGAAAGCGAGGAGCCTTATGTGGCGCTGGGTAACTTCTATTTGCGGCTCGATCGCTACTCCGAAGCAGAACAGCAATTCAATCTGGCCTTAGAGATTGATGAAGAGTTGGTGGAGGCGCTGGTTGGCCTGGGCGTCGCCTACGCGATGCAGGATCGGTGTGGTGAGGCGTTGAGCTTCTTTGACAAGGCGCGCGAGTTGGACCCCGATAATTTTGTGGCCGACGAGATGTACACTCAATGCCTGGAGGTGTACCGCTTTGACAATCCTCCCGGCCCGCAGGGTGACCCCATCGATGAAGGTACGGCTCTCTCTATGGCCAAGAGCGCCGTCGCCTCGCAGTTGGGTATATCGGATCGCGATGTAATCACGCTGTTTGATACGGCACAAGATGGCAAGCGCGCGCTGGTCGTCGGCTACCTGGCCACTTACGATCCCAACACACATCCGACAGAGTTCAACAATCAGTTGAACCAAGCCGTCTTTGCAGCTGTGGATGCATTCGTGCGCGTGGATACGGCACCGGTGTATCTTAGCGTGGAGGCCTTTGCGATTCAGGGGGAGGATGTAGTTTCACTAGGGGGGCGCGTCGTTCACCGTGTGTATGCGGTGGATTGGTGGAATGGTTGGATTGGCGACGCGGCCTTTATCGCCAAGATGGTTAAGCTGTAACAGTTTTTGTCAGTTCAACGGTGGTGATATGTATTACCGTGGTTGCGGTTTCACCTGCACCGTCCGCTCGTTCCGGTAGGTGACCAGCCCCGGACGGCTGCGGTGCACGCGCTTCACGTAGCGGCGTTGGGTCACATCCACGGCCACTTGGGCCTCCTCCCGCGCCGACGAGTAGTACGCCGCCAGTTGCGCCGCCTGTTGTACTACCTCCTCTGGCACGTCCCGCTTGCCGCACTTGACCACCACGTGCGCGCCCGGCACGCCGCGGGCGTGAAGCCACACGTCGTCCGGCCCGGCGCGCTTGAACGTCACCTCCTCGTTTTGGCGCGCGTTGCGCCCCACGTAGACGGCGAATTCGTCTATCTCAAAGCGCCTCGGTCCCTCGACCTGGCTGCTGCTTTCCGAGTGGGCCTGGGGCGCCCAGCCGGCTTTGACTAGCGCGTCGTATACCGCGTCGATCTCGGGGCGCGACTCGGCCTGGGCCAGGTCGGCGGCCAGTTGTGCCAGGTAGGCCATGTCGGCTTTTGCCGCCGCGATGCGGGCGGGGATGCCCTCCTTGCCTCGGATAGCCTTGCGGTAGCGATGAAAGTAGGCCTGCGCGTTCTCCGCTGGCGTCAGCTTGGGGTCCAGCTTAATTGTACGCGGCGCGCCGGTGTAGTCGGGCACGGTGATCTCGCTGGTATTTGGCTTTGCCTGGCCCTGGTAGATCAGTATTAGCTCCCCAGCTTCGCGTAGCGATTTGATCTCGCTTTCATCGACTATGTTTTCCCGCAACTGCCTCAGCGTGCGCTCGGTCTGCGCGCGCGTCTCGTCGATCCGCTCCTGCACGCGCCAGCGGGCCGATGCGTAGGTGTCGGCCGACAGCCGCTGCTCGAAATACTGCCACATGGCCTCGCTGATGTCGGATGCCGGCCGGACGCGCTCGAACTGGTGCGGCTCGTAGGGGGCAAAGGCGACGACGCTGCCGTCTTCGTCCAGCGCGACGTGCGGCGCCCAGGAGCCATCCCGGATCGGTGCAAAGAGCTCGGCGCTTGCCTCGGCCAGCGCTTGGGCTGTGACGGCGTGCGCCGGTGCGTCGGGATCGCCTGCGGCGCGGACGGCGATCTCCCGCGCCAGCATCGGGCTGACACCTAGGAGACGACTGGTCAGCAGCCGGTGTAGCGGTTGGTCGGGAGTGACGGAGGCCAGCAGGGCGGCCCACTCGCCGGGCGGGATTTGGGTCGGTGCCTGGCGGCCCACCGGCTTGGGCGGCGGCTGGTACGGGCGGCTGGGCAGGATGACCCGGTAGCGGTTCTGGGCCGGGCCGACGTGCCGCACCGCGTCCAGCACGTCGCCATCCGGTCCCACCAGGATGACGTTGCTATACAGCCCGATCAGCTCGGCGACCAGGCGGCACGGGCCGGCCTGGCCTGCAAAGTGAAACTCTAGAATGCGTTCCCACTCCGGTTGCGTGATATCCACCAGCCGGCTGCCGGGCACCCATTTGCGCAGCAAAAGCAGCAGTGCCGTCTCGGTTTCCACGCCGCGGCGCAGTTTCTGGGGTGCCAGCAGCGTGCGTGGGTGTTGCGGGTCGGCGGAGATCAGCAGTTGGGCGCGTTGCCCGGCGTAAAGCTCCAACCCGATTGAGAGTTCATCGGGCAGCACCACGCGCTGGACGCGCGCGCCGAGCAGGCTATCGAGCTGATCTCGCAGGCAGGCCAGGGTCAGAAAATCGACGTTCATAGGCTTTCTAGAACCAGAGGGCCTCAATGGGCAGCCCGGTGCGTTCTCTCACCTCCTCGGCGATGCGCTTCAGTTCGTAGGGCAGCACGCGCTCGACGCCGCTTTCCGGCACCGGGTAGTCGGTGCTATAAACTTGCACGTGGGCCGGTTTGATCTGGGCCAGCACGTCCACCCAGGCCTCGAAGGCCGCTCCTCTGACGTTGCTCACCTCGCCGTCGATCAGCACGCTCTGGATGACCAGGCTGGGGACCTGTCCCAGTCCCTCTACGATGCGCTCCCAGCGCACCCCTGGGGCAGGGCGGTTGATGGCGGCCAGTGTGTCCGGGTTGCCCGCATCTAGCTTGAGCATCGGCAGATCGAGGAGCGGCAGCGCCTGGCGAATGTGCTCCAGATGAGCCGTGGTGGCGTTGGAAAAGAGCGCTAGCTTGACGTTGGGTGCCCGTTCATCTCTCAGCTTTCTGATCGCGGCGGCGATCTTGGGAAAGGCGGGGTGCAGGGTGGGCTCGCCATTGCCGGAGAAGGTGATGGTGTCGACGTTGGGATACTCGCGCAGGGCGGACTCCACTTCCCGCAGCACCTCGCGCGACCACGGCAGATCGCGCGCGTCGGCGCTCAGGCTCTTGACGTCGGTGCGGCCATAGTGACAGTAGACGCAGTCGAAGGAGCACAGCTTGTAGCGCGTGGGCAGCAGATTGACGCCCAGCGAGAGGCCCAATCGCCGGGAGCGGATCGGCCCGTAAACGATGCCTGTCTCGAGTGGTAGGACGCCCATAGCTCAGTTAGGAGTATAGCACACGAGGGAGTAACCGACCAGCGGCGGTGCGGGTTGTCCTCTTTCCTGGGGTGTGATAGAATGGCCTTGTGAGCGATCTTGTCGGGAGAGGAGTGGGGGAAATGTCAGAAGAAAAACGTCCGAATCGCGTGTTCGTGGTGCTGGTCGCCGTCGCGATCTTGATGGGGGGAGCTGGTTTGATACTTGGTATCAATCAACAGGATCCCCCTGTGCCTCCGGCTGAGGAGTTGCTGCCCGACTTGCAAGGTTACAACACAGTGGAGGGAGAGACCCTGACCGATCATATCAGCAAGCTGAGCGGGGGCGCGTCCTTGCTGGCCGGTCAGCCGGAGTTGGCGTTGGCCATCGCTGCCGTGGATCAGGTCATCGGCTGCTATCAGGAGGTGGGGGCGGTGAAGGCGCGCGCTTACAGCAACCCGGAGGCCCCGCTTTCGGCGGGTATCGTGGCCATCGGTGACCGCAACGAGTTGCTCGATCCGCGGAACCTGTTCAAGTGCGTCGCCCCGGTGATACCGGATGGCGGCCAGCCTGATATGCTCCCCATCGAGATGTGCTCGGCCAGCTACACCCTCGTGCGCGACGACAACGAGTTCTACATCATCTATGCCGGTACCACCGTTGAGATTTGTACGACCTTTTGCGCGGCGCTGGAGGGGTGCGAGGCGCACAAGTAGCCGGTTGGCAACGGGGTGTTTTGTGTTACAATATCCCGCCTATGGCTGAAAACGAGACGTGTATCATTCAGTGCAAGAAATGCGGCATTCTCACACGGCACGAGTGGGTGCAGTGGGAGCGTCGTCCGACGTTACTGCTTTTGATCACCGGTCGTATCAAGGCCATCGAAGGTTGGGAATGTACCAAGTGCGGATACCGCCAGGTGGTCAGCACGCGGTACGAGCTGTATACCGAATAGCCGGACAACTGGCGAAAATGTCTGACTAGACCCGCCAGGGCCGTGCGAGTCTGTACGGTCCTGTTTTTTTGTCCTCTCGTCGGTTTTCCCATTTTGTTACAGGACGCAATTGCCCGTCCGACGTAACCCGGTGTATAATACTCGCCACAGGAGATTCATGGACACCGCCGTGGTAGGGGCCGGGGGCAGATGATCGCGGTTCTCCTGGCGGAGGATGAGGGGGAATTGTTGGTGCAAGGCGCCCAATCTATCCAAAGAAAGTAGTGTGGTACTTGTCGGGTTGATGTCGGATGAACGAATCTATGCGGAAGCGCAGGGCTCTTTGGATAATTGCTGTCGGGGTCGTGTTCTTGATCGCAGTGAATTCTTTGGCGACTCGATTTTGTGCGCCCGAGGATTATATTGCCTCCACGCCATCGGCTACCCGTACCCCAGGTCTCACAGAAGTGGTAGCCATCCGACAAACCCAGACCGCTGCGCCTGTCGCCTCCATGTATGCCAGACTGGAGAACACCGCCCGCGCACGGGCCACGGTCTGGGCGCAAAGACGCGGCGTCACTGCCACTCCCTCTCCCACACCTACCCGCACGCCGACTCCCACGCCATTCCCCGCCGGTGCTATTGAGGGAGAATTCGACCTTAGGGAGGCCCTGCGGCTCATGTATGAGGATCGAAAAATGGTCTACTTCGAGGGCGAGGACGGGCTGCTGTGCTTCACGCAGCGGCCGTGCACTGGCGTCATCGTTGAAGAGAACACGGTCAATGTGCTGCTGGCGAGCTCTTTTCACGAAGAGGGAAATGCCAAGTACGTTGTGATGACGGGCGTGCTGCCGACTGACTATTTGGGTTATTCTGTTCGGTCCTTGAGCCCGGCCATTGATGGCGCCGTCTTCTCAAAGATAGGCGATGTGTGGCAAATGGTGACTAGGGAGCACTCTATCACTTACTGTGGGCAATCTGGACATGCACCTCAAGGACAACTCGTGCAGATCGGAAAGGATCGGCACGGATTCCTTTTCCGATGCCGAGGATCAGCTTCCGGTTGGCAAGGAGAGGGGACCTATATACTTGCACCTGGAGATCAGCAGTGGGAGTTCAAGCATGTCCTCAAGGTTACGACGCTCGCCGCGGGAGTCCGCTTAATGCTACTGCCTGATGTACAAGCTGCGGAATTGCTGGCGACGCAGCCGAGCATCATTGAATTTTCCCGCGATAGCGATGGAGAAACTACCTTTGTAGGTGTTTTGCTGGGGTACACCCGTGAGATCGAATTGATTCCCAGAGAGGATTCCATCTATTATGATGTCCGAGTCTCCAAGACACACACTCGCGCCGAGCCAATTGTGTGTGAAAATCCGGACTCCGATGCCAAGTGTTTCCAGTTGATAGAGGTAGTAACGGTAAACGATTTTCCGCTACCTTGTATATTGGACTAACAAGCTCTGTAGAAGACAGCTAGTGTTTGTGGTGCTGTATAATACGTCGTTGGAGGCGTTTCTGTAATGGGGAGTTACCCGATCCCGGCCAAAGAGACGCGGATCGAGATGACGGTGGTCAACTCGCGCTTCATCGCCACCGCCGCACTGGTGTTCACGATCGAAGAGGCCAAGGCCTTTGTCGCGCGCATCAAGACCGAGTTCGCCGACGCGACCCACAACGTGCCCGTCTATCTGGTGGGGCACGGAGCGACGGTGGTCGCGCATTGCAGCGACGACGGGGAGCCCCCGGGGACGGCGGGCCGCCCGGCGCTGGCAGTGCTGCAGGGCAGCGGCCTGGGGGACGTGGCCGTGGTGGTGACGCGCTACTTTGGCGGCACCAAGCTGGGCACGGGCGGGCTGGTGCGCGCCTACGGCGACGCGGTGCGGGCGGTGTTGGCCGCCCTGCCGCGTGCCGTCAAGGTCCTGACCCACGTCGTGCAGGTCGTCACGCCGTACAGCGGATTCGAGTGGCTGCGCCGGCTCGTCGCAGCGCACGGCGGCGAGATCTTGGACGAGGAATTCGCGGCAGAGGTGACGGTGCACGCGCGTTTTGCCGTCGAGCGTTTCCTGGCTTTCGAGACGGCGCTGCAAGAGACGTTTAGCGGAACGCTCGCAGCAGAGGTCGTGGCGCGGGACCAGATCGCGATTGTGCCAGTGTAGGTCGGATTACCGATCCGGCGTGTGAGGGAAACTATGGAACTAGCGGAGGTTTGCGCGGTGTTGGAGACGGCATCACCCGACCAGCTTTTTACCACGCGCGGACGGGTGGTGAAGGTGCACCGCGTGCGGCGCTCGTGCTATTTCACCCTGGCCGATTGGGATGAGCGCCTGCCTTGTGCGTTGCTGCGACGCTATGCAGCGCAGATCGGCTTTTGGATACGCGTCGGCCAGGTCGTCGAGGTGACCGGTTATGCAGAGCAGTTCCGCGGTCGCTGGCAGTTGTTCGTCACACAGGTCCGCCTGATCAAGCAGATCGTCCCGTTGTCGGAAGTGAGTGCTTCTCTGGAGACTGCACTGCCCGACCGGCTCTTTACCACACGGGGCAAGGTGGCCGAGGTGCACCGCGTGCGGCGCTCATGTTACTTTACCCTAGAGCATCACGATGCACGCTTGCCCTGCGCGCTGTTGCGGCGCAACGCCATGCGCCTGGATTTCTGGGTGTCGCTGGAGCAGGAGGTGGAGGTGACCGGCTACCCGGAGCAGTTCCGCGGTCGCTGGCAGTTGTACGTGCTGGAGGCGCACCTGCTGCACGGCGCTCGCAACTGGCCGCGCCCCTATCGCACCCGCTCTGCCCGACGGGCGGTGATGGCGTTCGACGCGCTGCTGGACGCCCTCTTTGGTAGGCCCCAGAGGTAGACGTTACCGCACCGAGACAGAGCCGACCTCGGTGTTGATGGCGATATCAACCTTGTTCTGCGCCGTGGCGTAATCCTCCGACTGGTACACGCCGCCCGCGCGCGGGAAGCGGCCCTTGTCCACCCGGATGTCGGCCATGTCGCCGCTGACCTTGACCCGCGCCGCCACGCCCTCCGGCACGCGCACCTGGACGGAGGCCGCGCCGGAGCTGATGCTGGCCTTGGTGTACCCAGCATCTGCGGGCAGGGTGATCTTTGTCGCGCTGGCACCCGTCTGCACGCGCAGGTCGGTCACACGCAGGTCGGTCAGGTCGAGGCTCGTGTCGCTGGCGCCGGTCTCCAGGTTCAGTGAGAGCGGGATCTCCTCGTTCAGGTCCACCGTCCAATCGAGCGTGCTGCGCGGCCCCCACATCCAGGGGAACGGAAAGTGGGCCGCCGATACCCGCACCTTTACCTCGATGTCCAGCGTGTCACCCGCTCGCTTGACCCGCTGCTCCAGCCCGCCGCCGAAGGAGCCGGAGAGCAGTTCATCTGGCCTGGCGCCGCCGCCGACGCGCAGCCGTCCGACGCCGTGGCGCATGCGGATGCGCGCCTGGCGCGCGCCTTCGAGGGGGATCACTGCCTCCTCCGTCTCCAGTGTGCGCGGCGTGCTAAAGACGCCCCACAGCACCCACAGGCCGAGGAGGATCAGAATGAGCGGCCAGAAGAACTTGCCGATGTCGATCTGGACAAAGGAGTTGATCAGTAACAGGATGCCGAGCAAGATGAGGATGGCGCCCCAGAATAGCGTGCCTTTTCGCATGGTTTACCTCCGGTGAAACGTCCTCTATCGCCGGCGAAAGATGAGACGGGTGAACAGGATCAGCACGCCCAGAGCGATCAGAAGCACGGGCCAGTACTGCCCCAGCGGGCCGAGCCCGATCAGGCCGAAGAACGACCCAAAGGCCAGGAACAGGACCAGGCTGACCAGGATCAACTGCCCGCCCTCACGCAGCGGCTTGCGGAGCTTGCCCTCCAGCAGGCCGGCGACGATGACGCCCACCCCGACAAAGCCGGGGATCAGCGCCCAGGCGTAGGACCAGCTCTCCCAGTTGCCGGTGACGTCCTGGTAGTACAGCAGCCCGCCGATGCCGGCGACGATGCAGGCCGGCACGGCCAGGCCCGGCACGTGCGTCAGCAGGCCGATGACCAGCAGCACGGCGCCGATGCCGACGATGTACAGCGGCCACGCGAACCATTCGTCCCAACCTGGCACGAGCTGGGCGGCAAAGACCAGCGCGCCGACCAGGATCAATACCAGCCCGGTGGCTATACTCGATCTACGTCCACGATCCATGGGAATCCTCCTTACTGAGAGTAGCTTGTTTTGTTCAGCGGTCAAGCTCCGGTGCTTTCGTCTGAGGCGTGTGTGGAGCGACGTACTGGCTGTATTTGTTTTCTGGCATAGATGACGTTATCACCGTGCACGAACTTTATCTCGGAAATGCGTGATGGGTCGGGCGCTCGCTCCTCGGCCACTAGAATCTCAAATCCGATTTCGTTCAGTTGATCAAGAACGTGCTCCAGCCTGCTGTAGAATCGGTGGGCCATCGCCACCGCGGTGGCGATCTCGAACTCGACTGGCTCTGACCTGGCTAGCCGATGGGTGGAAAAAGGCGGCGTGGCCTCTATCGTCGTGGTCACTCCGGTCTCCTCTTCTTCTACCTGCCCGCCTCTCTCGGTATGCCAAGTCTGGAATTGTGACATATCCTCTTCGCACGGAGCTGCCATATTGTCAAACACGAAAACTCCCCCTGACTTGAGCACGCGCCAAGCTTCCCGTAGATGGGCGACTCGGTCGCCGGCATCCGAAAGACAATGGTAACAATGCACGCTCAGGACTGCATCGAACTGCTCATTAGCGAAATCGTCCAGCGCCGTGACGTCACCAACCCTAAAGTGAGCGTTGGTCATTCCTTGTTCCGTGGCACGCTGTCGTGCCCACTCCACCGCGGACGAGGAGATGTCGACACCTATCACCTTGTAGCCCGCAGCCGCAAACGACAGAGAGTACAGGCCCTCCCCGCACCCCAGGTCTAGCACTTGGCCACTTGGCGGCAACAAGGAGCGTATGAATAGATCATCGAAATCCCCTTCGAGTGGGTTATTGTACCTATCCACGCCGGCAGCCAATGCTGCTTCGTAGACGTCTTCGTAGTGTTCGTAGTACTTCATAATTATATCTTGCAGTGTGCTCTGCCCGACAAGTGTTTGCGTGCCCTGGCACTACAAGGCGTCAGGTCTCTTGCTCCGACCCTCGGTTGTACGCCCACGCGGCGATGACGGGGATGGGGGCGGCCAGCGCGGGCAGCACGCCCACGAGCAGGATGACGCCGCCGACGGCGATCAACGGTGGAAAGAGCAGCCCGGCTACCGACAGCAGGCCGCCCAGCAGGATCAGGAGCAGGGCCACCGCGCCGATGACGAACGATGCTACCTTGGCCTTGCGCGCCGAGGCCCACCGCGCGCCGCTCACGTGCCCGATCTGCCCGTTGACCAGCACGGGCCAGACCCGTCCGCCTTCCTCGTACCAGGTGACATAGGCGGGTAGCAGGAGCAGTGTCCAATTCAAGCCGCTGTACTGGGCGTCGACCGTGAAGTCGCGCACGTGGTCGGCCGCGGCGGCTTCCTGGCACTCGGCCTGGGCGGCGCGCACGAAAGCGGTCTGTGCGCCGGGCCAAGCGGCCTCCGGCTCCAGGGTGGGGACGCGCACGGCGCCACCGTCGGCGTCGGCCACGATGTCGGGAGTGTAGGCGCTGCGTCGGCTGAGGTTGTACTCGCCCAGGCGGCCCATCAGCTTGTGGTGATCGTCGAGGGCGGGGGCGGGGAGGTTCTCGTACTCTCGCTCCAGGCGGCCCACGCGCGGCTCCCAGCGCACGCGCGTCTCTTTCACCTCCTGCGATCTCCACCCGGCGCCATCGCGGTAGCGGTCCTGGGAACTCACTACCTGGTAGTCAAAACCCACGTCGGCCCGCCAGGTGGCCTGCACCTGTCCATCCACCAGCCACAGGGGGATCAAGTAGCGTTGCGCGCGTTGCGCCATGCCGTCGGCCTGCATATCGCTGGGACGAAACCAGACACCTTTCGACCAGCGCTCCAGCGCGGCGCGAAGCCCGGCCCCGGAAACCTGATAGTCCACGACCTGTTCCGGCGGTTCCTCCGGCAGGAAGGCGGGCTGCGACTCGACCGGCCCCTCCAGGCAGAAGGGGCAACGCGGCGGAACGTCCTTGACCAGGTGCGCCTCCCCACAATGGGCGCAGCGTACCGCTGTTAGCGGCGTGCCCCATATCGCTGCTACGTCGGTTTCGAGTTGTTCTTGTGTTGAGTCCTGCATCTCAGTCTCCGTGTCTTGTATCGTGTAGGACAAGATGCCATCTTGTCCCACAGGATGACAAACCGTGTGCGATTTTCAATCGCGCCTACACTTCTTCTGATGTGCGGGCCTTTTGGAAGGTGATGATCGACCCGATGAAGCCGGCGATCAGCAGGATAAAGCCGATCGCCAGTCCCACGATGCCGGCGGGAGGCAGTGCTATCGCCAACAGCAGCCCGGCTAATCCCAGGCACGCGCCCGGCATCAGCAGCGCTGCGATGGCCAGCCAAATCCGCAGCCAGGCGATTGGCTTTTGTCCGGCCACCTTGCCCGTCTGGCCGTTGACCATCACCTGGAAGGTGCGCTTGCTGAAGGGATAGGAGGCCAGATAGACGGGCAGCAGGATGTAGCGCCAGCGTTCGTCGCCGAAATCGACCGTCATCCGCATGTTGCGCGCGTGGGAGGAGCCGGTGTCGTCGTGGCAAGCGTTCTTGGTCTTGGCGCGGATGCCTGCCTTGGCGATCTCCCACGCCTGCGGAAGCTGCACGTCGTACAGCTTGGCTTGCCAGCCGGCCAGGTAACCGGGGTCATATTCCACCAACCCGCCCAGGTTGAAAGGCTCGATTTTGCTCAGGATGACGCGGCTAATCTTGCTCGTGCCGGGCACCAGGTAGTCGTCTATGGGCACGTGCACGCGGCCCGATCTCCAATGCCACTTGATGACGGTGCGCGTCTTCCACTCGCCGTCGCTAAAATAGCGCTCGGTTTCCCTGGTGCCGACTTCGGCTTTCCAGGCGGCGCTGACGTGGGTGTCAAACGTCCAGAACGGCAGATAGACGCCGGCCAGTTTCTTCAGCGCGCTCACGTTGCGCAGTTGGGGAGGATGCATCCAGCCGCGGCCCAGCCAGGCCCGCACCTTGGCCTGGACCTGCGCCTCGTCGACGGCGAAGGGAATCAGCGTCGTGGGGCGTAGCACGTCCCCGGAGGCATCGCGGGCCAGGACGTGGTTGGAGCCACAAAAGGCGCAGGTGCTGGTCAATATATCCGGTGCGACGGCGACGACCGAGCCGCATGACTCGCACACCAGCTCCCGCCGTGCCTCGCCCCAGCCGTGGCGCGCCTGTTCTATCGTCTCCAAAGTGAACTCGAACTCGTCCGCCCTGCGCCCCACCGCCTCGGCGTCGATCTGCTGCTCGCTGCCGCAGTAGGGGCAGGTCAGTTGGCGCTGCGTGGCGCTGTAAGAGATGGTGCCACCGCACTGGCGGCACTTGAAGGTACGGGTCTCCTCGACCTCCTCCTTCGGTGCAGGCGCGTAGAGCTCGATGCCTTCGACTTGCGAGGGGATGGGCGCAAAGTCCGGCGGGGGCGGCCAGAGAGTGGACCGTGATCTGTTTTCGCTCATCGGTTGGCTCCTGTCGCTGGCTTGGTGAATTCGTGATTCGTAAGGATTTTATCACGAATGACGCGAATGTGCGAGTTCCTGTGATGATTACGGGGAATGGATCACGAGAGTTGCACAGTGCCGGACGGCGAGTTCCGTTGGCCTCGCGAAGAGGTCAGTGAGACTGATCGAAGTGGATGGTAACCGCGTCGTCGGGCAGCCGGGAGCCTTGGGGCGTCGCGGCGGGTAAGCGCTCGCCGGTGAGACGGTTGTACACGCCGATCCTGATCTCGTGTTGATCTGGAGGCATTTCTTCAGGCAGCGGGACAGGACGCTGCTCCCGGATGGTGTCTCCTGGTGCCAGGTTGGGCAACGGAAGCATGCCCAGCCAAAAGTCGCCGTCGGTCTGGGCGATGGGTGCTTGACCGGGTTGGCCCAGGTGGACGAAGACGGTGTCGTGAGGCCGGACGGGCGAGAGGCCGCGCCAGGTCAGGGTGACGCTTAATCGGTCCGGCTGCCGCTCGACCTGGGCGTCTTGGAGGCACAGCGTCCGCCCGAAGGTGGCCATTTGGCAATCTTGGTTTGAGGGTGTGGCGATGGCTCCCGCCCACTGGAGCTCGAAGGTGCCGTCGGAGTGATAGCGCGATAGATAGATGTCGTCTACTTGGTGGGCCAACTGGTAGAGTTGCTCGGGAGGCACCAGCTCGCCGCGCATGTCGATCTGATAAGGCCCAGCGCCGCGGGGACCTGCGTCTATCCAGGGCATGTGGCGAGAGAGGGTCTGCGGGTGCTGGCCGGTGGCGCTGGCGGCGAAAGCACCCAGGTCTACCGATCCCGGTGCGAGGATGACGCGCCAGTGGCCTATGGGGTAGGGCGGGCGCTTGAGCGTGTAGCGGCTGGGAAAATTGACATACAGCAGGCGGTCTCCTCCATCTCGCGTGGACTGGACGAACTTGGCCAGATGCGCGGTGCCGGCGGCGTATGCCTGCTGAAAGCCCACCAGCAGCAAACCGCTCTGTATGGCGATGAGGCAAAGTGCTGTGATCCCTGCCGTTCGCCACAGGCGCCGGGAGGTCGAGTCGCTCGCCGGCGGTAGGAGGGCGCAGGCCCAAAGCAGGGCCACGCCCGGGCCGGCGTGGTAGAACAGCCGGGACGCGATGCTGACGTAACTATCGTGTAGTTGGGTGGCGGGCACGATGATCCCGAACAGGCTCCACGCCAGTGCCAGCACGGCCTGACGGATCCGCCCCGCGCGCCAGGCGGCTGCCAGCAGCCAGAGGAGGGCACAGCCAAACAGGACCAAGATCGCCGCCGGAGCAGGCGTGTGTCCGGGTGCGTAGCCGGCAGGTCGTCCCAAGAGTGGAAAGATAAAGCCCTGGATGAGGTACAGTTGCACCTCTCTCTCAAAAGCCAGGGCTGTGAATCCAGATTGGCGCGGTATCAGTAGCCAGAGTACGCCAAACCCGACCGCGATAAAGGGGTAGGCCAGGGCCAGCCAGGGGATCCTGCGCCAGACCGGGGCGCTCGGATGCGGGTCGGCGCTCGGTGATCGACGCAGTACCCACTCGATGAGCAGGGGCAGCAGGCACAGTGCCGCAGAGTTCTCCTGCACCGCAAGGGCGAGGAGGAACAGCAGGATGCTGATGCTGGTGACTGGCAGAGAACTCTTGCGCCCACGGCGAGCCCGGACATACGTCACAAACGTGCCCAGTTGTAGGGTGCCCGCCAGCGGCTGCGCCGGGGCGGACCAGGCGACCGCTTGGTGCGAAAAGGGATGCCAGGCAAACAGCAGACTTGCTGTAAAGGCCGCCCAGCTTCCCAGGCCCAGGCGACGGCATAGCGTGTAGAGCAGGCAGACGTTGAGCGAGTGCCATCCGATCTGGGCGGCGTGTAGCATGGGGGCGGCGAAGGTGTCGTCTGGGGTCAGAAAGAGGCAGTTGTAGACTACCAGCGCTGGCCGGTACATGTGATAGTCGGCCATGGGGCTGACGAGCTGCGCGAAGGTCTTGTCGATGACGCGGCTGTACCACAGGGGATCGTCCCAGATGAAGCCGAAATTGAGCGCCGGGACATAGATCCAGGCCGTGATCAGCAGGAGGCCGGCTAGGCCCAACAGTATGCGGAGACGGGAAGGGGCTGCAAAATGCATAGGCAAGTGTCTTGTCTTGGGTGGGATGACCCGCTTGCGTGCGGCGGAGTATAGCACGATCTCGAGATAGCGCAATGCCCCTCAGCGGGCGCTGACCTCTAGCGTTGTCAGTGTAATGCGATCATCAGGCCAACGATTGCCTTCGGGACGGGCGGCCGGCAGCCGTTCCAGCGATGGCCACCGGTACATGCCGACGACCAGGTCGTATGTGCCCGCCGGAGCCTGGAGGTCGATCTGCAGGGGATGCGGATCGGGGAGCACCACGCCCATGGCCCACTGGCTGGTTGGATGTGCGCCCAGGATTGGCTGACCGTCGTGCTGGCCCCAGACACGCTCTTCCTCGTCGGCCAGGTGGACGAATACGTGGTAGTCGTTGTCCATCAATCCAGTGCGTTCCCAGAACAGCGTGACGGTCAGGGTGTCTCCGGCCTGTAGCTCGTCGCGTGAGAGGCTGTACCCGCGCAGGGCGATCTCATCGCCCAGGGACGATTCGACGGAACGGGAAGGCGCAAGCGGGTGATGCAGGTGATAGGCGCGTAGGCGGCCGAGATCGTCACGGCCCGCCGCCACGGCCGAGACCCACGATTCAAAGCTGGGAAGGCGCTCCAGACGTCCCGTGGCGAACAGGACGATGGGCGTCCGATATCGGAGGACACTTTCGATGGCTTTCCCCGTGGTCAAAAGTCCCGAGTCAATTTGCTTGTGCGACGCTTCTGTCAACGGCGGGGCTACCAGCCGGCCGGCGGCAAAGGCCAGCAGGGGGTCGTCGGTGGCGACGAGCCGGTCCGGCGGGACGGCCGCCCGCAAGAGTTCCCGCGCGGCCGTCCGGTCCTCTGCCCATTCTGGCTCTCCCGTGAGGTACGGCATCGTCTCACCGAAGCGGTGCACGGCCATGGCGATGACGCCGGCGAGCATCGGCCCGACCAGCGCCGCGCGCCAGGGCGTCAAGCGGTGCTTGCCCCGGCAGACAGCGACGACCCACGTTCCCAAGACGGCCAGTCCTCCGCCGCTGGCGGCGACCATGGGCAGGGTCAGGAACAGCAGGTAGTGTACCCAAACCGGCGACCATACCACGAGCGTGACCGCGGTCGCCAGGAACCAGGTCGCCACGACTGCCAATCCACGGCGGGCGCGCGGTTCGACGGCCAATAGGATCACGCTCGTCGCCGCCAGCGCTACCAGCGTCCAGCGCTGTCTCAGATAGCCGATCATCTGGACCCAGTTCGCGCCCCACGTGGCCAGGGGGGTGTCGGAAGCTGTGCGGACGTTGTATCCGAATATCCAGGTGAAGGCCGCCTCCCGGTCGATGGCGAGCAACACGATCAGGCCAAGTCCAGCCCCCACGCCGGCGAACGCGGCCAGGTCGCGCCAATTGGCCCGCTGCCTCGCTTCGGCGGGCAGATAGTGGGACGGAAGAAGCAGGATCGCCAGCAGCGGCAGCCCGGTGTACATCAGCATGGGGTGGATCGCCAACGTCGCGGCAAAGGCTGCCCCCGAGATTGCCACCCAGGCCCGCTGCCCGTAGCGGCGAAAAGCCAGGGCCGTCCCCAGGGCGGCGAGGGCAAAGGCCAGCGCGGGCAGATCGCTGGTCACCGCGTGGGCGCGGACGGGCACCTCCGGCAGAGCCAGGAGGATAGCGGCGGCGGTCAGTCCCGCCCAGCGGCCCCAGAGTCGCCCCGCGATAGTTCCCAGGGCGATGAACCCACACAGGGTCAGGCTTAGGCTGGTCAGGCGGGCCACGGTCAGGGTGGGGCCGGCTAGGCGGAAGGCGGCCTGCAGAATCCAGATAAAGAGGGGCGGTTTGTTGAAAAAGGTCTCCGAGTACAGAGGGTAACGGGCGTTGGCCAAAGCCGCTCGCTGGACGTACAGCCCTTCGTCGTTGCTCCAGGCGTAGGCCTGCAGGTGGGTCAGCGGCCACGCCAGGTACAGCGTCACGGCTAACCCCCACAACCCCCAGTAGACGATAGTTGCCCAACGGCGCCCGGTCATCGTGATCCCTCCCGCGCCCCGGGAATCTCCACGCGACCCAGTGGGAGGACACCGTCGAGCAGTGATGTATCCGATGCGTCGGCGCCGGGTAGGCGCTGGCCGGAGTCGGGCCAGTACCAGCCGACGGTGAGCCGGTAGCTGCCCGCCGGCACGCCCTGCAGATCGACCGGGGCCTGGTCGCGGAACCACTCGCCTGCATCCCACGTGGACGTTGGATGAGCCCAGTTGCCCGGCATGCCGTCGTATTGGGCGACCAGCGCGCCGTCGTCTTCCAGCAGGTGGACGAAGAATTTGGCATCTGCCTCGATGGGCTGAAGCGACTCCCATTGCAGATCGACGATGAGGGTGTTGGCCAGTCGGTGCCAATCGGCGGAGCGCAGCGTGATGGCGTCGTCCCAAGTCACGTCGGGCCAGAGCCGGGCGGCGGTCCAGCCTTCGGAGGTGGGGAACAGCCGCTGCGGCAGGACGTATGATTCGCCGTTGGCCTCGAGCAGGATTTCGACCTCGCCCGCCGGCATGGGCAGCGGCGGGGCGAGTTGCACGCGCACGACCGAGAACCCTTCGTCCACCGCCAGCGTCTGAGTGTGGAATGGTACGGCATCTTGGCCTGCCGTCCGCATCGAGATCGTGACGGTTTGCCGCTCCGGCGACTGCCAGTGGGTTTCGAGCACGAGTGGAGGGCCGGATTCAACGATGGCCTGGGCCAGGACGAGCCCGTCAAAGTTGTGCGCCGCCTCAAAGTGCACGCCGGTCTCTGGCCGGGTTGTGAACGCGGCTATCTCAGCGTCATCGTGGACGGGGCGCGCGGCTAGTGCGTACATCCAATCGGCGGTGAGGTCGGGAGCCAGGAACTGCTTGTGGACGACGACGTAGCCGATGTCGGCTTCGGCCAGCGGCTCCAGGTTGACGGTCATCTCGGGCTGGGCGCGTAGCTGCTCCTCTTGGGTAAAAGCGCTGATAAGTTCGTTCTCCTCAAGGAAAGCAAACGCCTTCTGAGGCGGGCGAGAGACGTGCCCCTCCACCAGCGGCTTGCCGTGGACAGTCTGGTAGAAGCCATAGTGCTTGTCGAAGGAGCGGGTGTCCATCGGCAGGTCGAGCACGGCAAAGTCGCCGGGTTCCTGCGCCAACTGGTTGTACCAGGCAGGTACGGCGGGACGTGCGATGGGGTAGGGCATCAGGGCGTACTCGCGCAGGATCAGCAGGCCCAGCGCGCCAGCCAGCAAGGCCGCTCTCCACTTGCGGTGTTTGGGCAAGAGGGCCGCCACCCCCCAAGACGCCAGCATCCCCAGCGGGAGCCCCAGGAAGACGTTGAAGCGGTCGGGTTTGCGCAGGATCTGGACGAACCACAGGTCGCCCACCAGCCGATAGGGCATGGGGACCTGCGGGTAGAGCTGCCCGTTGAGCCGCAATTGGGGCCCCAGGGCCAGCAGCACATAGACCGCCGCCGCCAGGAGCCAAAAGCGCGCCTGCCTCCAGCGTTTCACGCTTCCCCACAGGGCCAGGGCCAGCGTCGTGTAGCCCACGAAGGCGACGTAGACCTTGTTGTCGATGAAATTGTCATAGACCCGCGCCGCCGCGTCGCTCCACAGCGGGTGGTTGCGGCTGGGCAGGACGTAGGCCAGCAGGTCGGTCTGCCCGGTGCGGGTTTCGTCGGTGACGGCATCCTCCGGGCTGGGCTGGGTCAGGTAGGCGCTGGCCACGGGGATCGCCAGGGGGGCCATCAGCGCGCCGGCGACGAGCCCCGTCAGCGCTAACAGGCCCGGGATACGCCAGGTTCGACATTTCCTATCCACCAGGCAGCGATAGGCCAGGTAGAGGAGAACCACTACGCCCCCCATCACCAGCAGTTGCCAGCGCGTGATCCCGGTCAGGGCCAGGAACAGGGCGGCCAGCAGTGCGTCGCGCGTGCGTTTACTTTCCAGCGTGCGGTGCAGGTAGCGGAGCGCCAGGGGCACCCAGCAGGTGAGCATCATGTTGGGATGGCCGTAGTGGGACAGCGTGTAGGGCCAGAAACCATAGATCAACCCGCCGACGAAGGCGGCGGGCGGTGAGCCGGTTAGCTCGCGGGCCAGCAAGTACATCGAAAAGCCGTTCAGGGCGAAGGTGGCGATAAAGAGCAGGCTGTAGGCGGCGTTACTACCGATGATTGCTTGCAGGGGCAGCCAGGCGGCGATGTTGAGCCAGGCAAAGTTGTGCGTGGCCAGCGACACGCCTTCGGGGTGGAAGAGCAGGTGGGTGTAAAGCGGGTTGTAGCCCTTGACGATGGATTCCTTGACCCACCAGAACGTCCACTGGTGCACCCACACGTCGTCCCCGCCGCCGGGCAGGTGCGTCCCCAGTTGGGCGGAGACCGGCCAGGTCATCACCACGGCCGCGAGGCCGTAGATGATCAGTATTAAGACGAACCAGCGCTTGGATTTGCCGTTCATCGACCGTCCAATATCAGAATGGTTAGGCGAACCGCGTCGCAGCCATCGTCGGTGGTGAGGCGAGCGTTGCCGGGGACGTACATACCGGCCTGTAGCGTGTACTCGCCCGGCGCCGCTGCGGGTGGGATGGTGAGCGTGTGGGTATCGGTGATGTATTCGCCGGGCAGCCAGCCGGTGGTAGGACGCGTCCAGCCGGCGGGCACGCCGTCGGATTGGACCACCAGGTTACCCTCGGCGTCGAGCAGGTGCAGGAAAACGCGGTAGGAGGTGGCGGGCGTCTCCTCCGCTCGCCAGACGAGGGTGACGGTCAGCGTGCTCCCGGATCGCATTTCACTTGCCAGGCCAAAGCCGACGAGTGTGGCGGTTTCTCCCAGGGTGGCGGTGAGTGTGTGTGGGAGTGTGGGAGGGGTGAAGGTGTGGGGCGGAGCGGTGATGTGGAGGGTGGATGGTAGATTGGTAGATTGGTAATTGGGTGGCAGGGAGATTTGCCAGGTGTAGTCGCCGCTGTCGAGGTTGGCAGGTAGGTGGAACAGGTGCTGGCCGCGCCATACGTCGCCGGGTTGCCACGAGGCCGTAGGGTACCAAGCACCTGTGGGCGGAAGGGCGTACTCGGCGACGGGCGAGCTGTCAGCGGCGATGAGGGTGAGGTGAAAGGTAACATCCTCGGTAGATCGCTCGTCGGCTTGCCAGAATGTGGTGAGAAAGACGGGGTCGCCGGTGGCAGCTTGGTCGGTGTTGAAATCGGCAAGCAGCAGCGTCAAGTCTCCCATTTGCAGACCAAGACGGTTGTGTCCGGATAGTCCCGCTGGGCGGGGGTGGGGCCGGGTCAAGGTGACCTGTCCCAGCGTCAGCTCGGGTGCGGCAGGTTGGCCTTGTTCGTTTAGCGCTGAAAGCGGCGCCAGGGTGTCCTTGTCGAAAACGGTCAGCACGACGTCGTAGGTGCCCGGCGGCGTGCCGGACAGGGGCTCGACCTCGTGGCTGTCCAGCGCATAAACCTCCGGCGACCAGATGGTCGTGTAGGGATAGCTGGTGTAGCCGCGGGGGCGGAAGGTGTCGGCTTGACTCCAGCGCAGTCCATCGGGGCCGATCAAGTGAATCACGCTCTGGTAGCGGGCGTTGGGTTGGGCGTACGCGGTCAGGTACAGGTCGACGCGCAGCACGCCGTCGGCGGGCATCGTCCCCCGGTCCTGATCGTAGCCGATGAGGGTCAAGCCATCGGCGTAGCGCTGGTTCAGCGGGTGCTGGACGCCGGGCAGCGTGGCATCGGGCTGCAAGGTGGGACGGCGGAAGATGGTGTCGGTTCGATCGACGATGGCGAGTTTGAAGGCCAGGAGGAGCAGTGCGGCGGTGAACAATGAGCAGTGAACGATGAATGCTGGTGAATCTGTAGGCGCGGGTTGGGAGATTGGAGATTGGAGATTGGAGATTTGTGAGTAACGAGTTGTAGTGATGATGAGGATGGCGAGGCTGAGGAGGGAAATGACGTCGCAGGTGAAGCGCAGGGGGGTCTCACCGAAGCGGACGGCGACGGTGTGTTGGCCGGCGGGTACGTCGAAGGAGATCAAGCCTTCAGGGTCGGTGGGGGTGATGGCAACCGGTTGACCATCTATGGTGACGCGCCAGCCGGGGAAGTAAAAGGCCAGGTAGCGGGCGCGGAACGGGACCGGAGTTTCGACCACGACGCGGGCGCGGTTGGGGCCATAGTCGGCCTCGACGACGGAGGCATCTTTGGGTATGGCGCTCTCCTCGAAGCGGGCGACCGGCCCACCGGCGGCGTACTGTGCCTCCAGCGGCGATCCACGGGGCTTTTGCTTGACCCACTTAGGAAAGTAGGATCCCGTGGGGTCAGCGCCGACGAGGCCTCCGGGCCGGTGCTCGTAAGCGAAGAGGTCCGCGATGGTAGGGGATGCGGGGTCCGCTTGGCAATAGCCGCGGAGCGGATAGGTGACGGGGAAGGCGGTGATGATCAGGAGAGCTATAAGGACAGTGGGCGTAAAACGTGATGCGGGCAACCTGCGGTTGCTTGACGTGATGCGTGATGCGTGATGCGAGATTTTGTTGGTCGTTTGATTTGGTTTGTGAGCGGCGGCGACACCAGCCAGGATGGCGATGGGCAGGGCGGCGCGGCCGATAAAGCGCCACGGGAATTGGACGAAGGAGATGAGAGGCAGGTGCTTCCATATCCAGAGGGACGCTCCGGTGCTCATCCAGATCATCGCGACGGCGGCGAAGGCGAAAAAGATGAGCGTGGCCTTTCGCTCGCGGTCAAGTTGGCGCAGGAGACCGACGGCGAGCCCGATCGCGGCCAGGACGGCGGGTGCCAGTCCCAGGTGGACTCGCATAGGTGGGTTGAGCAGCGAGGTGTCCACCGGCCGGGGTGGCGCCAGGATCTCGGCCAGGCCCAGAAAGTTGTAGTGAAAGTCGTTGTTGCGATTGGCGCGGGAGGCCTCGAGCTGGACGCAGTCTTTCTCCAGGATGGCCGGCGCCCAGAAGAAGGCGGTCAGCCCCAATGCCAGGACAAATGCACCCCCGGTGATCATCCAGTGTCCCTTTCGGCGGCAGACCAGCCACAGCATCAGCAGATAGGCGATGAGGAAGGGGGTAAAGAGCAAGCTGGAGATATTGTGGGTCAGGTACAGGGTGGCCAGGGAGCCGACGCTGACCAGAAACCAGCGCCGGCGACCGGTCAGTACCAGGCGGCGAAAGGCCCACAGGATCAGGGGCAACAGCGCCAGCGCCAGTGATTCGGGGGCGTTGCCGCGCGTGAGGGCGTTGAGGAACTGGTAGGGTGCGTAGGCATAGGCGACGGCGGCGACCAGCCCGGCCCGCGGTCCGAACAGGTCGCGGGCCAGCAGATAGGCCGAGATGGCGGAGCCCAGAATGCTGGTGACGTAGACCAGTTTCATGGCCGTGGGCAGTGCAAACCCGATCAGGAACAATGCCAGGGTCAGATAGTATGACACCGGCGCGCGATAGTTGAAGAACGGAAAGCCGTAGCCAAAGGCCAGGTCGGGCAGGTAGCGGGTGAACGGGATGCCGTCGTTCAAGGCCTGGCGCATAGCGACGACGCGGTAGTAGTGCAGGCCGCCGTCGTGGGTGCAGGGGACGTCGGCGCGGAGCAGGGGGGCGACGGCGCATAAAAGGCCGACAGTGAGTATTGGGAGCAGAGATTGGAGATTGGAGATTGGAGATTTGCTCACGGGCTGCCCTCGACACTGATTCCGATTGGGAGGATGGCCTGGTCGTTGGGCAGGCGCTGGCCGGAACTGTCGGTAATGGGCGGGCGGCCGCCGCTGGCGGCGTCGTACAGCCCGACGGCGATGTGATACGTGCCTGGGGCCGCGTCCTCAGCGATGGGCAGGGCAAGCTCGTTCACGACTACCTGGCCCGGCGCCCAACTGGTGGTAGGGGCGGAGCCTGCGCCGGGGAAGGTGTCCAATTGGCCGTGGGGCAGCCCGTCGGGGCCGACGAGGTGCACAAAGACGGTATAGTCGATATCGGTGGGGCCGTCGCCCTGCCAATAGAGGGTCAGGGGCAGCACGTCACCAGGAGCGCCCTCGGTGGCGTCCAGGTCGAACCCGCGCAGGTGGATGGTATCGCCCAGCGTCAGGTTGAGCGGGTGGCCGATATCCGCCGGTAGATCGAACTGCCGGTCGCGGTGCAGGACCTCGACGGTGCCGACGGCCTCATCCTCGGCCCGGAGCGGGTCGCCGTCGGGATCGAAGACGCTGAGCGCCAGGTCATAGTCGCCCGCGGGCACGGCGGGATCGATGCGCAGGTCGTACCGCGACTCGAAGCTATCGCCAGCGCGCCAGTTGGACGTGGGATATGTGGAGAGCGGTACGATGTGCTCCAGCGCAGCGACGCCATTGCGTACCAACCGCCAACGCACGGCGTAATCGTCCTCCGGCGGCGTGTCGGTGGACCAGGTGACGACCACGGTAAACGTGTCGCCAGAGGGAACCGCCTGCGTCGGTGGTTCGGTGATACAGGCTATGAGTGGCTCGGCGATGATCTGCTGACCCTGTGTGCAGTGCACCTGGCCTGCTGGCCTAGCGGGTGAGGCGATCTCTACCTCGCCCAGGGCGACGCGCACGCCCTGGAAAGCACCCTCGGCGTCCCAAGCGCCCAGTTGCGCGCCGGTGCCGTCGGTGACGGTAAGTCGCACGGTGTAGCTACCGGGCGGAGTGCGCTCCGGCGGCGTCAGTCTCAGGCTTTGGTCACTCCACGCATTGGAATGCCAATGGGTGGTGGGAAAGGTAAACTCGTCGAGAACCAGTTGGCCGACGTCGTCCCAGGTGTGGCCGTCGGCATCTGTCAGGTAAAGGGAAAAATAGAGATCGGTGGGCGTCGGGCTTGGAACCTGCCAGCGCAGCAGAGTACGAATGGGGCCAGCGTCGTTGTGTAGTTGGGCATCGAGGAGAGTGATTTGGCCGAAATTGGAGATTGCGGACGAGTACGTCCGTGGAGATTGCGGACGAGTACGTCCGTGGAGATTGGAGATTGGAGTGTCGTGTATTGTGAATTGCGTGATCGTGCCTAGACCGACGGGTTTGGTTCCGACCGGCGCGGCGATGGCCTCGACGCTCTGGCTCACGTAAGCGGCAGCGAAGGAGGATGCAGCGGGGAAGGCGACGAGCCAGATGCGAGATCGCCCGTCGACATACTCGTTCAGCCGCTGGGCGATGGCGGCCTGGGTGGGCAGGTCGGCCAGCGAGACGAGCGTGCCGGGGCCGGTGTAACGGCGCAGGAGTGGCGTATCGGCGTCGAGCAGGATCAGATCATCGGACTTTGCGTGTGCGGCCAGGAATGCGGCCTGTTCGATGGGAGCGGTGTTAGTGTAGATAACGGTGTGGTCGAGGAGGCTGATCGTGATGGTGTGGGCAACGGGATAAGCGGGTGCAGGCGTGTGGGAGGTGGGTAGGGCGATATAGTCGGCCAGAGAGGTTCGATCCAGTGGCACGGTATGACCTTTGAAAAGGGGGGCAAATGTGGGCACAGAGCCAGCGGCGACGCCGAGTTGCTCGGCGTTCGGCTGCCGGTTCAGCCAGCGGGCGGCCTCGCCCATACCCTCGCCCCAATCCAGGTCGAGCACGCGCCCGGCGACCCACGGCCCTCCGGCGAGCGGGTTGGCGTGGGTGAGGGGGTGGAGGGCGAACGCGAGAGCGATGAGGGCCTGGAGGAGGAAGGGAGAATTGGAGATTAGAGATTGGGAGATTGGTAAACGGGTCGACGGATACTTTGTCGAGCGTGCCAACGCACCAATCCCCAATGCGGCGGCGAGGGCGAGTGGCGGAAGCGCCGGCAGCAGGTAGCGGTCGTGCTTCTTGACTCCTAGGCTCATCAGCGTGCCAAACGCAACAGCAAAGGCCAGCAGTGTGAGGAACACAAAGCGACGTTCGGCCGGGAACCGGCGCAGGGCAATCAGTCCGACGACTAACCCTATCAAGACGATGGGCGAGGTACGGAAGAGCAGGACAGCGGGGTAAAAAAGTGGGCCGGGGTTGTAGGTCATTTCCCCGGCGAAAAAAATCGGGCGCTGGGCCATCTCGACGTGTCGTTCGGTGAAGGCGAAGAGGGTGTCTAATGTTTCAATGGGATTAGCCCATAGAGCGGGGTAGAGGGCGAGGCAGGTAGCGGCGGTTGCCAAGATGAACAACAGCGAAAGAGAAACGAAAAATGAAGAGAGGCGGATTAGGGATTGGAGATTGGCGATTGGAGATTGATGCAGGTGGGCGATGAGTTGGATGAGGGGGATGAAGGGCAGCAGGATGATGGCCGGTGTCTTGGTCAGCAGTGCCAGGCCCGTAAAGAGGCCGGAGAGCGCCCACCAGACTGCGCGGCGCGGCTCGTGGAAGCCGTTGAGGGCGGCGGCCAGGGCCAACAGGGTGAAGGTCGCCAGCAGCGCGTCGGTATGCAGCAGGCCCGAGTGGCCGATCAGGAACGGGTCAAAGGCCAGAAGGCCGACGGCCAGCAATGCTGTCTGGCGGTCGAGGAGGCGTTGTAACAGTGGATAGAGAACCGCCAGACCCGCCGTGGTGGTCAGGGCGATGGCAATCCGCCCGCCTGTGAGGAAAGAGGTCAGGTGGGAGAACGCCTCACCGTTCTCCGGGTCGAGCCAGGCTAAGCGGTGTATCCAGTCGAGGTGAGCGGCACTTTCCGCCGGGCTGAGCAGGCGCTGTAGCGATACGCTCAACGTGCCCAACCACATCGTCGTCACGCCGGGATGACCGGTCGAAGGCACGGCTGCCCAGTCGCCGGCGGCCAGGGCATCGGAAAAGCGGATGGAGCGGTAGACCCAGGCCGGTTCGTCGGGCGTCACGTAGCGGCCGAGAGGGGCGAGGCGCAGCAGAAAGGCCAGAAGGAGAAGTGTCAAATAGCAAACGACAGATATTAAATGTCTCCTTGAACTGGAGATTGCGGACGAGTACGTCCGTAACGATTGGAGATTGCGGACGAGTACGTCCGTGGAGATTGGAGGTTTCGGCCTTGCCATCAGCCCAGATAGCCGAGCGCGCGGAGGCGGTCTTCTACCTCGGCTTCCTCTTCCTGAGAGAGCTCGCTATAAGGCTTCTCGTCGGTGGCCCCGTTGGGCTGTCGTTGGACGGGACGGTCGGAGGTCAGCGCCTCGGTCAGCACGCGCCCGTCCATGTCGTCGAGCACCGGCAGTCCCATCAAATGCAGAATCGTCGGCGCCAAGTCCATGATGTGGGGACTCTCTAGCGTCTTTCCCGGCTG
This sequence comes from uncultured Anaerolineales bacterium, assembly GCA_964551295.1. Lineage (GTDB taxonomy): Bacteria > Chloroflexota > Anaerolineae > B4-G1 > B4-G1 > JAFGED01. Next base: position 8,839 of record CAZKDJ010000001.1, on the reverse strand, counting down.
GATTTCCGGTCCTGCGGCGATCAAGACGCCGTGCAGCCGGTGGCAGCCGGAATCGCCGCGGATCTGACGGGTAACGATGTGACGGTCGGTGGCAAAGAGAGGGAAGGCGATTGTCCGGTAGCCGTCCATCACGAGGTGTAGGTCGGGTCCCTGGTGAGCATAGGGACCGTGAATGACCTGGTCGCCAGGGATGATGCGGTCCACCAGCGGTTGTCCGGTTTCAGGATGGCGCAGTTGGTGCAGTACCTCGGTCACCTGCTGCTTGACGGCCTCGTGCTGCTCTCCGGGTTCGATGATGCCCTCGGGCTCCCGCCCTTTGAGATTGACATAGATCTGCCCGACGTGACCGATGGAGTAGGCAGCCGTCTGCGACCAGTCCACGTCGTCGAAGGAGAGGAACTTGCCGACGACCTTGTTGCGTGTGGACTTGGAGACTTGCCAGACATAGTTCTGCAAGCCGGTGCGCTCGACCAGGTGCCATATGGAGGCAGGAGTGAGACCGGCGCGGAAGAGGCCGGTCTTGAGGCGCGTCCAGGCGCCCCGCTTCAGTTTCAGCAGGCCCTGGTCTAAAAGGAACAGGTTCATATTGACGACATAGTGTAGCGCACCGAAGCCATGGTCGGACATGACGATGACGGTGGTGTCGTCGGTGAGGCGGTCGCGGATTTGGCCGATGGTTGCATCCACGCGCTGGTAAAGCCGCTTGACCCCGGGGCCGAAGCGAGCAGCAGCCTGTGGATCGTAGCGGGGATGCGTGGGATCGACAAACTTCCAGAACGCGTGCTGCATCACGTCGGTGGCCTGAAAGTGAAACATCAAAAAGTCGTAAGGGTAATCGGCCATCAACTGCAGCGCGTATTGGCCTCGGCGCTCGGCCAAGTCCAGCAGGTCGTCTATGAATTCGGTCTCGTTGCCCGGCTTGTACTGGACGTGCGGGGCGATGCGGTAAGGTTCGATCTGGCTTTCGTACCGGTCGAGCAGGTCGGCGGGATAGGTGAACGCGCCGCTCACCGGGGAGAGCATCCCCCCGATGACAAAGCCGTTCACGGGCTGGGGCGGGTAGGTGACGGGCACGTTCATCACGCCGACCTTGCGTCCAGCTTGGGAAAGGATTTGCCACAGCGTCGGCGCGCGAATGGAGGTGGCGTTGACCAAGTCGTATCGGCCACCCATGGGGCGGATGAAATCGAACACGCCGTGCTTGCCGAGGTTGACGCCGGTGGCGAAGGTCGACCAGGCCGGCGCGGTGACGGGTGGAATGGTGGATTCCAGCGGCCCGTGGATGCCCTCGGTCATCATCCGAGCCAGGTTGGGAAGCTCCCCAGCCTCGGCCCAAGGTTTGAGCAAATCAAACGTTGCGCCATCAATCCCGATAACTAGAACGCGACTCATAATTCCTCCTCGTCTTCAGGGCCGGCCTCCCACACCTTGCGTACTGCATAGATGGGTTTCTTCTGTGCCTCGTGATAGGTGCGGGTCAGAATTTCGCCCAGCAGCCCCATCATCAGGAATTGGACGCCGAGCACGGTCAGCAGCACGCCCAGCATCAGCCACGGGCTGTCGCCGATGCGATAGGCGCGGAACCCCTCCGCGCCGCCGATCAGGCCGCTGATGATCTTGGCCCCCCCCAGGTACAGGAGGATGAGCCCGCCCACGCCGCTGCTGGCCAATCCCACCCGGCCGAAAAGCTGCATCGGGCGGTGGGAGTAGCCCAGGAGGAACGAGACAGTCAACAGGTCGAGGAGGACGCGGGGGGCGCGGGAGAAGGCGCCGTACTTGGATTTCCCCGCCTTGCGCGGGCGGTCGTTGACGGGTGCCTCGCCGATGCGCGCGCCGATCAGGTTGGCCATCTCCGGGAGGAAGCGGTGGAGTTCGCCGTAGAGGTTCATCTGTTTAGCCAGATCGCGGCGGAACGCCTTCAGCGAGCAGCCGCGGTCGTGTATCCGGATGGCGCTGGCGTTAGCGATGACCAAGTTGCCGAGGAATGAGAGCGCCTTGCGGGTCAGGGGTTCCTTGCGGTTCTGCCGCCACCCGTTGACCAGATCGTAATTTCCCTCTTCCAGCTTCTTCAGCAGGGCGGGGATATCGGCGGGGTCCTGTTGACCGTCGGCGTCCATGGTGATGATGATTTCCCCTCGGGCATGGTCAAACCCGGCCTGGAACGCGGGCGTCTGCCCGAAATTGCGGCGGAACTGGATGATGCGCAGATTGGGTTCACGCTCTTGCAGGCGGCGCAGGACGCCTACGGTATTGTCGGTACTGCCATCGTCCACGGCGATGATCTCGTAGCTGCGACTCAGGCCGCGCAGCACCGCCGATAGTTCCGGGATCACGCTGGGGAGAGGGTCCTGTTCGTTGTAGACCGGCAGGACGACGGAGATGTCGAGAGAAGGTTTTGTTATGTTCATAGGGTCTATCCGTTTGTGCGTTATGCAACGACGCATTATAGCACACTGGCCCAGCGGGTCAAAGTGAGGTGGAAGAACGCAGTAAGGTACTTATTTCATCAAAATCCGCGCGGGTGGTCAGGTCTATGCTCAACGGGGCGACAGAGACGACGCGGTCGACGGCCAGGGCGTAGATATCGGAATCGGGCTCGACGTGTTCGGGATGGGGTGTCGTATCATAGTCGAGCGTCAGGGGCTCGGCCAGGCTGGTTCTCTGCGGTGGGATGGTGACAAAGTAGGGCCGGCGCGAGACGCGCGTCAGCCGCCAGGGCGTGTGTGGCGTGGCGTCGTCGGGCACGTCCAGCTTGAGCACGTCGACGTCGGAGGGTAGCGATGTTTGCAGCATCTGCCGGGCAAACGTGCGGGTGAAATGGACCGCGGTAGAAAAATCGACGCTGTCGCACGGCTTGGTGTGAGTCTCTTTGGGTGTCTGGAGAGAGGCGGCCAGGGCCGGGATGCCGCAGACGGCCGCTTGCAGCGCTGCGCCGACGGTGCCGGAGATGGTTACGTCGCTGCCCAGGTTCTCGCCGTAATTGATGCCGGAGATGAGGAGCGCTGGAGGGCGTGGGGCCAGTTCGTGCAGCGCGTGGATCACTATCAGCGCCGGGGAGGCATCGGTCTGGTAGGCGGCGACCGGCTGCCCGTCTATCTCCATCGCGAAGGGGGTGATGCGGCCTTCGGCCCGAGGCATGCTGCGGCCGGCCCCCGACCACTGCCGGTTGGAGGCGACGACGAGGATCTCTCCCAGGGGCAGGGCGGCCTGTGCCGCGGCGAGCAGGCCGGGCGAGGTGATGCCATCGTCGTTGGTGATCAGGATTAGAGGAGGGTTTTCCGTGTGGGTTGGCACGCGGGCAATGATAGCAGAAAGCGCGTATCTTGACAAATGATTTGCTCGCGGTATAATTGCCCCGCTTTGGCCCGCTAGCTCAATTTGGCAGAGCAGGGGACTCTTAATCCCTTGGTTATAGGTTCGAGTCCTATGCGGGTCACCTAGGTGGGGTAGAGGTTGCTCACCCCCAAGGGAGATACCCCGCCCAATCTTGGGTGGGGTATTGCATTTTTGACGCGCGGACGAGACCTATGACAGAAGACTTTAATCCCACGAAGTGGATCACCACGGCGGAAGCCGCCGAGTTGGCCGGCTATACCCCTAGTTACATCCGCAAAGCCATTAGCCGTGGGGTGCTGAAAGCCAAGAAGCGCGGTCGCGATTGGTTCCTAAAAAAGACTGATGTTTTAGCTTATGCCAAAAAGATGGAGCAATTGGGCTCGCAGAAGCACAGCCCTTGGCGAATGGAGGGGGGGCGGAAAGGCGATGGGAGGGGTTGATTTCCCCAGTTTTGTTTCCCACCAAGTCGAACACTCGTATTGCGTTGTTTCTTCCAATAACATCTCTGAAACATAATCACGAAACCAGGAAGGAGGGAGAAAAGCAAGTGAAAGTGGGCGTAGTCTCCCCGGTTCTGGAGGTGAAATCGAGAGGCAAGGGAGGCGGATGCCTATGCCTGTCGCTTATCGGATAGCTTGCCGCAAACAATGCTAGGCAGTGTTGCTTCTACACCAGTAGATTGGGTAATACCTTATCCTCCTTCAACCTCAAGCACAGCGCTCGGAGAGGAAATTGAGACATGCGTCCGCGAATTAAATACGTCCTTTAGTTTTAGGCAAGCATCTGCTCTAACTTTTAAGGACAAAAAGTTCGAGGATTATCTTGATCAGCTCAATTGGTTCCGTGGACTAGTGCCACGTACTGAAGTGATTCTAGATGCTGGATGTTCACATGGCCGTCAAACCTTTGCTTTGACATGGGGCCTGGATGCAGTTGAGGCACTCGGAGTAGATATCTCTCAGAAGAGCATAGATTTTGCTCGTTATCACTTGATTGGGGGCTTGAGTCGCCTAGCTAGATGGGTTCCCAAGTTCCTGAATATGACTGTGCCCCCCGGTGCTCCAGAGGACTTGGCTAGAGATATCCGACAACTCTGTGAGTGGTGGGAATGCCAAGTGCCGGTTTCCATCAAGACATGCGTTAAGGGTGATGCTGCACCTGAGTTTGTTCAAGGCGATATATTGGATCGTACGCAGATTCGATGGCCAGATGGCCATTGTGATCTGGTGTACTGCTGCAATGTCTTGGATTATCTTGTCAACGAAGACAGGGATTGGTGTGCCGCAATTCGGAATCTGGCAGCACTTACAAAACCAGCTACTGGACGAGTCGTTGTAGTGGGAGCTACCAAAAGAGATAGCGCTCAGGATAAACACTCAAGGCGCTTTATGCCTCACGATGACTTTAGGCCTTGCTTTGAGCAAGCAGGACTGGAATTGATCGCGGTTGAGGAGATGGCGAGCTTGGGCTACATAGACTCACCTACAACGATTCCAAGGGGATATGTTTATAGCAAACCAGATAGGCCAGAGTGAGCAGGTAATGCCCAGTAATTTCTTTCTGCCTTTTCGCCTGCTCAAAAAGCATAGTCATAAGGGAGTACAGAACTTCAAGGGTCGAAAAGATGCTGGTTGAAGGCATCGAGACTGATTCAAGATTTGGCCTGCTGCCATTTGATAACCACAAGTGTATTCTATGAAAACTGGAAGTTTTTCGCCCAAGGAATTCCTAAGAGCACGACGCCCTGAGAGATTCTCGGATACTATCATCCAGGAAGAACCAAGACTGGATCGGTCAATGTTGGAGTATCACCTCAGCACACTCACAAGTCGCAGTCAAGAGGTCAAATTTGAGCATTTTGCTCGGCGTTTGGCCGAGCTGGAAATATGTCCTAATCTGCTGCCACAGACAGGCCCCACAGGAGGTGGCGACAGCAAAGTGGATTCGGAGACATATCCCGTAGCAGATGATCTCGCGCTTGGATGGTATATGGGAATTGGGAGAGAAGCTGCTTCCGAGAGGTGGGCATTTGCGTTTAGCGCAAAGAAGAAGTGGAGAGGAAAATTGCGCTCTGACATAGCAAAGATCGCTTCGACTGGGCGAGATTACCAAAAAGCCTTTTTTGTGAGCAACCAGTTCATCCGTGACAAAGCACGTGCCGAGCTGGAAGATGAACTGAGCGCGAAGCACAACCTTGATGTAAGAATCCTGGATCTCACCTGGATACTCGACAAAGTGTTCGGCAATGGACGTGAGGAACTCGCTATTGAGGAGCTTGAGATCATCACGTCAACTCGAGAAGAGGTACGCAAGGGACCGCTCGATACACAGCGAGAGGAAGAACTGAACGAGCTAGAGGGACGGATTGAGGAGTTAATTCAGCAACAGCGATTTAGCTCGTCGCTTGCAGATGATTGCATCAATACAGCTATCTTGTCGAGGGAGCTTGAGCAGCCGCGTACCGAGACCATAGGCCGGTTTGAGCGCGCAGAGCGAATCGCGGCCAAGTGCGGAACCCAATACCAGCTTCTAGAGTGTGCGTACCAGAAGGCATGGACAATCTTCTGGTGGTACGAGGACTATGAGGAGTTCGTTAAACTCTACAAGACTGTTGAAGAGCGTACGAAGGGAAGTCGAAATTCGTACGATCTTGAACGTCTCTTCAATCTGTGGTGTGCGCTGCGCACAGCTATGGGCGAGGCCGGGCCTGACAGGGAAGTTTTTCAAGCGCATACGGACATCCTCACTCAAGAATTGGAACGGCTGAGTCAGGAGGAAAACAGACCAAGCACATCTCTTCAGGCTCAAACCATGCTTCTTGAGATGCAGCTCATGCAAAAGCTCGCTTCTCAGGAACCAGTAGACGCAGTTCTCCGCGATCTTCAGGATGTAATCCAACAAGGCGAAGATCTCGCGGGTTATCCACTTGAGCCCCAGGCAGAGATATTGACGGAATTAGGCGAGTTTCTCGATGGTATGCCAGCCTATGACGAGTTATTCGAAACTATTGTTAAGACTATTTCAACTCGAAAAGGAGGGATCTCTGCCGCTCGCATGTTGCTCAAACGCGGTGACCAGCAGCTTGAAGCCGATCACCCCTATGATGCTATAAAACTGCTTGGACGTGCGCTACGGCGCCTATACAAGCACGAGAGCCGTTACGACTCCGTGCATGCTTTGTACTCGTGCGGGTGTGCCTATGAACGCGTAGGACTTTTGTGGGCAGCACGTGGTACTTTGCTAGCTGCGGCATCCCTTGCCACCGATGAGCTATGGCGATACGGGGACGTCACGCCGTTGCAAGCTGCTTGTTACAGGCGACTGAAGTGGTTGGAGCTACAGCTTGGTCGTCTGCCCCAAATCCTTGCGTGGCACGAGGTAGACAGTATCGCTAGAGTTGCCCTTGTTGATCAAGGATACGACGGAGCTTGTCTATCCGAGGGAGATCTAGAATTCGATTTGATCTTGGGAATTCTTCTATTGAAGACAGATCTCTGGGAACTCAAATGGCTTTCAACTTTCCCCGATGTTCTTGAGAGATTGGGTTTGCCTGGTGCCTCAATCGCACTCACCTACGCGCTTGGTTATGAGGAGGAGCTTCAAGATAAGGGCTATCGCGAGGCTTGGGGAGATACAGATTTACGTACCATCTTTCTTAAGTGGCGTAATCAGCCAGCTCTAGAGGATTTGCCCGAGAGGCCTTTGTTCTATGCGAGAAGAGAAGTCAAACTTAGTTCTGCTGTGCTTGGCTGTCAAATTACTGTGGAAAGTAAGAATAACTCGCCTTGCGTTGAACTGGCAGAATCGCTACTTGCTGCGCTTGAGAGCTTGTTCTCCACAAGTATCCTTGAGGGAGTCATAGCGCGCGAGCCTGTTCTTACCATAACTGTGCGAAAGTCAGACTTCGCCAAGCAGCCGTTCGGATTCGATCTGCGAGATCATGCTGGTAGGCCCCATATTGATATTGTCTGCTCTGCATTTGATCCCCACAGCATGTCGCCTGAGACCCAAGGTGAAGTAAGAGGGAAGTTACTCGAACTTTTAGCGGCTCTCAGTGCCAGAATTCTGTTGATCGCAAACCCTGATGAGATTCTTGAAAAGCTGTTCCGCGACGAGCGTGCACTTGACCGCTCCATCGGTTTTACAAGCAGCTTCATAACCGTGGGTAACGTACTGGGGCATGAACCCAAGAACCGGATTTCAAGTTGGGCAGATCCAGAAGTCGGCAAGTACCCACTCAAGCGTTCCAAGGCATGGGATGCGGATGATACTCACATTGAGAGGCAACCAGATCTAGATGCTGGATTCTCGACACCCCCAACAAGTGAGAGAAGGCCGCCTCCTGAGCTGCTCGCTCAGGGCCATGCCAAACACACTCAGATTCGGACTATTTCGTTCATACGCGACCCACTCTGGAGTAAAGCAAAGTGGCATGGGACAGGTTTTCTTATTTCCCCTGACGAATCGTTTCCCCCCGTCCTTGCTCCGATATTCGAAGATGGCGAAGTTGCCAAGCAGATATTCGCTCAATGGCACAGCGAGCTAGGGACGCATGATACGATGGAATGCCTTCGTATTGCTGTCATACGCGGTATCGATAAGGCCAATCCCTTTTCTTACCGAGTTGTCATCGGTGCCAATCCTGAAATCGCACAGTCACAGCCGGACATGCGACTACTTGCCTTTGCTTGTCGCGTCAACACAATGGTGCCTACATCGGATCAGAATCTTGAGATGTTCCTTCACAGTTATGCGGCTTTCGGCGGTTACTACCTTATTCCCTCCATCGCGAGGGGTGATCAGTCTGACCTGTCTGATTTGGAGATCTTTTGGGATTACTATCTGGTCAAACGGGAATTGCACATACGAGAAGCTTGGGAGATTGGCAGACATGATGTTGACAGTGCAGGCATCCACGAGGAGGATGCCCCCATCATACCAGAAGCACAGAAGGATGCCCCAGTCCTTGAGCTACTTCGTTGGAGGCGTGAGCAAATGACCTCATCGAATGAGCCGCCTTCTGAATCTGGCTAAGTGTGCTGTGTCTTGCAGATCATCTAGCTGTAACAATTGACAACATCTTTTCCTTGTAGTATACTGGAGTCGCAAACGGGACAACCGTCCCGTCTTGTTTTGCGGCAAGTTGTCCCTCTAAAGCGACAACACAGAATAGATCAGGAGGCTACAATGCCCGAACCAATTGCAGAAGGCTGGATCAGCACCGAACAAGCAGAAACCCTCACCGGCTACGCCTCGGCCTACCTGCGTCGGCTGGCCAACCATGGCCGTGTCGAGGCCCGTAAGGTCGGCCGCGACTGGCTGATCAACCAGGAGAGCCTGCTGGTGTATAAAGCTCAAATGGACGCCCTGGGCGATCAGCGCCACAACCCCTGGCGTAAGGATCTGGCCCAAAAGGGCCGCGGGCGCAACAAATCAACCCCAGGAGGCAACCAATGAACGTAGGACTCGACGTAGGATACAGCGCCGTCAAGGCCATCAGCGG